>DVJW01000106.1 GCA_018716505.1 Candidatus Faecaligallichristensenella faecipullorum | reverse complement strand
GAAGGGCTCCGCAAGCCCGTACCCGCGACAGACGAATGTCTGGCGCGGGCGGTTAATTTGGAGGGGCCTAGGGGGAGGTATTACGGAAACCTCCCCCTGGCCCCTCCATAAAACTTGCGCCCCGCCAGGGGGAATTTCCCTTCCCTTTGCAAAAGGGATTTATCTTCCCCCTGGCCCCTCCAGAAGGTTGTTTAAAACCGGCCATGAAAAGTCAAGTAGGAGGCATATAAATGCGCGGAAAATCGCTGATGTTTCAGGGCACCGGCTCCTCGGTGGGCAAATCCATGCTGTGCGCGGCGGTGCTCAGGATTTTTAAACAGGACGGGCTCCGGGCCGCGCCCTTCAAGGCCCAGAACATGGCCCTCAACTCCTACGCCACCCAGGAGGGGCTGGAGATGGGCCGGGCCCAGGTCACCCAGGCCGAGGCCGCGGGCCTGATCCCTTCGGTAAAGATGAACCCGGTGCTGCTCAAGCCCACCTCGGACCGGCGCAGCCAGGTGATCGTGGGCGGAAAGCCCATGGGCACCCTGTCGGCCATGGAGTACGAGGCCTATAAGCCGGCGCTCAGGGAGCAGATCCGCTCCATTTACCACGAGCTGGAAAGCGAATACGACGCGGTGGTCATCGAGGGCGCGGGCAGCCCGGCCGAGATCAACCTGAAAAAGGGCGATATCGTGAATATGTCCATGGCCAAGGCCGCGGACGCCCCGGTGATCCTGATCGGGGATATCAACCCGGGCGGGGTGTTCGCCTCGCTGTACGGCACGGTGAAGCTGCTGCCCGAGGACGAGCAGGCCCGCATCAAGGGCATTGTCATCAACAAATTCCGGGGCGACGTCAAGATTCTGGAGCCCGGGCTGAACATGCTGGAAGGGCTGTTGAACATCCCGGTGATCGGGGTCATCCCCTGGATGGACATCGATATGGAGGACGAGGACAGTGTGACCGAGCGCTTTGAGCGCAGCTCGGGCCAGGGGCCCATTCAAACCGTGATCGTGCGCCTGCCCCATATTTCGAATTTCACGGATTTCAATTTGCTGAGCGCCGAGCCCGGGGTTGCCCTGCGCTATGCCGAGCGGCCCGGGGATTTAAAGGGCGCGGATCTGATCCTCCTGCCCGGCACCAAAAACACCATTGAGGATTTAAACTGGCTCAAGCAAAGGGGCCTGGCCGACGAGATCATCCGCCGCGCCCGCTCCGGGGGCATGGTCATGGGCATCTGCGGGGGCTATCAAATGCTGGGCCAGCGGTTGCACGACCCGGAGCACACCGAATCCCGGATTCCCGAGCTGGCCGGGCTGGGGCTGTTGGATTTTGAGGTCACCTTTCACCCGGGCAAGACCACGGTTCAGGCCAAGGGCAGCATAAACTGCGGTTCCGGCTGGCTGAGCGCCCTCAACGGAACGGAATTGGACGGCTACGAAATCCACAGCGGGGTCAATGCCTTTGGCCCGGAGTGCCTGCCCTTCTTAACGTTGAACGGCCGGGAAACCCCGGACGGGGTGATGAACCGCCAGGGCAACGTGCTGGGCAGCTATCTGCACGGCATCTTTGACACCGGGGTGTTTTACCGCGCCCTGGTGAACCATATCCGGTCCCAAAAGGGCCTGTCGGAAAACCGGGACGAAATCCTGACCATGAAGGAATTCAGGGAGCGGGAGTTCGACCGGCTGGCCGCGCTGGTGCGCCAAAACCTGGATATGGATTCGGTATACAAAATTCTTCGGGGCGAGGACGTGCCCTGCGGGCGGTGGGCCGATGGAGATTAACGCGCCCCGGCTGATGATCGCCGGCACCAACAGCTCCTGCGGCAAGACCACCTTGACCCTGGCCCTGCTCCAGGCCCTGAAAAACCGGGGCGCGGATGTGGCCTCCTTCAAGTGCGGGCCCGATTACATTGACCCCATGTTTCATTCCAGGGTCATCGGGGCCCAGAGCCGCAACATCGACCTGTTCTTTTTGACCGAAGTCCAGGCCCGCTCATCCTTTGCCCGCCACGCCGGGGCGCTCAACGTGATCGAGGGGGTCATGGGCCTGTACGACGGGCTGAGCATGGACAGCGATTTCGCCTCCAGCTATCATGTGGCCCGAACCTTGAGCGCCCCCATCGTGCTGATGGTCAACGCCCGGGGCATGGCGCTGTCGGCCGCGGCCATGGCCCGGGGCTATTCGGATTTTCGAAGCCCGGGCCTGGTGCGCGGGGTGATCTTCAACAACGTCTCCGGGGCGCTTTACCCTTCGCTCAAGGCCGCCCTGGAGCGGGAAACCGGGCTGAAGGCCTTGGGATACCTGCCCCCCTGTCCGGAATGCGCGCTGGAAAGCCGCCATCTGGGCCTGGTCACCGCAGCCGAGGTGGAAAACCTCCGGGGCAAGCTTCAAATTTTGGCCGCCCGGGCCGAAGAGAGCCTGGATATGGACGGGCTGACCGCCCTGATGGCTGAGGCTCCGCCCCTGGAACGCCCGCCCGCGCCCCAAAAGCGGGAAAAGACCGTGCGGGTGGCCATCGCCCGGGACAGGGCCTTCTGCTTCTATTACGCGGACAATCTGGAGTTATTGGAGGAAATGGGGGCCGAACTCGTGCCCTTCAGCCCCCTTTCCGACGCCCATCTGCCCGAGGGCGTCCACGGGCTGCTGCTGGGCGGGGGCTATCCCGAGCTGTACGCCGAAAGGCTCGCCCAAAACCGCGCCCTGCTGGGGGAGCTGAAAGCCGCCATACAGTCCGGCCTGCCCACCATCGCGGAATGCGGCGGGTTTATGCTGTTGACCCGCGCCATCGACCAGTGGCCCATGGCCGGCCTGTTCCCCACCCAATGCCGGGACGCCGGAACGCTCCGGCGCTTTGGCTACGCCACCTTGAGCGCCCAGGAGGACAGCCTGCTGTTTGAAGCGGGCGACACATTGCCCGGCCATGAATTTCATCGATGGGACGCGGACGACCCGGGGCGCGGTCTGTCGGCCCAAAAGCCCAGCGGCCGGGCATGGAGATGCGCCTATGCGAGCGAAACCCTGTACGCGGGCTATCCCCATTTGGCCTTCATGGGCCATCCCAAGGCCGCCCGGCGTTTTATCGACAAGTGTCTGGAAAGGAAACTACGAAATGAAACCATTGGATATTGAGCGGCAGAGCTTTGAAATCATCGCCCGGGAACTGGGCGGGCGCAAACCCGATCCCGAGGTGGATCTGGTGGTGCGGCGGGTGATCCATACCACCGCGGACTTCGATTATTTCGACAACCTGGTGTTTTCCCCCCACGCGGTGCCCGCGCTCCAGGCGGCCATCCGGGAAGGCTGCCCCATCGTCACCGACACCACCATGGCCATGGCCGGCATCAACAAGCGGATTTTGGCCCGGTTCGGAAGCCAGGTGCACTGCTTTATCGGGGATGAAGAGGTGGCGCGGGAGGCCAAAACGCGGGGCCTGACCCGCTCCTGGGTGTCCATGGAAAAGGCGGCCCAAACCCTGGGCGGCTGCGTCTTCGCCATCGGCAACGCGCCCACCGCCCTGTTCGCCATAAGCGAGCTGGTGCGCGCGGGCAAGCTGCGCCCCAGGATGGTGATCGGGGTGCCGGTGGGCTTTGTGAACGTGGTGGAGGCCAAGGAAGAAATTCTCTCTTTGGATATCCCCCACATCGTGGCCAGGGGGCGCAAGGGCGGAAGCAATGTGGCCGCGGCCATCGTCAACGCCGCGCTGTATCAGATGGTTAAGCGGGAGGAGTAAGAGGAGGGTTCCAAAGGGTCCCCCTTTAAATCCCCATGGAGGGGGGCTCATTTCATGGAGGGGCCAGGGGGAGGTTTCCGTAATACCTCCCCCTAGGCCCCTCCAAACCACCCCTACCCCCTCTAGCGGTTTTGGGGTAACGTTCGCTCCGCTTCTGGCCATCGGAATTTGCCGTGCCAGGCACGGCAGGATAAGGGCTAAGGCCCTAACCGAAGCGCAAAGCTCGCTGGATTAGGGCCTTTTTCTTGTTTTGCCGCGTTTAGCGGGCAAATTCAGCGAACCTTTAGCGGAGCGTTGCGGGGGAGGCCCCGCGCCGGGGGCGGCAAGCCCCCGCAGCGGCCGTTTGAAGGGGGTTAGGGGGTGTTTGAGGGGGCCTAAGGGGGAGGATCGGAACTCCCCCTGGCCCCCTCATAAAAACGTTTCCCCTTCCCAAGGGGATTTCAGGGGGAAACCTCCCCCTGGGCCCTCCAAGAAAAAAGCCTCCCCGCCAGGGGAATTTCGCTTCCCTTTGCAAAAGGAATACGCAACGCCAATCCCCTTTAAAAAATAAAACTCTAATTCTCAGGAGGAATCCATCATGGTACACTTTGTGGGCGCGGGCTGCGGAGCCCCGGATCTCATTACCGTGCGCGGGGCGCGGCTCTTAAACGAGGCGGACGTGATCATCTACGCCGGCTCGCTGGTCAACCCAGATCTGCTCCATTACGCCAAGCCGGGCTGCGAAATCCATGACAGCGCCCGCCTGACCTTGGAACAGGTCATGGACATCATTCGCGGCGCCGAGGCCCGGGGCCTCACCACCGTGCGGCTGCACACCGGGGATTCCAGCATCTACGGCGCGGTGCGGGAACAGTTTGACGAACTTCAAAAGGCGGGCATCGAATACGACGTCTGCCCCGGGGTGAGCGCCTTTTGCGGGGCCGCGGCCAGCCTGAAGGCCGAATACACCTTGCCCGAGGTGTCCCAGACCGTCATCATCAGCCGCATGGAGGGCCGCACCCCGGTGCCGGAAAAGGAGAACATCCGTTCTTTGGCCAGCCATGGGGCCACCATGGTGCTGTTTCTGAGCACCGGGCTTTTGGAGGGCCTGCAAAAGGAGCTGTTGGCGGGGGGCTATGCCCCGGACACCCCGGCGGCCATCGTGTACAGGGCCAGCTGGCCGGATGAAAAGATCTTCCGCTGTGCGCTGAAGGACCTGTGCGCCACCGCCAGGGAAAATCACATCACCAAGACCGCGCTGATTCTGGTGGGCGGCTTTTTGGGCGCGGACTATGAGCGCTCCAAGCTGTATGATCCCGGCTTTTCCACCGAATTCCGGGAGGCTCAAAAATGAAGCGCGGGGTGATCCTGGCCTTCAGCCGCCGGGGCATGGAAACCGCCGGGCGCATCGCCCGGGCCCTGGAGGGGGAATATGAAACCGAATGCCTGCGGCCCGAGGGCAACCTGCGCCCGCTGGTGGAAGCGCGCTTTCCGGTCTCCGACGCCCTGGTCTTTGTGGGCTCCTGCGGCATCGCGGTGCGGGCCATCGCCCCGTTTTTGAAGGGAAAGACCCGCGATCCGGCGGTGATCGTGTCGGACGAGACCGGGAAATGGGTCGTTTCGCTGCTCTCGGGCCACATCGGGGGCGCCAACGCCCTGGCCCTGCGCATCGCCCGGGCCATCGGGGCCCAGCCGGTCATCACCACGGCCACCGACGTAAACAAGCGCTTTTCGGTGGACGCCTGGGCCGCCAAAGCGGGCTTGTCCATTGGCTCCATGGATTTGGCCAAGCGCTTTTCCGCGGCGATTTTGGAGCGGGATCTGCCCCTCTGTTCGGATTTCCCGGTGGAGGGGCCGCCGCCCGCCGGGGTGTTTTGGGGGGATTCCGGGGCGCTGGGGGCCGCGATCTCCTGCCTGAAGAAAAATCCCTTTGAGGAGACGCTCTATCTGGTGCCCCAAAAGCTGCACCTGGGCGTCGGCTGCCGGCGGGGCACGCCCCGCTCCGCCTTTGAGGAAATTTTAAGCGCGCTGCCCATCCACCCCGAGGCCGTTTGCTCCGTCGCCTCCATCGATGTGAAGCGGGACGAGCAGGGGCTTTTGGACTTTTGTGCGGCGCACAACTGGGGCGCGCGGTTTTATCCGGCCGCCCGGCTCATGGCCCTTGGGGGCGAATTCACCGGCTCGGATTTTGTCCAAAAGACCGTGGGCGTGGACAACGTGTGCGAGCGGGCGGCCATGGTTTCGGCCGGGCCCGGGGCCAAACTCATCCTTCGCAAGACCATTTCAGGCGGCGTCACCATGGCCGCGGCAACAGAGGATTGGAGGGTTTGCTTTGAATAAACTTTCGGTTGTGGGCATGGGCCCGGGCAGCTACGATCAAATGACCATCCGCGCGGCCCAGGCTTTGCAGGAAGCCCAGGTCATCGCCGGATATTCGGTGTATGTGGATCTGGTCAAGCCCCATTTCCCGGACAAGGAATATCTGGTCACCCCCATGCGCCAGGAGGCCGGCCGCTGCCGCATGGCCATAGACGCGGCCTGCGCGGGCAAAAGCGTGGCCATGATCTCCAGCGGGGACGCCGGGGTGTACGGCATGGCCGGGCTGATCTATGAATTGGCCCAGGGGCGCGATCTTCAAATCGAGGTCATTCCCGGGGTGACGGCGGCCCTGAGCGGCGGGGCGGTGCTGGGCGCGCCCCTGACCCACGATTTCGCGGTAATCAGCCTGTCCGACCTGCTCACCCCCTGGGAAAAAATCGAGGCCCGGCTGGATATGGCGGCCCGGGCGGATTTCAGCATTGTGCTTTACAATCCCTCCAGCATGAAGCGGGCGGATTATCTCAGGCGGGCGGTGGAAATTCTGCTGCGCCACAAGGCCCCCGAAACCGTCTGCGGCGCGGTGCGCAACATCGGCCGGGATGGCGAATCCTATGAGCTCATGAGCCTTAAAGAACTGGCGGACCATCAGGCGGATATGTTCACCACCGTGTTCATCGGCAACAGCCAGACCCGGAATCTCTCCGGCAAAATGGTCACGCCCAGGGGGTATAAGGATGTCTAAGCTGTGCGTGTTCGCCGGAACATTGGAAGGGCGGCGCCTGATCCAGGCGCTGTCCGGCCGGGGCCTCTCCCTCACCGCCTCGGTGGCCACCGGATACGGGGAGAACCTGATCGATGCCCGGCCGGATCTGACCCTGCACACCGGGCGCATGGATCAGAACCAGATGCAGGAGTTTTTGGAGGCCAACCGCTTCGACGCGGTGGTGGACGCCACCCATCCCTACGCGGACAAGGTCAGCGAAAACCTTTCCGCCGCCTGCCGGAAGGCGGGCACGGACTACCTGCGCCTGCTTCGCCCCAGCACCGCCGGGGTTCAGGACGGGATTTATTTCCCGGACAGCGCCTCCTGCGCGGAGTACCTGAAGAGCACCCAGGGAACCGTTCTGCTCACCACCGGCAGCAAGGAGCTTCCGGCCTTTTGCGCGGACGAAGGCCTCAGAGCCCGGCTGTACGCCCGGGTGCTGCCCCTGGAAAGCTCGCTGGCGGCCTGTGGTCAATGCGGCCTCAAGCCCGAGCGCATCCTGGCCATGCAGGGCCCCTTTGACGAAGAAATGAACTTTGCCATGCTGCGCTTTACCCAGGCGCGCTATCTCGTCACCAAGGACACCGGAGACGCGGGCGGCTACGCGGCCAAGATTCGCGCGGCCGGGCGGGCCGGGGCCCAGGCGGTCATCATCGGCCGGCCGGCCCAGGCCTCGGGCCATTCCCTGGAGGAAATCCTCTCCATTTTGGAGGCGCGCTTTCAGCTGCCCCCGGTGAAAAAGCGGGTGGAGCTGGTGGGCATCGGCCTGGGGGATACGGGCAGCATGACGTTGGATGGACGGCGGGCCATCCTGGAGGCCGACGCCCTCATCGGGGCCCAACGCATGCTGGATGCGGTGGATTGCGCGGGCAAGCCCACGTATCCGGCCATTTTGGCCCGGGATATCGCCCGGATGATTCGGGAATCGCCCCTCAGCCGGTTCGCGGTGCTGTTTTCCGGGGACGTGGGCTTTTACAGCGGGGCGCGCGGGCTGCTTCCCCTTTTGGAGGGCCTGGAGACCCGCCTGATTCCGGGCGTCGGAAGCCTGCAGGGCCTTTGCGCCAGGCTGGGCAGGGGTTGGGAACAGGTCCGGCCCATCAGCCTGCACGGAAGGAATTGGGATTTGGTTTCGGAAGTGCGGCGCAACCCCTCGGTATTCGCCCTTTTGGGCGGGGAAAACGGGGCCAGGGAGGCCCTGGAGCGGCTGTGCGGCGCCCAATTGGGCCACCTTCCGGTGACCGTCGGCGAGCGGCTGGGCGATCCTCAGGAGCGCATCCTTCGCGGCGCGGCCCAGGAATTAAAGGATCAGGAATTCCACCCGCTGAGCGTGATGCTGGTGGACAACCCGAATTGGAAAGAGGAGATCATCACCTACGGCCTGCCGGACGAGGCCTTTGACCGGGGCGAGGCGCCCATGACCAAGAGCGAGGTGCGCGCCGTCTCCCTGTCCAAATTGGCCCTCACCCCCGAGGCCGTGGTGTACGACGTGGGCGCGGGCAGCGGCTCGGTGGCCGTGGAATGCGCCCGGATGCTGCCCGGAGGCCAGGTATACGCCATCGAAAAAAAGCCCGAGGCCGCGGCCCTCACCCAAAGGAACGCCCAAAAGTTTGGGCTTGACAACCTGAGGGTGGTGGAGGGCGCGGCGCCTGAGGCTTTAACGGCATTGCCCGCGCCCACCCACGCCTTTATCGGGGGCAGCTCGGGCAATATGCGCGAAATCATCAAAGTTTTGCTGGACAAAAATCCGGGGGTGCGCCTGGTCGTCAATGCGGTGACCCTGGAAACCCTGTCCGAGCTCACGGAAATCGCCCGGGAATTCGCGCTTTCGGACATCGTGGAGATCAGCGCGGCCAAGCCGCGCAAGCTGGGGCGCTATCAGCTGATGACCGGCCAAAACCCGGTGTACATCTTTACCCTGCAAAATCCGGATCCCGCAAAAAGCCGCTGAGCAGTTTCATCAGCGCCTCCTCGCTTTGGGCCAGGCCGTCCGCCGCGGCCTGAAGCGCCGGACTGGCGCTCCGGGCTCCGGAAAAGGCCACCCCAAAATCCGCGGCCCGAAGCAGCTCGATATCGTTGTCCCCGTCCCCCACCGCCACAAAGGGATGGGGCAGCGACCGGGCCGCTTCCCCCTTATCCAGCACCCGCTCCACCCCCAAAAGACGGTCCCCCGAAACCGCCGCCCGGGAACACAGGCAGCGGCCCCGCATGTCCAAATCGCGGATCAGTTCCTCAATCCATACGTCCAGATTGCCGGTCAAAATCCGGCACCTGTCTGGATTGCGCCGGATAAAATCCGCGATTTTCGGGAACAGCGGCATGGAGGCGGCGATTCGCCGGGCGCGGGGCAGCGGGATATCCTTCAGCAGTTCCACCCGGGCCCGGAAATTCTGTTCAAAGGGCTCGCCCTGGCCCATGGCGCGCTCGGTGAGCGCCTCCATTTGAGCCCCGGCCGAGATTTCCCGGGCCAACAGCGGCAAGAGCTCGCATTGGGTGATGGTGGAATCCAGGTCAAACACAAACAGCGGCTGATCTTGGGCCATGGTTGAACCCCCTGTGATATTCAAAAAGTGACTGAATCGATTATACCCCGGCCGCCGGGCGGGGTCAATGAACTGCAACCAGAAAGGAAGAGCGCCATTATGTTAATATTCGCGGGCGTTGGCCCCGGAGATCCCGAACTTTTGACCCTAAAGGCCGCCCGGGCCCTGGAACGGGCCGACGCCATTGCCCTGGCCGACAGCGGCCGCGGGGAAAGCGTGGTGCAAAAAATCGCGGGGGCGTACATGGCCCAAAAGCCGGTCTACCACCTGCACATGCCCATGACCGGCAACCGCGCGGACTGGCGGGCCGCCCATGAGCAGGCGGCCCGGGAACTGCTGGAACTTTTGAAGGTTCACCCCACCATGGTCTATCCGGTGCTGGGCGACCCGGGGGTCTACGCCTCCAGCAGCTATCTGGCCGGTCTCCTTCGGCCCCATCACCCGGTCAAGGTCATCCCGGGCATTCCCACCATGTGCGCGGCCGCGGCCGAGATGGGGGTGGCGCTCTGCGAACAGCGGGAAACCCTGACCGTGGTGGATCAGATCCAGGAGGACGAGCCCCTGCCCGCGGGCAACGCGGTCATCATGAAGTGCGGCAAAAGCCTGGCCGCCCTGCAGCAAAAGGCCGCCCACCGCCAGGCCTACGCCATCCGCAACCTGGGCCTTGAGGATCAATGGGTGGGTCCCCTGGAGGACGCCCCCACCGGCAACCCCTCGTATTTTACCACAGTGATTTTGAAGGGGGAGAAAAAATAAACCCTTTCCCGCGCGCCCCAAAGGCGGTATAATAGGGGCTGAAAAACAACAAAAAGGCCGGTCGAAGGATGAACGAAATGCAGATTATCGCCCATATTCAAACGGATTTCCCCACCAAGTTCGGCATCCCGCGCCAAAGCGGGCTGGTAAAGGAATTGGAGGGGCGAATCGTCTTTATCCCGCCCTACCGCAACCCGGACGCGGTGCGGGGACTTGAGGGGTTTTCCCATATCTGGCTGATCTGGCAGTTTTCCGAGTCGGTGCGCGAAGGCTGGTCGGCCACGGTGCGCCCGCCCAGGCTGGGGGGCAATGTCCGCATGGGGGTGTTCGCCACCCGCTCGCCCTTCCGCCCCAACCCCATCGGCCTTTCCTCGGTGCGGCTGTTGGGCGTGGAACAGAGCGCGGAACTGGGACCGGTGCTGCGCGTGGCGGGGGCGGATTTGATGGACGGCACGCCCATCTTTGACATCAAGCCCTATATCCCCCTTTCGGATTGCCACCCCGAGGCCACGGGCGGTTTTTCGCCCCGGGACAACGCCCCCCTTTTGGAGGTGGACTTCCCGGAAAGCCTGCTCAGCCAAATTCCCGAGCGCGCCCGAAGCGCGCTGATGGGCGTTTTGGCCCAGGATCCCCGGCCCGCCTATCAAAAGGATCCAAACCGCCGGTACGGGGTTCCCTTCGCGGGGTACGACGTGCGCTTTACGGTGGAGGACAGCGTGCTGCGCGTGGTGGAAGTGGAACGTTTAAAGGGCGAACCCCATGAAAGAAAGGCGGAAACATGATGTTTGACGATCTGCAAACCCCGGCGTATCTATTGGATATGGATATTCTCCGGCGCAATCTAAAAAACGTGCAGGCCCTGGCCAACGGGCAGGGCAAACAGCTTTGGCCCATGACCAAGACCCACAAATCCCTGGCCCTGGCGCGCCTTCAAAGGGAGGCCGGGGCGGCGGGCTTTCTTTCCGGAACCCTGGACGAGGCCGAAGCGCTGCTCCGGGACGGCCTGGGGCCGGTGATGCTGGCCTATCCGGTGATGGGCCGGGCCAATTTGGCCCGCCTGGCGGAAATGACCCGTTTGGGCCGGTTGATTTTGAGCGTGGATTCCATGGAAAACGCCCGGGCGCTCAACGACGCCCTGCTCACCTCGGGCGGCAGGGCCGAGGTGCTGCTCATCATCGACACCGGCATCCACCGGCTGGGCGTATCTCCGGACGGGGCCGAAGCCCTGGCCCGGGAAATCACCGCAAATCTGAGGGCCCTAAAGCTCGTCGGCCTTTCCTCCCACCCGGGCCACGCCTATTCGGCCCCGGACGAGGCGGCCCTTATGCGCATCGCCCAGGAAGACGGGGATATCCTGCATGGGCTGCGCGAGCGCATCGGGCAATCCCTTTCCCTTCCCCTGTTCACGGCCTCGGGCTGCACCCCCTGCCTGCGGTTCAGCGCTTACCATCCGGGCATCGACATCCTGCGGCCCGGGGTATATCCGTTTCAGGACGCCATGCAGGTCTCCTTTGGGTCGGCCCAGGTTCAGGACTGCGCGCTGAGCGTGTTGGGCAGCGTCATCGCCCGGCACGGAAACCGGCTGATTCTCAACATCGGCTCCAAGTGCCTGGGGCTGGACAAGGGCGCCCACGGGGTTTCTTCCCTGAGCGGCCACGGCATCATCATGGGCCATCCGTCCCTTACCCTGGCCGCGCTCAGCGAGGAGGTGGGCCGGGCGGAATTTGCCGGGGAATGCGGCCTCATGCCCGGGGACTTTGTGCGGGTAATCCCCAACCATGCCTGCCCGGCGGCGAACCTGACCCAATATCTGATCGGATTTGACGCCTCGGGGCACAGGGAACTGATCGAAATTGATATGCGGGGCAACAGCAGGAAACCCTCTCTTCCCGAAGAAACCGCGGCCAAGGAGGGAGATTAAATATGGAAAAGGGCAGAATTTTGTTTTTAAATGGGGTAACCAGCTCGGGGAAAACCTCCATCGTGGAGGCGCTTCAGGCGCGGGATGAGGTTTTCTTTTATGTGGTGGCCAACGACCTGTTTCAGGAGATGGTCGGGGAAAAATACCTGCGGGAAAACTATTGGAAATATTTAAGCGAAGCCATTCTGCTGATGTATCACACAGCCAAGCTATTTTCCGATATGGGCAAAAACGTGCTGATTGACGGAATTTTGGTGGAACGGGCGGAGATCCGGCCCCACTACCAGCGATTGATGGAAATTTTGAGGGACAATCCCCTGGATATTGTGGAAATCTATTGTCCGCTGGAAATTTGCCGGCAGCGCAACATTGCGCGCGGCGACCGGTACGAAACCCAATCCGAGGAGCAGAAGGCGCTCATGGCCTCGAATATCGCTTACAGTCTAAGGGTAGATACCAGCCTGCTTAGTCCCAAACAGTGCGCCCGACGGATCATCGAGACATTGTTCCCCTAACATTGCGGCCCCATGGCATAAAACCATGGGGCCGCGCCGCTTAAAGTCTTGAACATTTACGCCTGATTCCAAAGCCGGATCAGGTTATCCAGCGAAACCTTGGTGCCGTACAGGCAATCCTCCATGCCCTCATACTCGATATAGATATTGCCGTCGAAGCCCGAATGTTTGATGGTGGCGATGATCTTGGGCATATCCAGATCGCCCTGGGCCAGAATCGAGCCGCGCAGGTAGCTGCGCCCCACCGAGCGGAACCAGCTGTTGGAGCAATCGAACTGCTTGGCGTCGCCCGGGTCGCGCTCCTCGGGCCGGATGTAAAAGTCCTTCATGTGGATGGTGGTGGCATAGGCGATGTTCTTCTGGATGGCGATTTCCGGCCTTTCGTCCACGCACACAAAGTTGCCGCAGTCCAGCTGTCCGCCGAAGTTCTTCACGTCCTTCATGGCCTCGAAAATCTGGGCGGTGCGCTCGGAGCCGTTGACATGGAAGCCGTGGTTTTCCAGCAAAATGGTGATGCCATACGGCTCGGCATAGCGGCAGAGTTCCCGGTAGGTGGCGATGATGGTGGGCAGCTCCTGAATGAAGTTGGCGGTGGTGTTGGTCTCAATGGGCCGGCGGAAGGCCGAGCAGTCCACCCGCATGGTGGGCACCTTGAGCTTGTGGGAAATATCGATATAGCCTTTGACCCGCTCCATCTCCTGGTCATATTCGGCCGGAGTGAGCTGAAGGAAGTTGGCATTCAGCGAAAAGTTCTCGATGGGCACCCCGCACTTATCGGCCTCGTCCAGGCATTTCCCGATCAGCTCGGGTTCCTTTACAAAGTCGATGCCAAAGGGCACGATCTCAATGGACTGAGCGCCCTGCTCAGCCAACCATCGAATGCCCTGCATGGCCGTCCATTCCCCGGCTTCGATCTTCCGGCTCACGCTGTAGATGCTGACCCCAAATTTCGGCATTGGTACTCCCCCTTCAATAGCAAAAATTACCTCTATTCCTGTCCATTATAGAGCAGGTTTTGACAAAAATCAAGCTCAGGACACATAGCCCGCCAGCAGCGCCAGGGTGTTTTCGATGCCGCTGATATGGGTGCGCTCGTAGGCATGGGAGGCAAACACCCCGGGGCCCACGGCCCCATGCCGCACCTCATGGCCCGAGGTCAGGGCCACATCCGCGTCCGACACATAGCTGCGGTAGACATCCACCGCGTGCCGAAGATTCAGGCGCCGGGCCGTGTCCACGAGCGCGCCGGTGACCTGATAATCCGAGGGGCCGCGGCTGTCCCCGGCGCAGATGCAGGCCATGGTCTCGTCCCCGGTCAGATCCTCGCCCACGCAGCCCATATCCACCGAGATCACCTCCTGGGCGTCTTCCGGCAGGGCCGAGGCCGCGCCGTGACCCACCTCCTCATAGGTGGTGAACAGGATATACACCTTCCGGTTCAGGGCCAGCGCCCCATCCTTGACCATGCGCGCCAGGGCCAGCAAAATCCCGGCCCCGGCCTTGTCGTCCAGATGGCGGCTCTTGATATAGCCCGAGGGGGTGAACACGGTGCGCGGGTCAAAGCTCACGAAATCCCCGGCGCAAACGGAAAGCGCGCGGGTTTCCTCCTGGGTGTGCACGTCTTCATCCAGCACAACCTCCATGTTTTCCTCGCTGCGCTCCAGGGCCCGGGCGTCGGCGTACACATGGGTGGAGGGATGGACGGTCTGAAACACCCCGGTGTAGCACTGGCCGCCGCGGGTATGCACCAGGCAGTTCTCGCCCTCCACGGCGTTTAAATTAAGGCCCCCCACATGGGCCACCTTCAGCCGGCCGTTGGGCTTTATGGCGCGCACCATGGCGCCCAGGGTGTCCACATGGGCCGCCAGCACCAGGGGCCGCCCTTCCCCGCCCAACAGGGCCGTCACCGCGCCCTTGAGGGACTGGCGGGGCTCAAAGCCCATCTCCTTCAGACGCGCAACCAGCTTTTCAGAAATCTCCATGGTAAACCCGCTGGGGCTGGGAATGGAGAGCAGCCATTTCATCTCCGACAGGGCCAGATCCAGATACGCCTTGTCCATCAGATCGCCTCCTCATGGTCGCAATCGGAACCGGCAGAACCGGTTCAGGGGGATGCAACTCAAGAAAATGAAGCCTTCATTTTCCTGACAAAGTCAACGCCCCGCCTCTTTGCCCGCCAGACGCGCGATGGCATGGGCCATGACGTGAATGCTGAGCATATACTTTTCCAGGCTTACGCTCTCGTCGGGCATGTGGGCGGTGTCCACCTCGCCCGGGAAGTTGCAGCCAAAGGCCACGGTATTGGGCATCATGCGGGAATAGGTGCCCCCGCCGATGGAAAAGGCGTAGGCCGGAAGGCCGGTGACCTCATGGTATACCTCCAGCAGGCCCCTGACCACCTTGTGATCCTTGGGCACATAGTGGGCCTCCTTGGCGCCCAAAAGGGTCACGGCCATGCGCGCCGGGGACAGGGCCACCGCGGCGTTGCCGCAAATCACCGCCGGATCCGAGGAAATGGGCCGGCGAATATCCAGTTGGGCGGTCAGGTAATGGCCGTCGTACCGGCAGAGGCCCAGATTGCAGGTCAACGCCCCGGACTCCTCGTCGCTGATGGCAATGCCCAGGGATTTTCCGTCGCCCTCCAGGCCCAGCTTGTCCGCCAAAATGGCGATGGCTTCCCTGCTTCCTCCGCCCGCGCCCAGCTCCTTCAGGGCGATGAGCAGCATGCCCATGGCGTTGACCCCCAGTTCCGGCATGGAGGCATGGGCCGACACGCCCACGGCCTCAATGCGCGCCCGGCCGTTTTCGGCCTTCTTCACCGAAAGGCTGAACTTTTCGGCCTGGTGGGCCGCCTCAATGGCCCGGACCTTATCCTGAAGCGCCTCAAAGGACAGATTTTCCAGCCCCACCTCGGCCCAGGCCAGTCCGGGCACCACGTTGCACCGCTCGCCCGCGTATAATTCATAGACCGGGATCCCGGCTCCGTCCTCGCCGCCGGTGACCTTGCTCAAAAGCAGGCCCGCCGAGCCCTTTTCCAGGTTAATCAGCGGATAATCCGCGTCCGGGGAAAAGCCGTAGTCGGTCTTTCCGGCCACCTGGGCATAATGGCGCAGGTCGTTCATGCCGGTCTCCTCATCGCAGCCCAGGATCAGCTTGACGTTGTCCTTGAGCGGGATGCCGGCCTCCTTGACCGCGCGCATGGCGAACAGGGCGGCCAAAGCCGGGCCCTTGTCGTCGCCCACGCCCCGGCCGTACAGGCGGCCATCCTCCACGGTCAGGGCAAAGGGCGGCCGCACCCAGCCGTCCCCGGCGGGCACCACGTCCAGGTGGGCCAGGATGCCCATGCTCTGGCTGTCCGCGCTGCCGTCGCCGGGCAGGGATACCTCGCCCGCGAAGCCGTCGAATTCCCGGGTGGCCATGCCCATTCGGGCCGCGTCGGCCAGGGCCAGATCCAGCATATTGCGCACGTCGCTTCCAAAGGGCTTGCCCTCGCCCTCGGCCGGGGCGTTCACGCTGGGCTGGGCGATCCAGCCCGAAAGGGTGTTTAAAATTTCGTCTTTCCAACCGTCGATCAGGGCGTCCATTTTTTTAAGGTCCATGGTATAGCTCCTTCCATATTTCCATAGCAATCCGCCCTCCTAGTATAAAGCTTTCGGGGCGGCGGGTCAACCGAGGGAGGGAAAAGCGAAAAAATTTCACCCCAAATCCGGCCTGTTCAAACGCGGCCAAATATGCTATACTGGCTGTAAATTCGAAAAAATGAAAACTTCATTTTTTCGAGTTGCATCATTTTCCTGTCACCTTCGGTGACGGCCGGAAAATGATAGAGGAAGCGGCCACTTGGGCCGCTCCTCGCGGCGTACATGCCGCCGCTGCGGATTGAATATGAAGGGGCTCAGCCCCTTCATGCATCCCCAAACGAAAAAGGTAAGATTGTCAATGATTTGTGAGTGTTGACAAAGCCGACCTCCCTTCGAAAAAACGTCTTTCCGTTTTTTCGGAATTTTTCAACAGCCGCGCCCGGCGAACAGACGACCTTCTCAAAGGAGGCCTGATCCATGGAAGAAATCTATCGCGCGATGTTTGAATTCGTAAGGGCCGAACTGGCCCAGCCCCTGTGCTCAGCGCCCCAGCGCAGGCAGTTCCCCTTCCGCGACCGGTATCAGCACACCAGACGGGTGTTCGGATGGGCCCAAAGGCTATTGAAGGAGGTCCCGGCCGACCCGTTTCTGACGTTGACCGCGGCCATCTTCCATGATTCGGGCTTTTCCCGGATGCCCAACGACGACCACGCCCTGGCCAGCGCCGAGCTCTGCCGGGGCTATCTGGCCCGGGCGGGCTATGACGCCCACACCATCAGCCGGGTGGTATATCTGGTGGCCATGCACTCGGAAAAAAAGCGGCCCCTGGCCGAGCTGTCCGACGAGATGCGGGTGCTCATCGACGCCGATCTGTTGGACGAGGTGGGCGGGCTGTGCGTGCTGTGGGACAGCATGGACGAGGGCACCAGCCCCGTCCAGTCCTATGAAAAGACCTATCGCAGGCTGGAAAAGGCCTATCACACCTTGAATTCCAAGCAGGACCGGATGCGCACCGCGCCCGGGCTTCGCATATACCAGGAAAACCTGCGCATGGTGCGCGGATTTTTGGATCATTTGCGATACGAGCTCTGTCTGGACGAGAGCGATTGAAATCACATCAAAGGAGTTTATCATGCAGGACACCAATTCCCAGGGCGTTCGGCTTAACAAGCTGATCGCGGACAGCGGCTTCTGTTCCCGCCGGGAGGCCGACCGGTTGATTTCCGAGGGGCGGGTCAAGGTGGACGGCCACATCGGGGGGCTGGGCGACCGGGTTTTGCCCGATGCCCAGGTGGAGGTGGACGGAAAACCGATTTTGGGCCGGGCGAAAAAGGTATACATCGCCTTGAACAAACCGGCGGGTGTGGTCTGCACCGCGGATCCCCGGGAGCCCATGAACGTGGTCAGCTACATCGGCCACAAGGAGCGCATCTTCCCGGTGGGCCGGCT
>DVJW01000105.1 GCA_018716505.1 Candidatus Faecaligallichristensenella faecipullorum | reverse complement strand
TGTATTCCACCACCGGAAAGGGCAGATCCGTTCCCTCGGGAATGCCCAGCCGCTTGCTCATGGAGCCCGCCGCGATGTTGCGCACGATGACCTCCACCGGCACAATTTCCACCTTCTTGACCAAGGTTTTGCGGCCGTCCAGCTCTTTGACCAGGTGAGTGGGCACGCCTTCCTTCTCAAGAAGGGTCAGAAAATGGTTGGTCAGACGGTTGTTGATCTCGCCCTTGCCCGCGATGGCGCCCTTTTTCAGACCGTTAAACGCGGTGGCGTCGTCCTTATAATCCACCACCACATAGTCCGGATTGTCCGTCGCAAAGACTTTCTTGGCCTTTCCCTCGTACAACATTTCCTTTAATTCCATAAACAATGCCCTCCCAGTCAAAAGTCGTCCAGTTCCTATGGTTTCAATGTTCG
Organism: Candidatus Faecaligallichristensenella faecipullorum; assembly: GCA_018716505.1. GTDB lineage: Bacteria > Bacillota > Clostridia > Christensenellales > Aristaeellaceae > Faecaligallichristensenella > Faecaligallichristensenella faecipullorum. The sequence goes on along the minus strand of DVJW01000105.1, from coordinate 3,299 downwards.
TAATTTGGATTGTTTTTAATCAATCCTCCAGCATAATAACAGTTCTGTTTGTATTTTTCAAGGCATTTCCGGAACTATACAGAATTTTACGTTTTAATGTTCGGACTTTTGTTATGCAGACAAATTAAAAAGAAGCCGGACGCGCCTCTTTTGCGCATAACGGCTTCCTGTTTTTGATTTTTTTAGAGTCTATTTGCTCCGGCGTCCGCCGTATTCGGCGCGCGGCTTATAGGGACGGTTTCCCCTATCCCTCCATCCGTCGCGGCGCTCATCCCACGAACGGCCCGCCGGCCTGGCCGCCCCCTGAGCGCCTTTGACCGGCTGGGGACCGCGCCGCTGCCATTGAGGCGCCGCCGGACGGGGCTGGCGAGGCGGCTCCACAATGCGCAGGTCAATGCTGGCATCCGCGCGGCTGCCTTCCGCGGCCAGCAACATATCCATCATGGCCGCCACCGCCTGCTCGGGGTGCTCAAACTCGCCCAGCAAGGTCCTCGCCATTTCCAAGGTCTGCTCATTGCGCTCGTTCCCGGCGCTGGAACGAATCTTTTCCATCAACCGCTCGCGCTGAACGCTCAAAAGCGCCTCCCCGGTGGGCGCCTGTTCGCACAGGATCCTGGCCCCGGTAATTTTGCGGTATTCCCACATGCGGGCCACTTCCCGGCCCACCACAAAGGTGTACGCCTTGCCCGCCTTGCCCGCACGGCCGGTGCGGCCGATGCGGTGGACATAATATTCCACGTCCTGGGGCACGTCATAGTTAAAGACCGCTTCGATGTTTTCAATATCCAGCCCACGCGCCGCCACATCCGTGGCCACCAGCACCGCGACGCTGCCCTGGCGGTAGCGGGCCATGATGGCATCCCGCTCGATCTGGCGCATATCCCCGTGCAGTCCGGCCGCGGTAAAGCCCCGGGCCTGAAGCTGGGTCACCACCTCTTCCACGCACTTTTTGGTGTTGCAGAAAACCAAAGCCAAATGGATATCGTCCCTCACCAGCAGCCGGCTCAACAGCTCCACCTTATGGAAAGAGCGCACGCTGATATAGCTTTGATCGATCTTTTCCACCGTCATTTCCTTGTGGGCAATTTCGATGTGCATGGGATTTTTCTGATAGCGCTTGGCCAGGTTCAAAATGGGCCTGGGCATGGTGGCGGAAAACAGAACCGTCTGCCTGTCCTCAGGCGTTCCCTCCAATATGGTCTGAATATCGTCGCGGAAACCCATATCCAGCATTTCGTCCGCCTCATCCAGGACCACCACATGAATGCCCGAAAAGTCCACCGTGCCCCGGCGCATATGATCCATCACCCGGCCCGGGGTGCCCACCACCACCTGAACGCCGTCGCGCAGGGCGCGCATCTGCCGCTCAATGGGCGCGCCGCCGTATACCGGCAAAATCGAAAGCCCCCTGCGGTAGCGCGATAGCTTCTTCAGCTCCCCCGCGGTCTGCAGCGCCAGCTCCCGGGTGGGACAAAGCACCAGCGCCTGAACCTCCCGAACCGTGGGATCCAAGGATTCCACCAACGGAATTCCGAAGGCCGCGGTTTTGCCCGTCCCGGTCTGCGCCTGGCCGATTACATCCTTGCCCTCCAGAATCGGCGGAATGGCCGCGGCCTGAATGGGCGTAGCCTCCTCATAGCCCATATCCGCAATGGCCCGGCGCACGTCGTCGGACAACTCATCCAAAAATTTTACTGCTTCCAAATTGTCAAACCCTTTCTCGATCCATCCTCGCATATCTCGAATCCGGCAAACCCCATTTCCATGCTTTCCCCCGCGCTCCCCCCCGCGCTTTTTCCAGAACCGGCCCGGCAAAGATCCCCTTGCCCGGCGCCGGCGACAACCTTTCGATCTGTGACCCAGATGGATATTTTCCGGCCCAAGCGCCCGGCGCATTGGGCCTTTTTAAGTATACAATCCCGCCGCTTCCCATAGACAGCAGACGCGCGTTAAGTTTGGCGCGCGCAATCGGTAAAATCCGTTTTCATCCCCATGAGCGGCGGACAACCGTCCAATCCACAGGATGAATAAAACAATCATAATCATTAATATTTGCCGATCCATATTGCATAAAATTCATTTTCATCGTATAATATTACAATCTTACTGCGAGGTGAAGCGAAATGAGCATAACGGTTTTTGTAGACGGGCAGGAGGGCACCACCGGTCTTATGATCCATAAGCGGTTGCTGGCCCGGCCGGATGTCCAAATGCTGACCATAGACCCGGCCCTGCGCAAGGATCCGAAAGCGCGCGCCGGCCTGCTCAACGAGGCGGATATGGTGTTCCTGTGCCTGCCCGACGAGGCGGCCAGGGAATCGGTTTCTTTCATTCAAAATCCAAACACCAAGGTTCTGGATGCCAGCACCGCCCAATCGGGTGGCTCCGGATTGGGTATACGGATTTCCGGAACTGTCCGGCCAGCAGCGGCGCAGCATAGCCGGCGCCCACCAGGTGGCGGTGCCGGGGTGCCATGCCAGCGGGTTTATCGCCTTGGTGCGTCCGCTGGTGGATATGGGCCTGATTCCCAAGGCGCTTCCTTTAAGTTGCCATTCCGTCACCGGCTACACCGGGGGCGGCAAAAAGATGATCGCCCAGTATGAAGACCCCGACCGGCCCAAGGTTTTTGACAGCCCGCGCATGTACGCGCTGAAGCTCCGGCATAAACATCTCAAGGAGATGCGCCACTATACCGGTTTGGAGGAAGCGCCACTGTTTGACCCCATTGTGGGGGATTTCCCCCAGGGCATGATGGTCAGCGTGCCGCTGTTTAACCGGCTTTTGCCCGGCCATCCCCACGCAAAAGACCTGCACGCGGCGCTCAGCGCCCATTATGCGGGCCAGCGCTTTGTAAAGGTCATGCCCTTTGATGACGAGGCTGCCTGGGAAGACGGTTTTATAAACGCCATGGAGTTGGCCGGAACCAATGATATGCAGATCTTTGTGCTGGGCCATGAGGATCAAACCCTGTTGGTCAGCCGCTTTGACAATCTGGGCAAGGGGGCCAGCGGGGCCGCGGTTCAATGCATGAACATCATGATGGGTTGCGATGAGGCCATGGGCCTCGAATAGCCGCGCGCAGAAGCGCGCAGAAAAGGGGTTCGCTGCAACAAAGCAGCGAACCCTCTGGGTGTTGACAAAGTCAACACCCTTCGAAAAAATGAAATATTCATTTTTTCGAGTTGCATCATTTTCCTGTCACCTTCGGTGACGGCCGGAAAATGATAGAGGAAGCGGCCACTTGGGCCGCTCCTCGCGGCGTACATGCCGCCGCTGCGGATTGAATATGAAGGGGCTGC
>DVJW01000104.1 GCA_018716505.1 Candidatus Faecaligallichristensenella faecipullorum | reverse complement strand
CTCCACCAAACCGCATACCTATTATAAGTATGTAAATGGCCAGTGCATCAAACGCACCGTAACGCCAACACCCGGAGGGCACCAGAAAAATCACCCTGACCTGGTGTATGCCATTGATTTTGACGTGACTCCGCATCAGCTTCGGCATACCTATATAACTAATCTCCTGTACGCTGGTGTTGATCCGAAAACGGTTCAGTATCTTGCGGGACACGAAAACAGCAAAACAACGATGGACATTTATGCCCAGGTGAAGTATAATAAACCAGAGGAGCTTGTCGGCGTGGTGAATACCGCATTTCATCAGAGAATGGGAGTATCCGAGCCCCCATTTTAATGATTAAATAGTGGGGCAACAGTTTTATGTGCGATCCCGAAAAGCCCGAAACGCCAAGGGAAAACGGGTGTAAGAGCGACTCAGTACGGCCTCAAGGCTGCCCGTCGCGCGCCGCAGTTCAGCAAGCGCTGATCGAAGCGTATTTTCAACCCATATGGATCAAAACCCCGAAAACCAATGGTTTTCGGGGTTTTCTTGTGGATATGGGCATACAGACCCTGTGCCTTGGCCGGACTAAAGGAGCGCTCGAATGCTCAGCTCCAAGGCCCTGACAATCTGGCTCAGCTCCATGCTGGGCGGCACAGGGGATTTGCCAGCGGCTTGCTCCATGGAGTAGGGCACATGAATAAAGCCGCCGCGCATGGCACGGTTTTCAAGGTGAATCCGATGCAAAAGGGTGTACATGAGGTGGTTGCAGACATAAGTTCCGGCCGAATTGGACACGAAAGCAGGAAGGCCCTCCTTCCGCAAGGCCTTCACCATTTCCTTGACCGGCAAAGAGGAGAAATAAGCATTCGGCCCGCCGGGCACGATGGGCTGGTCTTCGGGCTGTTCCCCGCTGTTGTCCGGAATGGAGGCATCCTGAAGATTGACGGCCACTCGCTCCATGGCAATGCCGGCGCAACCGCCCGCCTGGCCGACGCAAAGTACAATATCGGGCTGATGGCGTTTTATGGCCTCTTCCAGGACCGGGCCGGAGGTTGCGAAAGTTACCGGAATTTTGGCCTTGATTACCTCCGCGAGGCCAATGCGGTCTGGCAATTGTTTTACGGCTTCATAGGACGGATTGACGGTTTCATTGCCGAAAGGCTCAAAACCGGTGACCAATACTTTCATGGGACTACCTCCATCATTTTATTATGGCTCATTAAGGCGGTTTGGCAGGCCGCCAGGGGTCGATTGATGCGGGTATGGATTTTTGAGCGGCGGAAAGAAAAATTGAAATCTTTCGAATTGGATGGCAAAGTATACATTATTCTCCGGCGCACCGGAGACAGGGCTGGTAGCGGCCCAGCGCCTCCTCCAAAGAGATTTCCCGAATGCTTTTGGAGGCGCGAAGGGATGGGCAGGCCCGATCCAAGTGGTATTTCTTGCCGGATTTGGTAACATAGCAAGGAATTTGTTCCGCCTTGGAGGGCGGTGCGGGCGTGTATTGAACCAATGGCGTAAAGGTCAAGGAATCGAGGGCATTGGGATCTGGTATTTGACCAAGCCCCGCCAGCAGGCCCAAGAGCAAGGCGGAAACCAGTGCGGGCCGGACCCAGCGTTTCATTTTTTCCTCTCCCTTTCCATTTCGAAAAGAATGGGGCGGCAGACGCCGCCCCAAAAGCTTAAAGGATTAAGCCCACCACATTTCGCCGGTGCTTTCGAACATCATGACATCCTTCAGCATGGCGATGGCCTTCATCAGGCCCTCGTTCACCGACATCAGGCTGTCCTCATGCTCAATGGAGACCGGTCCGTCGTAACCGATCAGGCGCAGGGTGCTCATGATATCCTTCCAGACCTGATGGGTATGGCCATAGCCCACGGTGCGGAAGATCCAGCTGCGGTGGATTTCGTCGCCGTAGTGCTTGGTATCCAACACGCCGTTGATGCCGGTGTTGATCTCGTCGATCTTGGTATCCTTGGCATGGAAGTAGTATACCGCATCGCCCAGGTAGCGCAGCGCGGCCACCGGGTCAATGCCCTGCCAGAACAGATGGCTGGGGTCGAAGTTGGCGCCGATGGTGTCGCCCACCGCGTTGCGCAGCTTCATCAGGGTCTCGGGATTGTATACGCAGAAGCCCGGGTGCATTTCCAGCGCGATGCGCTTGATCCCATGGGCGTTGGCAAAGGCCACGGCTTCCTTCCAATAGGGGATCAGCACTTCATTCCACTGATATTCCACAATCTTGGAAAAATCCTCGGGCCAGGGGCAGGTCACCCAGTTGGGGGTCTTGTCTTCGGGGCTTCCGCCCGGGCAGCCGGAGAAGGTGACCACGGTCTTGACGTTCAGCTTTTCAGCCAGCAAAATGGCGTTTTCATAGTCGGCCTGGTCCTTGGCGGCCAGCTCTTTATTGGGATGCACGCAGTTTCCGTGGGTGGACAGCGCCGCGATTTCCAGGTTATACTTTTTCAAGACGGCCTTCATCTCTTCAATCTTTTCGGGATGGGCCAATAGATCGGCAGGGTCGCAATGGACCTTGCTGGAATAGCCGCCGCAGCCCAGCTCAACGGCCTGCACACCCGCTTCGCTCAGATATTTGCAGGCCTCCTCGAAATTCTTATCGGCCAGCAAAACGGTAAATACGCTCAGCTTCATGGGGATTCCTCCTTGAATTATGCTCAACGCGCGCCTGGTTCAGCGCGTTCCTCTATATTATAACGTATTTTACGGAAATTTCCAGATGTAATTTCATTTCTTTAATCCGGAATCCGGCGGCGCGGATTTATGGAGCGATTTTAAGTAGGTTCGCGGGGGAACCCCGGCATTGGTCTTAAAAAAGCGGCTGAAGGCGTAGAGGGATCGAAAGTTCAGTTGGTTTGCGGTTTGAGTGACCGAGCCGGTCTCGCGGAGCAGGCGTTTGGCGGCCTCCAGCCGCGCATTGTTGGCATAGCGGATGACCGAAATACCATACAGGCGCTTAAAGCGCTTGGCGATATAAAACTTGTTGTAATGGAAAAAGGTGGCCAGGTGCTCCAGGCTGATGTTGTTTTGGGCATTTCGGTCGATGTATTCCCGGATGGTGGTGAACACCGCGTCCTCAGCGGAAGGCTCGGTTCGCTCGCGAAGGTTATGACGGAACACCAATTGCAAAAGCTCCAACATCTTTTGCTTTAGCAGGAGTGGATAGTACTCGGGCCGGGTCTGAAAAATATCGATAATCTCAAACAGCAGCCCGCGCAAAAGGCTGCTGTCCGGCATGTTGAGCAGAGGAATGGAAACCAGAAAACCGGTCAGCAGGTCAGGCCGGATCAAGGCGCGCTCTTCCTCGCTGAATTCGGGCAGGTTTTTAAAGGAAACATACACCGAAGGGCTATTCGCATCGTAGATAAGGTCAAAATGCACATGGGGCTGACGGATGGATTCGCCTTCCAGACAGTGAAAGGAATGGGGACGGCCCGGGCAGATGAGCAGCACGTCGCCGGGGGCGCAAAAATAGCTTTCTCCACAGTAATCGAAGCGGAAATGGCCTGATTCCAGAAAGATCAGTTCATAGTCGAAGATCACCCGTTCGCGAATCAAAAACGGCGCGGTCAAAGAGGAATGCATGGCCACGCGCACATAGGGGGAAAGGCTGTTGAGATCCATATAAAGCTCCTCCCGAGAAAGACTGAGATGAGTTTACCATAGCCAGTGAACTTGGGTCAAGGGCAGGAAG
>DVJW01000103.1 GCA_018716505.1 Candidatus Faecaligallichristensenella faecipullorum | reverse complement strand
GGGGAGGCTTCTCCCCGCCGGCGCCGCTGGCCGGTCTATCGCGTTAACCCCAATACTGGCGCTGAAAAACTTGGGCCCGGCCCTGGATTTGAATCCGGTCATAGGGCGTTTCCGGGAAGCACAGCATGGTAAACGCCGCGCGGCCCTCATCGGCAAAGAGCTCCACCCCGTTGGCGTCCAGCACAATCAGCCAATCCGACTCAGGTCTGAACACCTCGCAGGTCAGGCGCTGGGCAAAGACCGGATGAATATCCTTCCCCGACCTGGTTCGGTCCACATAGCCCACTCCGTCTTTGACGCCAAACACAAATTGCTCGCCCTGGGCGTTTTGAAGGGCGGCCTCAAAATCGCCCTGATGGGCCAGGCGCAGCAGGCCGCACTCCGCAATCGCGCCGGCCTCCACCGGTTTCTCCAGGGAGAAGTTATTCAAGAACGCCTGAGGCAGGCGATAGCTCAGCCGAAGCCCCTTGGGCGTCTCCGTGAGGGCGAGCGCCCGGGGCGCCGTCATCTGCCCGCGGAAATCCTGGGTGGGCGTCTTGTCGGCATACAGCCAGTTGGACATCCAGCTCAGGATGGTTCGGGGCTCAAGGCCCGAGAAGGATACCCCGGCATAGTTGTCCATGCCCCAATCCAGCCAGACCACTTCCTCTTCCTTCTGGGTCTGAACAAACCGGTTGCCGTCAAAATCCCCCACAAACACCTGGGTGCGCGAGCCCTTTGAGCAGCCGTCCGCCCCCATGCTCACCAAAAGCACCCAATGGCTTTGTCCCTTATCGTCGGTTACCGGGAACAGATCCGGGCATTCCCAGACGCCCCCGGCCAGGTTGCCCTCCGGGCCAAATTCCCCGCTCTTTTCCCAATGCTTCATATCCGGGGACTTATAAAAGTGCAGCCGGTCGCCCGCGGCCAGCACCACGCACCAATGGCCGCCGGGCGCATAATAAAAGGCCTTGGGGTCGCGGAAATCCCGGATGCCCGGGTTGGGAATCACCGGATTGCCCTCATAAAACTCAAAATGCTCGCCATCCGTGGACCAGGCAATGCCCTGGGCCTCGTTTTCCCCATGCAATGTAAACATGGCGATCATGGCGCCCTTTCCAAAACCCGCGCTGTTCTGCACATCCTCCACCGCGCTGCCTGAAAAGATAACCCCCAAATCACAGGGCGCAATGGCCACCGGATGGGTGTGCCAATGGGCCAGATCCGTGCTGCTGGCATGGCCCCAGTGCATGGGCCCGCCGGCCATGCCGTAGGGGTGGTGCTGATAAAAGGCATGATATCGCCCATTCCAAAAAATCAACCCATTGGGATCGTTGCACCAGTTTTTCTCCGGAGTCAAATGAAACGCTGGTCTGTTCATACTGATTTCCTTTCCTTGATAAAGCGGGCCGCCCCCAGAGCGAGGACGGCCCGGCCGTATGCAATCCTTAGTGATACTTGGGCAGCCAGTCGCCGTGCTCGGCGATCAAATCGTCGCACATGGCCACGATGTCGTCGATGGACAGCTCGGCGGCGGTGTGGGGATCCAACATGGCGGCCTGATAGATGTAATCCTTCTTCAAGGTGAGCGCGGCCTCAATGGTCAAAAGCTGCACATTGATGTTGGTGCGGTTGAGCGCCGCGCACTGCTCGGGCAGCGCGCCCACATAGGTGGGCACCACGCCGCTCTTATCCACCATGCAGGGCACTTCCACGCAGGCGTTGGAGGGCAGGTTGGTGATCAAGCCGGTGTTGAGCACGTTCCCGCCAAACTTGAAGGGCTGGTTGGTCTCCATGGCCTCCATGATATAGCTGGCATACTCGCGGCTGCGCACATGGGTCAGGTTGTGATTGGCCAACAGCTCGTCGCGCTGCTTGTCCCAACGGGCGATCTGATTGACGCAGCGGCGCGGATATTCGTCCAGCGGAATGTTGAACCGGTCGATGAGCTCGGGATACTTGGCCTTGATGAAATACGGGCCGTACTCGCTGTTGTGCTCGGAGGACTCGGTGATATAATAGCCGAAGCGGCGCATCAGCTCCAGGCGCACCATGTCGCCGTGCTTGCCATACTTCTCATACAGCTCGTGCTGTTCGCGCAGGTGCTGTTCGGCCTCCTGGGACAGCTCGCCGCCATGCTCCTTGCGGGCGCGCTCCAATACCTCCTCAATGGGGGGCTGGGGCAACTTGCCCTGGTTTTTGAGCAGGGCGCGGCGCTTGATTTCCGGATACAGATCCACGCCGTCCTTGCTCACTTCCAACAGCCAGGCCATGTGGTTGATGCCCGCGATCTTCCACTGTACCTTCTCGTCATATTCCATGTTCAGCTCGCGCAGCAGGCCCTCGCAGCAGACCTGCACGCTGTGGCAAAGGCCCACGGTCTTGATGCCGGTGGCGCGCTGCATGGCGCCGCTCAGCATGGCCATGGGATTGGTATAGTTCAAAAACAGGGCGTCCGGGCAAACCTCTTCCATATCCCGGGCGAAGTCCAACATCACCGGGATGGTGCGCAGGGCGCGGAAGATGCCGCCGATGCCCAGGGTATCGGCGATGGTCTGGCGAAGGCCGTAGCGCTTGGGCACCTCAAAGTCGATGACCGTGCAGGGCTCATAGCCGCCCACCTGGATGGCGTTGACCACATAATTGGCGCCGCGCAGGGCATCCTTGCGCTGCTCCACGCCCAAATAGGCCTCGATTTTGGCCTTGCTGCCGTTGTTGCGGTTGATGGTCTCCAGCATCAATTTGGACTCATTCAACCGCTGTCCGTCAATATCGTACAACGCGATGGTGGAATTCTCCAGAGCAGGGGTCATCATACTGTCGCCCAGCACGTTTTTGGCAAAAACCGTGCTGCCAGCACCCATAAAGGTAATTTTCGGCATGGTAATCTCCTCCCGGAAATTTGTATGGATATTTCTGATGTCAATCATACACAGTTTCGAACCTTTCGTCAAGGCATGTTTAATTTTTTGTTCATTTAGCCCATCTGCCCGCGCCATTTCCATTTACATCCGCAGGTGCGAATGCTATACTGAGGGTAACTTTATCCTCGGTATTTCAGGAGGTGCGTGCCCGTGTATACCTTACCCGAGACCTCGTCCACTCCCTCCCCGCTGCCCCGGCTGTTCCCCCTGCCCCATCTGGACGTGCTGTATGCCAATTGGGGCCTGGTTCCGGTTGAAGCGCTGGCGCGAACTTTGGAGGCTTCCCCCGGGGAACTCGCGCGCCAGGCCGTCCTCCTGGGCCTGGATCCGTCGCCCCGGATAGATCCCCGCTGGCTGAAAAGGGGATATCTTACGCTCATCCGAAACAATTGGCACCTCTTGCCCTTCGGGCAGCTGTGCGCGCTCACCGGGTTCGATCCGGAGCACCTGGCCTTTTTGCTCAAGGAGGACGATTTCCTCTGGCACAAGATGGGCATGCTCAAGCCCCAAATCCAGCCCGTGCGCTTTTGTCCCCTCGCCCCGGAACAGGAGGCCCAGGTCAAGCTTCAAATAAAACGGTTAAACGCGGTTTTGGGCGGGCGCGGCGCGCTGAGCGAAAACGGTTTTGATTTTCTGTCCCGGTATGAGGGCCCCGCCCCAACCCCGTTGGTCAAAGCCCCGTCCGGCGGCCTGCGCATCATCTATTCCTACTTTGCCCTGTACGGCGATCCGCTGATGGAAAGCGAGCTGGATCCCTTTCTGGATGCCCTGCTCAGCCAATATGCCCGGATGGGGGTAAACGGCGTGTTCCTTCAGGGGCTTTTGTATCAGCTGACGCCCTTCGACCTGGCGCCCGAACTCTCCCAGGGCTGGCAAACCCGCGTTCAGGCGCTCAACGCCCTATGCCAGCGGGCCGCCCGGTTCGGCATCGGGGTCTACCTGTATCTGAATGAGCCCCGGGCCATGGATCAGCGCTTTTTTGATCGGTATCCCGAGCTGCGTGGGGAGCGGGAGGGCGATTTCTGGGCCCTGTGCACCAGCCACCCCACGGTTCAGCGGTATTTGGAGGAATCCATGCACGCGCTGTTCCACTCGGTTCCACTTTTGGCCGGGTACCTCAACATCAGTATGTCCGAAAACCTCACCAACTGTTATTCCCGAACCCCGGCGGACCAGGTGACCTGCCCCCGATGCGCCAAACGCGCACCCTGGGCGGTGGTGGCCGAGGTCAATAATCTCATGTGCCGGGGCATGAAGCGGGCAAATCCCAGGGCCAACGCCATCATCTGGAGCTGGGCCTGGCCCGACGCCTGGGCGGACAAGGCCATGAACCTGCTCAGCGAGGGGCAGATTGTGCAATGCACGGCCGAGGACTCCCTCAGGACCAATGTGGGCGGAATCCCCGGGGTGGTTCAGGACTACACCCTATCTCAGCCCGGTCCCAGCGCCCGCAGTCAGGCGCTTTGGCGCCACGCCCGGTCTTTGGGCCTGGAAACCAGCGCAAAACTGCAGCTCAACAACACCTGGGAGCTGGCGGCTGTGCCCTTTTTGCCGGTGTTTTCCCAGGTGGAAAAGCTGATACGCGGGGTGCAGGCCCAGGGCGTGCGCCATTTGCAGCTGAGCTGGACGCTGGGCGGTTGCCCCTCGCCCAACCTGCTTCTGGCCCATATGCTGATGGAGGGCAAGGGGCGGATGGACTTCCTGGAAGCGTTTTATGGGACGGAATATGCCCAGCGGGTGGATCGTGCCCAGTGCCTGTTCAGCCAAGGCTTTTCCGAGTTCCCCTTCTGCGTTCAAACCGCCTACACCGCGCCCCAAAATTTCGGGCCCGCCGCCCCGTTTTACCTTGAGCCCACCCACTACCGCGCCACCATGATCGGCTTTCCCTATGACGATCTGACCTCCTGGCGCGGCATTTATCCGGAAGAGGTGTTTGAGGCGCAGTTCGAAAAGCTGTGCGGCTTATGGGCCCAGGGATTGGAGGGCCTGACCGGGCTGCGCGAAAAAAACGAAGCTTTGGACGAGCTTTATCGGGTGGCGGCCGCCGCGCTCTGCCATTTCGAAAGCGCCCTTCATCATATCCGCTTTATACGCGCCCAAAGCACGGCCGAGCGCCTGGAAACCATCTGTTTGGAGCGCAAAACCGTGCTGGCCCTGATGGATTTGCGCGCCCAGGACAGCCGCCTTGGGTACGAAGCCAGCAATCACTATTTCTATACATTAAACGATCTAAAAATGAAGCTGCTCAGACTGGACGCGCTGGAATCGGCGCTGAAATAGGCAAAGCCATTGTTCATCGGGGTATGGCGCCACGCCTGCCCCGTTTTTTATTTCAAAATATCCTTGACAAGCCGAGCTTGATTGAATATAATGTACTTGTTCAATAAGTACACTATAGTTCACAAGGGGCGGGTTTTGTGGAGATCATCATCAGCAGCAACACCAGCAAGCCCATCTATGAGCAGATCACCTCTCAGATCAAGGCCATGATTATGAGCGGCGAACTCCAGACCGGCGACCCCATTCCTTCCATGCGGGCGTTGGCCAAGTCGCTCCATATCAGCGTCATCACGGTTCAAAAAGCCTACGAGGATTTGCAACGGGATGGGTTTATCGAGACCACTGTGGGCCGGGGCAGCTTTGTGTCGGCCCAAAACAAGGATTTTTATCAGGAAGAACAGCAGCGCAGGGCCGAGGAACATTTGCAATCGGCCGTGGATATCGCCCGAACCAGCGGCATTCCCTTGGAGAAGCTGGTGGAGCTGCTGAGCATGTTCTATCAGGAGGAGGATTAAAAATGGGAGAAAACGCCTTGGCCGTCAAGGGGCTCACCAAAGCCTACCGGGATTTCACCTTGGATCACGTTTCCTTTGAGGTGCCCCGCGGGGCCATCGTGGGGTTGATCGGGGAAAACGGGGCCGGGAAGAGCACCACCCTCAACGCCATCCTGGGGCTGGTGAAAAAGGACGCGGGCAGCATCGAAATTTTGGGGCAACCGGACGAAGAATTGAGCCCGCAGATTCGAAGCCAGATCGGCGTGGTCTTTGACGGCAACAATTACCCGGATATGCTTTCGGCCCGGCACTTGAACCGGGTTTTTAAAAACATCTATCCCCATTGGGACGAAGCGCGCTATCTTTCGCTGCTGAAGGAAATGGCCCTGCCCCTGGACAAAGCGATCAAGGCGCTGTCCAAGGGCATGAAGATGAAGCTCTCCATCGCGGCGGCCCTGTCCCACCACGCCAGCTTGTTGATCCTGGACGAGGCCACCAGCGGACTGGATCCGGTGGTGCGCGACGATATTCTGGATCTGTTTTTGGACTTTGTACAGGATGAGAGCCATTCCATTTTGGTCTCCTCCCACATCACCAGCGACCTGGAAAAGGTGGCGGACTATATCGTCTTCATCCATCAGGGCAAGGTGGTGTTCAGCAAGCCCAAGGACGAGTTGAAATATCAATACGGGATTATCCGCTGCGGCGCGGCGCAGTTCGAAGCGCTGAACAAGGAGGAGATCATCGCCTGTCGAAAGCGGGACTATGAATGGGAGGTGCTGATCGCCGACCGGACGGCGGCCCAAAAGAAATATCCCAAGGCCGTCGTCGACCCGGCCAGCATCGACGACATCATGCTGCTGCATGTGAAGGGGGAAACAAAATGAAGGGCCTGTTGCTGAAGGACTATTATCTGATTCGATCCGTGTTGTTTATCCTGTTGGTGGTCTTTGTGGTCATCGGCGCCGGCATGTCCTTTTTGACCTCCACCTGGGTATTGACCGTTATCGCCACGGTCATGCTGGGCATGATCTCGGCAACCACCGTCAACATAGACAAGAGTTCGGGTTGGCGAAAGACCGCGGGGGTATTGCCCATTGGTCCCAGCGCGGTGGTGGACAGCAAATATGTGCTCTATCTCTTGCTCAGCGGCGTGGGCTTTCTATTGGGCACCGCGCTGGGCAGCGTGGTTTCCCTGGTGAAGGGCCAATGGGATTTAAACGCCATGCTGTTGTTTATGGGCATCAGCCTGGCCATGGCCCTGCTTGCCGGGAGCGTTGCCCTGCCCTGCGCCTTTCTTTTCAGCGAGGAGAAGAGCACGTTGGGCCTCATCGTCACCTATCCCCTGTCGGCCTTAATCTTTGTGGGCTCGGTGATGTTGTTTCCCAATGAACTTACGGCCTGTTTGGCGGCGGGCATTTTGGGCGCGGCCCTTTATGGGCTCTCCTGGATGGGTTCCAGAAGGTTCATCGTCCGCCGGGATATCGTGGGATAAGACAAGGGCCGCCCCGAAATGGGACGGCCCTTCAGCGTGTCGAAAAAGTCGACACGCTGTCAGGAAAATGAATGCTTCATTTTCCTGAGTT
>DVJW01000102.1 GCA_018716505.1 Candidatus Faecaligallichristensenella faecipullorum | reverse complement strand
TTCCGGGCAGAAACTTGACACAAAGGATAATTTTGGCTATAATATAGCAAAAATGGACGATGTATTTTGAGGGAGTGTGGTTGGGCTGTGAGAAGCAAACTGTGGATTCTGTCAATGGTTATGCTGTGCCTTGTTTTCACCGGCACGAACGCCATGGCGGCCTCTGGATTTTCGCCGGATCCCTATATCAACGGCCTTCAAAAGGCGTTGGACAATCTCAATGAACAGACCGAAAGCCAGTATGACAATATCCTCTCGGATTTCCGGGAGGAGGTGGATGAAATCCGGGAAGAGGAGGCCGAGGCCGAAGCTGAGGAAGAGCAGGCGCGACAGCAGGCTCAGGAAGCCAAAAATCAGGAGGTCTCGGATAACTTAGCGTACCGGGTGGCCGCCTTGGACTACAATCCGGAAACCGGGGTGCTTGAGATTGACGGCTATTTTGAAAATGCCAACGCGGATTATGAAATTTATGACATCGCCAATATGAAGCTCACTTTGTACGCCCCCTCGGGCGAACAGGCGCTGGATATTTCGATCAACGGTTCGGAGGATACCGTGGTTTCCGCGGGGACGGATACCAACTTTGATATAACAGTGCAGGACGTATCCTTTGAGGATCAAGACCTGAGCGATTACACCTATAGCTATTCCTATGGATTCAAATATAGAAAGGTGCAAAAGGCCTCCTCCGCGACCGGGAATGCCTCTACGGCCCTGAATCCCAGCGCCCAATACGCCGCGCCCGCGGTGCCGGAGCTGAACCAGCCGGCCGAAGCGGATTGTCCGGTCTGCGGAGGAACGGGCAGGGTTGAGTGCGAATCCTGTCATGGAACGGGTTATCTTTCTTTTACCAAACACAGCATAGATTTGGGTTCGGGTTCTTCCAGCTATGAGGAGAAACAGCTTTGCCCGACCTGCGGGGGCAGCAAAAAGCAAACCTGTCTGAGTTGTTTGGGGGATGGAAAGCTGTAATCCTGTACAGAGGAGCGCCGGATTCCCCGGCGCTTTTTTATCGGAAATCCGGAACACTCGGTAAAGATTTCGTTGCAATTTGGAAAAAGCATGGTATCATTATAGCGTATACCCACAGCATTTTGCCCTCAGGAGGTTATCCTATGATGGTTCATCAAAATCAAATGGCGGAATTTACCCTTCATGCCTCGGAAAAACTGGCGTCTCCCTATGCCGGGCAGCGGCTGGAGGCCCAATGGACGGCCCCCGACGGCAGCACCGGCACCGTCAGGGGCTTCTGGGCCGGCGGGGACTGCTGGAAGATCCGCTACAGCTCCCCGGTCACCGGCATCCACACTTTGCGCACCCGAAGCCTCCGCCCGGATCAGGGCCTGGACGGGCAGACGCTTCAGGTGGAAGTGGCCGCGTACACCGGGGACAATCCCCTGTACCAACACGGCGGGGTGTGCAGGAAAGGGGACGAGCGCTTTCTCAGGCATCAGGACGGCACGCCGTTTTTTTATCTGGCGGATACCTGGTGGATGGGCCTGACCACCCGGCTGGCCTTCCCGGAGGATTTCCACACCATGGCCCAGGACCGCCGGGACAAGGGCTTTACGGTGATTCAGATCGTGGCCGGGCTGTATCCGGACATGCTGCCCTTTGACGAGCGGGGCAAAAACGAGGGCGGCTTCCCCTGGAACCGGGATTTTACCGAGATCAATCCGGCTTATTTTGACGCGGCCGACCGCAAGATCCTGTCGCTGGTGGAGCACGGGCTCTGCCCCTGCATCGTGGGCAGCTGGGGCTTCTTTATGAAGTTCGCCGGCAAGGAGGCCCTCAAGAGGCATTGGGATTACCTGATCGCCCGCTGGGCCGCGCTGCCCGTGATCTGGTGCGCGGCGGGCGAGGCCAACATGACCTTTTACGACGAGCAGATCTCCATGGAGGAGCATCTGAAAAGGTCGAGGCGCGACTGGAACGACATGGTGCGCTACATCCGGGAGCGGGATTCCTTCCACCGCCTGGTCACCATTCACCCCACCGCCTACGGCCACGAGCAGGTGGAGGACGACGGCCTGCTGGATCTGGACATGCTCCAGACCGGCCATGGCGGGGTGCCCAGCCTGGCGCCCACCATGCAGATGGTTCAAAAGGCCGTTTCCCGGAAAAAACTGCCGGTCATCGATTCCGAGGTGTGCTATGAGGGCATCTGCGGCTCCAGCTATGAGGACGTCCAGCGCTACGCCTTTTTGAGCTGCCTGTTCCTGGGCGCCTGCGGCCATACCTATGGGGCCAACGGCATCTGGCAGCTGAACGACAAGGATTGCCCCTACGGGGTGTCCCCCCATGGGGCTCAGTGGGGCGATACCCCCTGGCAGCAGGCCTACCAGCTCCCGGGCTCCCGCCAGATCGGGCTGATCAAAAGGTATTGGACGAGCTTCGACTGGTGGCGGTTCGAGCCCCATCCCGAATGGATCGAGCGGCCCTGCAGCCTGAACGCCCTGGACGGGCATTTCGCCATGGGCATTCCCGGCGAGGTCAGGCTCTTCTTCAAGCCGCATTTCGGCGGGGATTTCTGGGGCGAGGTGCTGCTGAAGGGCATTGAACCCGATATCCGCTACCGGGCGGAGCGCATGAACCCCATCACCGGGCAGGTCACGGATCTGGGCCTGGTGACCCCGGATGCCCAGGGCAACTTCAGAATGCCCCGCATCGACGCCTTCCAGGACTGGATCTATGCGCTGATTCGCGTTCAGTAACCGGAATCCCTTTGAAACCGCTTTGCACAAAGCCGTGCAGGGCGGTTTTTTGATTTTCCCCCTTGACAGCGGCCCGATAATAAAGTATATTAGAAACATCTTAATTACTTAATCGTTGAGGGAGGGGTTTGGTCATGAAGCCATCGCCCAGAATTGCTTGGGTGGGCCGGGAGTGCGTGGCCTGCGGCTGCTGCGAAAAGGCGTGCCCCAGGGGCGCCATGACCCAGGGCATTTGTACGTTGAAATCCGGAAAGGAGGTTAAGGGCAATGGAGGAACAGGCCAAAAGGATCGCGGAGCTGTTGAGGTTCCTGGGCAATGAGCACAGGCTGTTGATTTTATGCGCCCTGATGGAGGGGCGGCTCACGGTGGGGGAAATTCATCGCCACACCCCCAACATATCGGCCTCGGCCCTGTCCCAGCACCTGAATCAGATGAAAACCGCCGGGTTCCTGGATTCGGAAAAGCAGGGCATGAACGTGTTTTACTGGATCCGGGACGGGCGGGTGGTGGCGCTGATGGAGGCCATCAAGGAACAATATTGCGAAGACGAGGAAGGGAAGGAAAGAACATGATTACGGTGAATGCCCAAAAATGCCCCCAGAACCACAAGTGCCCGTCCATGGCGGTATGTCCCCAGGGCGCGATTTCCCAGAAGGATATTTACGCCCTGCCCCAGGTGGATCAGGAAAAGTGCGTTTCCTGCGGGAAGTGCATACGGTACTGTCCCAAGGGGGCCTTTGAGAAGGTGGGGTAGGGGGTTCCCTTTGGAAAAGGGAGAAAGTTTATTTCCTTTTTTAAAGGAAATCGAAATTCCCCTGGCGGGGAGGCTTTTTTCTTGGAGGGCCCAGGGGGGATTCCGATTTCCCCCCTTAGGGCCCTCCAAACCACCCGTAACCCCCTTGAAACGGCCGCTGCGGGGGCTTGCCGCCCCCGGCGCGGGGCCACCCCCGCAACGCTCCGCTAAAGGTTCGCTGAATTTGCCCGCTAAGCGCGGCAAAATAGAAAAAGGGGCCCTAATCGAGCAAGCTTTGCGCTCCGGTTAGGGCCTTATCCTTTATCCTGCCGTGCCCGGCACGGCAAATTCCGATAGCCGGAAGCGGAGCGAACGTTACCCCAAAACCGCTGGAGGGGGTAGGGGTGGCTTGGA
>DVJW01000101.1 GCA_018716505.1 Candidatus Faecaligallichristensenella faecipullorum | reverse complement strand
GTAATCACCGCGATATTTTCATCTCTAAGTACCTGCACCGCAGGCAGATTGTCCGGAACTTTAACCGGCATGAACAGCACGCTCCTTACTGTTTTCCTGTTAGAATATGGGCCATGCCATAGGCCGACTGTTTTTTATTATACCATTCTCAGGAAACCACCGTCAACTCTCGGCGGGCAATCCTCAACGGATGACGGATTTTTGGTTTCAATGGCTTTTAATCATGGACATTTTATGTTATGATACCCTCAGTAAACAAGGGGTAACCCGGTCTTTCCGGGCGCTTTTGCCCATGGCCGCGCTTCCCTCTTGGGTTACCCCCGGGGTGCGTCCAACGGAAGGACAATCCTATAATTAAGCCCATTAAAAGTTTAGGAGAGGATATTATGTCTCAATGGATTTGGCTGGATCCTCAATTTGAAGAAGCGTATCAGCTTTGCCGTCCCTGCGCCATGGACCGCGAGGAAGGCAAAAAGGATGCCTGTCGCTATGCCGTGGCCGAATTCCGCCGGAGCTATGCCTTTGACCGGCCCATCGAATCGGTGAGCCTTCGGGTGAGCGGCGACACCGTGTACCGGCTCTATTTAAACGGCGCGTTGGTGGGCCAGGGCCCGGTGTCCGCTGGCGGCGATTTTCTGTGCCACCGGCCCATGCCCCGCTTTTTCGCCACCCGGTACGAGCTGCCCGTTCAGGGAAAAAATCTGGAATTCTTCGCCCAGGTGCGCCTGTCTCCGGTGGCCATGACCGAGTATTCCTGCGGCCACGGCGGATTGATGGTGGAAGCCCAGGTGCGCTTTGCGGACGGAACCGTTGAGACGCTGGAAACCGACGGATCGTGGCAAGCCCGGCGCAACGAGCGCTTTGTGGCGCCCCATGTGTACGACGGCACGCGCTTTGAGGGCGAATGGCGGCCGGCTTGTCCGGTGCCCAGCGTATGGAACCTGGCCGACGCGCCCATCCCGCCCCTGTGGGAGGGGGATATTCTGCCCCTGAAGGAGGCGGAGGTGACGGTAAATCCCGGAGAAACCCGGGCGCACACCGTGCTGTTTGATAAAATTTACGCCGCCTATCTGCTGCTGGATGTGAGCGGAGCCTGCGAAATCGAGGCCCATATCTTTGAATTGGAGGGCCAGAGCGGGGACACCCTGAAGGCGCGGTTTGCTGGCGCCGAGCGCTTCCGCAGCCTTTCCATGTATTCCACAGGCGGCTATGCCCTGACCATTCAAAATCAGTCCGGAGCCCCCCTCACCGTCAAGGTTAGGGCGCGCATGTGCTGCTATCCGGTGGAAATGGAAGGCTCTTTTCATTCCAGCGATCCCATGCTGGACAAGGTCTATGAGGTGTGCAAATGGACGCTTCAAATCTGCCGCCAGACTTTGCATCTGGATAGCCCCAAGCATCAGGAACCCCTGGCCTGCACCGGCGACTACTATATCGAATCTTTGATGACCGCCTTTACCTTTGGGGATATGCGCCTGGCCGAGCTGGATGTGCGGCGCACCGCCGACTGGCTGAACGCCAACGACGGACGCATGTTCCACACCACCTATAGCCTGATCTGGGTCATGATGTTGTATGATGTCTATCAATACAGCGGCAACCGGGCGCTGCTCTACGAATGCGCCCCGGCCCTGGACAAACTGCTCAGCCGGTTCGCGCGCTATCTGGGCGATAATGGGCTCATCGAAAACGCGCCGGATTACATGTTTGTGGATTGGCTGGTGACCGAGGGCTATTCCATGCATCATCCGCCCAAGGCGCTGGGCCAGAGTTGCCTGAACGCCTTCTATCACGGGGCGCTCAAGACCGCCGAAAAAATCTACGCCCTGCTCGAGCGCCCGGATCAGGCCCAGGTCTGCGCCCGGCAGGCCGATGCTTTGCGCAAGGCCTTCAACGCGCTCCTGTACGACCCGGAAAAGGGGTTGTATTTCGACGGGCTGACCACGCCCCAGGAGGAGATCAAGCCCTATCGCCCGGCCAACGTGAACCTGAAGCATTTCTCCCGCCATGCCAATGTGCTCTCCGTCCTGTACGGACTGTGCGAGGGCGCTCAGGCCGAGATCATTCTGCGCCGCGCCCTGGATTCGGATACCATGCAGCAGGTCCAACCCTATTTCATGCACTTTGTGCTGGACGCGGTATGGAAAATGGGCCTGTTTGAGGAATACGGCCTGAAGCTGCTGAGCATGTGGAAGCCGCTGGCCGCCGAATGTGACAAGGGTCTAAAAGAGGGCTGGTTCGCGCCCCAGGAGGACTATTCCTTCGACCACAGCCACGCCTGGGGCGGCACCCCGGCCTATCAGCTGCCCGCGCGGCTGTTGGGCTTTAAGATGCTCAAGCCCGGTTTTGAGCAAATCGAGCTCTCCCCCCGGCTGTATGGGCTGGATTGGTTTAAGATCATCATGCCCACCCCCAAAGGCCTTCTGTCCGTCTCCCTGAACAAGGGCGAAGCGCCCAGGATTTCCGCGCCCCGTGGACTGAATTATACCGTTAAATAAAATAAAGGTTGGGCCGGCGCATGGGCGAAGGGCGCGCCGGCCGCCTTTCACCGCCGAATAACGAATAGGAGGAAACGCTTATGGAATACCCCCGGCAAATTTTTTGCGGCCCCTGGAAAACCGGCCATTGTCAGGGCATCGCGGTGGACAAGTCAAAGGGCTTTATCTACTACTCCTTTACCACCGCCCTGATCAAGACCGATTTTTCCGGACACGTTATCGGCAGCGTGGGCGGACTGCTGGGCCATTTGGGCTGCATCGATTTTCACGAGGCCGACGGAAGGGTTTACGGCTCTTTGGAATACAAAAACGATGAGATTGGTCAGGGCATTTTGGCCCGTGTGAGCCCCGACGCGCGCATCCGCAACGCCTTTTATATCGCCATTTTCGACGTGGATAAGATCGACCGCATGGATATGGACGCCCTGAAGGACGGGGTTATGCGCGCGGTGTACCTGAAGGATGTGGCCGACGATTACCTCGCGCCCGGACATCGCTATGGTTGCAGCGGCATAGACGGCACCGGCTTCGGCCCGATGTTCGGCTGCGCGCCGGATTCCAAGGAATATCTGTTCGTGGCCTACGGCATCTATTCCGACAACAGCCGCACAGACAACGATTATCAGATCCTGCTGGCCTACGACACCCGGGATTGGGACACGCTGGCCCAGCCGTTGTTTCAGGAAGCTCCCCATAGCTCGGGGCCGGAAGCGCCCATGGCCCGGCTGTTCGTGTACACCGGCAACACCACCTATGGGGTGCAAAACCTGGAATACGACGCCTTTACCCGCCAATGGTTTATGGCGGTGTATCCGGGCAAAAAGCCGGAATTCGCAAACCCCAGCCTGTTCGCCATCGACGGCTCCATAGCCCCTGAAATGCGCCCGCTCAAGGGGTTGGAATCCTCCGGCCTTTGCCTTACCCTGTCCGGCAACGGCATGGCGGGATGGAACTTCAAATGGGGTGCCACCGGGCTGTGCGCTCTGGGCGACGGCTATTATATGATTTCCCATGAACAAAAGGGTCCCGAGGGCGACGCCAGCCAGGTTTGCCTCTATCGCTACGACGGCCAATCGCCCTTTGTGGAAGCGTAAACCTGTTTTTGACATTCCCGGTTTCCTCGGGAATCATTCAGCCTCAAAAGCTCAATTTCCGGCGGAAGAACATGTTCTGTCCACTGGACAAAACGACAGACCGAAAAACGGAGGGGAATTTTCATGAAACGTTGGGTAGTGGGATTGCTGATTCTGGCCCTGACCCTGGCGATGCCATTCTGCGTTCAGGCCGAAGCAGCCGGGGAAAATGTCTGCGCCACCGCGGAAGAATATCTCAACGCGCTGCTGGCCGTAAAGGCGGCCAATCCTCAAAGGAGCTATATCTCCTTCGATATCTGGGTCAGCGATGAGCTCAAAGAAGCGCTGTTCGCGGATGATTCCGCGCTCATGATGCAACTGGAAATTCAGGCGGGCATTGTGGAAACGAACTATGGAACGCTCAGTTCCAAAATTGCCTATAAAAACTGCATATTTGACGACAGCGCTCCACATGTCCAGGACTTAAACGGCCTGGTTGAAGCCATCAACCAAAGCGCGCGCGACTTAAAGGATGTCATCTATATCGTCTGCGATCAGGCGCTATACGATCAGATCACCGGCGATATGTGGTCCGAAGTCCGTTGGATTGCCATTGAAAACTGTGGGATCCGAGATGGAAGGTGTTCCTCATCCGCTCTGCCGGTATTGACCATCAGGCCTTCGAGCTACTATCCCAGCTATCGCCTGCTGCACGCCTTGGAAACCGGCGATTCCTCAGCGCTTTCCGACGCCGAGCTTCAGGCGCTGAAAACCGCCCAGGCCTGGGCTTCGGAAATCGTCCCGGGCAGCACGGAAGATGTGATGCGGCAGATTCATGACCTGATCTGCGAACGGGTGGATTATGACAACGGCGAAACCCTTGATAAGGATTTGCGCCACAGCTGCCTGGGCGCGCTTCTGGAAGGCCTGTGCGTGTGCGATGGCTACGCGGATACCTTTTATCTGCTCGGTACCTTATGCGGTTTGGATGTGCGTTTCCAGATCGGCCTGACGCCCACGGCGGAAGGTGAAGAAGTGGACTACTGGCGCAGCAATCACGCCTGGAACTGGGTGAAAGTGGACGGTGAATGGCGAATGGTCGATATAACGTGGGATGATCTCGACCCAGGCATCGACTATACCTATTTCAATTTGCCTGCCAGCGCGGTCCCCGAGGATCACACCTGGGTCTGGAACCCTGACGGCTCCAGGAATTAAAGCAGTCTACGATACGGCGCTTGCGCCTTTAGGAGGAATGCGGCCATGAATGGATTCCAGACCATCTTCCACAAGACCGAATTGTGCATTATCGGCGGGGGCATTGCGGGCCTCTGCGCCGCGGTGGCGGCCGCGCGCCATGGAACGAAGGTGGTTTTGATGCACGAACGCCCCATGCTGGGCGGCAACGCCTCCAGCGAAATCCGCATGTGGATTTGCGGCGCCCATGGGAAAAACAACAAGGAGACCGGACTGATTGAGGAAATGATGCTGGAAAACCAGTACCGCAATCCGGACAAGAATTACTCCATCTGGGACGGAATTCTGTACGAAATGGCGCGCTATCAGCCCAATATCGAGCTGTTGCTCAACTGCACCTGCAATGAATGCGATATGGAGGGCGGGCGCATCCGCCGGGTGCGCGGCTGGCAGATGACCACCCAGCGCTTTCATGAGGTGGAGGCCGGGCTGTTCGCCGATTGCTCCGGAGACAGCGTGCTGGCACCCCTGACCGGGGCCGACTTCCGCATGGGCCGGGAGGCGGAACGGGAGTTTGGCGAGGACATTGCCCCGCAACAGGCGGACAAAAAAACCATGGGCATGAGCTGCATGATTCAGGCCCGGGAGGAAAGCCGCCCCTCGGAATTCATTCCCCCGTCCTGGGCCTATCACTATACCCGGGACGACCTGCCCCACCGGCTGCCGGATATGAGCAATCCTTCGGAAAATTTCTGGTATTTGGAACTGGGCGGCGAAATGGACGCCATTGCGGATACCGAAATTCTGCGGGATGAACTACTCAAGACCGCCTATGGCCTGTGGGACTATGTGAAAAATGCCCCGGAAAACAAAGAGAAGAATCAGAACTGGCGGCTGGACTGGATGGGCATCCTGCCCGGCAAGCGGGAAAGCCGGCGCTATCTGGGCGACCATATTCTAACGCAAAACGACGTGCGAGCCGGGGGCAAATTTCCGGATCTGGTGGCCTATGGCGGCTGGTCCATGGACGACCATCACCCGGGCGGCTTTTTAACCCGGGAACAGCCCACTATCTATTACCCCGCGCCCTCGCCCTATGGTATTCCCTACCGCTGCCTGTATTCCCGCAACGTGGAAAACCTGATGTTCGCGGGGCGGAATATCTCGGTCACCCACACGGCCATGAGCTCCACCCGGGTCATGGCCACCTGCGGCGCCATCGGCCAAGCGGTGGGTACGGCGGCTTCCATCGCCCTGCGGGACAAGATCAGCCCGCGGGGGGTGTATGAGACGCGCATAGAGGAACTGAAGCAGACGCTGATGGAGGACGATTGCTATCTGCCCTTCAACCGGCGCAAGGTGCCCGCCCTTACAATGGAGGCCAAAATAAAATGCGCCTCGCCCGAAGCCGGGAACCTGCGCAACGGATTCGACCGGCCCATCGGGGATGCGGACAACGGCTGCGCCTTGGCCTTGGGCCAGAGCGTCTCCTACGCCTTTGCCCGGACGGTTCATGTGGGCCGGGTGCGCCTTATCTGGGACAGCGATTTAAACCGGGAAACCCTGCCCGAGGCCGAATTCAAGCTCAACCGCAACATGATTCACAACCGGCCGCTGGGCTGGCCCGATTCCTATCCGCCCAAGACCTTGACGCGCGCCTATAAAATCGAAGGCGTGATGGCCGACGGTACCAAGGCTCTGCTGTATGAGACCTCGGAAAACCATCAGCGGCTGAATTTTATTGAGTTGGATGCCTGGGTGAAGGAATTGATCCTGACGCCCTTGTCCACCTGGGGCAGTGCTGCCTGCCACCTGTTCTCCTTTGACGTGGCGGAGCGCAAGCTCCAACCGTAAAGCCGCTTATATGCGAAGCCGCTCCGCTCACATGAGCAGGGCGGCTTCGCGTTTTATTCGTCCAATATGCTTTTTAAGGTATTCCGGGCGGAGGGATCTGTCGTGCCGTCCGGCCGTTTATAGGTAATCAAAGCCTTCCACAGCGCCCAACCCCGAGCCCGGTCAACGGTTCCCTCGTCCAATCCCCGCAGAAAAACCCGCCGGCTCTCCGCGTCGAAGAACGTCCAGGCCATGGCATAGTCGCAGGAAGGATCGCCAACGCCCATGATGCCGAAATCAATGACCCCGCAAAGCCTTCCCTCTTTTACCAATAAATTGCCCGGCGCCACATCCCCGTGGATCCAAACCCCGGGATGGGGCCATTCGGAGTCCAGAGCCCGGTTCCAAACCGCTCGAATTTTTCCCTCCGGCAGTTCTCTTTTGAGTTCGGACAGCGCCTGCCGGGTTTCTCCGTCGTATATGGATAGACTGGCTCCCCGATAAAAATTATGGCTTCCGCCCACGGGCGCACCCGTGGTGTCAATGCCCTGAAGTTCCTTCAAAAACGCGGCGAGATCCTCCGCGAATCCATTTTGATCCGGAACAGCGCTTTCCTCCGCCGTTTCCCCTTCCAAATACCGGTTGACCGACCAGGGAAAGGGATATTCCGGGCCGGGCTTGCCCTGGGCGATGGGGCTGGAAATCGGAAGCGACAGCCGTTTGGCCAGGAAGGGCAACCACCGTGCCTCCTTCTCAATTTGCGGCACATAGGCCTCGCCGCTGGGCAACCGCACCGTCATTGTTTCGCCCAGATGGAACGTCCGATTGTCGTGTCCGCTGCGGCGCACCGGCCGAACCTCAAGATTGCCCCATTGAGGAAACTGTTCCGCGACCAGCCGCTTCACCATTTCCGCCGAAATCTCCATTCGTCCAAACGCCCCCTCTTTCCCAAACAAATGGCCCGCAGAGAAAAAGCGCTCCTCCGCGGGCTTATACTTTACACCATCAGCGCGTCCACCAGCTCGTTCACATCCCGGATATCGTGGCGGATCATATATTCCTCAATGCCCTTGATAATTTCCGGGCAGGCGTTGGGGTTGCTCACGTTGGCCGTGCCCACCATGACCGCCCGGGCCCCGCAGAGCATGAAGGCCACCGCGTCCTCGCCGGTCATGATGCCGCCCATGCCCACCACCGGAATCTGAACCTTGCGGCAGACCTGATACACCATGCGCAGCGCCACCGGGCGCACCGCGGGACCGGACAGCCCGCCGGTCACATTGGCCAGCAGCGGACGGCGGCGATGCACGTCGATCTCCATGCCGGTCAAGGTGTTGATTAAAGAAAGCGCGTCCGCGCCCGCCTGCTGGGCGGCCAGGGCGGTTTCGGTGATATCGGTCACATTGGGGGAAAGTTTGACCATCAGCGGCTGACCGGCCGCCCGCTTGACCTCCCGCACAATATACTCCACCTGTTTGGGGTCGGTGCCGAAGGCCACCCCGCCCTGCTTCACGTTGGGGCAGGAGATATTGAGCTCCAACATATCCACCGGAGCGCCGTTTAGCCGCTCGGCCACCGCCACATAGTCCTCCACCGTGGCGCCCGCGATGTTGGCGATCACCGTGGTTCCGGTGGATTTGAGCCATTGGGCGTGCTCGGCCAGGTAGGTTTCCACCCCGGGGTTTTGAAGGCCGATGGCGTTTAACATGCCCGACGGGGTCTCGGCCACCCGGGGCATGGGGTTGCCCCGGCGCGGCGCAATGGTCAACGCCTTGGTGGACACCCCGCCCAACAGGCCAATATCATAAAAATGCGCGTATTCCCGGCCAAATCCAAAGGTGCCCGAGGCGGCGATGACCGGATTTTTAAACTTTACCCCGCAGATTTCCACCTGAAGATTGCGCTCAGCCATTGAAGATCACATCCTTGCCCTGAAATACCGGGCCATCCACGCACACCCGGCGGTATTGCCAATCCGCGCCGTCCTTGACCTTGACCGTGCAGCCGTTGCAGGCGCCCACCCCGCAGCCCATGCGCGCTTCCAGCGAAAGCTGGCATTCGATCTCCATCTCGGAACACAGCTTTTGCACCGCCCGCATCATGGGCGTGGGGCCGCAGCAGATCACCAGATCCGGCCTGCGCTCGGCCATGCGCCGCTTAAGGGGCGCGGTAACCAGTCCGTGCTCCCCGGCGCTGCCGTCGTCGGTGGTGATGTGCACCGGGCATTCCAGGCCCTCGTCCCCATAGATCAGGCTCTGCGTCCGGTAGCCGAAAAAGGCCTCCATCTCCTGTCCGGGATTCAGGCTCATGGCCGCGAAGCGGATGGGCGAAATGCCCACGCCGCCGCCCACGCCATAGATGATCCGGGCGTCTTGAAACTCAAAGTTGTTGCCCAGCGGTCCCAGGATATCCACCCGGTCGCCCGGCTTTTTTTCGGAGAGCTTGCGGGTGCCCTGGCCCACGATCTGGATGGCCAGCGCAATCTGGCCGTCCTGGGGATTGGCCCCATAGATGCTGATGGGCCGGCGCAGGATCCGGGCGTCATCCCCCAGCAGCATGTGCACAAACATGCCGGGCCTGACCGCCTGACCCTCGAACAGCTCGGGCGCATACAGCTTCATTTCAAAAATATCCTGCGCGATGGTGTTCACCGACACCACGCTGGCCAATATCTGCTTCACTTTCCGTACCTCCGCTCAGTTTTTGCCCAGCGCCGAGGCGATGTCGTCGCGCATGGCGATGACTTCGGCGCGAGCGGCCTGCTTAAAGTCCATTTCCGGATGCTTTTTCCAGGCGCACAGGATGGAGCGGGAGGCGTTTACCACCGCGCCCTCGCCCTTTTCGTCAAAGCAGCCCTTCAAATCCTCGCCTTTGGCGCCCTGAGCCCCGTAGCCGGGCACCAGGAAGAAGGTGTGCGGAAGGCGCTTCCTGAGCTCGGTTCCCTGCTCCGGGTAGGTGGCGCCCACCACCGCGCCCACCGCGCTGTAGCCGTATTCGCCGATGGAATCCTTGCCCCATTCGGAAACCAGATCGCCCACCACCTGATACACCGTCTTCTCCCCGATCATCAAATCCTGCAGCTGGCCCGAGGAGGGGTTTGAGGTTTTGACCAACGCGAAGATGCCGGTGCCATGAGAGGCGATATCCTTCAGGAAGGGCTTGATTCCGTCCTCGCCCAGATAGGGGTTCACGGTGGCGAAATCGCTTTCGCAAGCCCGGGCGGCGCCCTTGGGCAAGCTGGTCTCCCCCAGGTAGGCGGCGGAATACGCCTCTGCCGTGGCCCCGATGTCGTTGCGCTTGACGTCCACGATCACCGTGAGATTCCGGGCCTTGGCTTCCTTTACGGTCTGATAAAAGGCCTTCATGCCCTCCAGGCCGTACATCTCATAATAGGCCACCTGAACCTTGACCGAGGGGATCAGATCGGCCACCGCGTCCAACAGGTCGATGTTGTATTGCAAAATGGCCTGGGCCGCCTTTTCCATGCTGTCCACCCCGTCCGGGCAGATGGAGTCCAGATACGCCTTGGGCAGGTACTCCACCCGGGTATCCAGGCCCACGCAGGTGGGGTTCCCGGTCTTGCGGATGCGCTCAATTAAAAGATCAATCTGGAATTTCATTTTGCTTCCTCCCCATAAACGCATTTTCCATCCACATAGGTGGCCATGACCTTGCCGGTCAAGGGCTTGCCGTCAAAGGGCGTGTTCTTTCCCTTGGACAGGAAGGCCTTGGCGTCCACGGTCCAGTTCTGTTTCAGATCGAGCACCGTCAGATCCGCGCAGGCCCCGACCCCCAACGTGCCGCAATCCAAATCAAAGATCTTCGCGGGCGCGCAGGTCATCTTTTCAATCAACTTTTCAAAGCTCATCCTGCCGGTGGCCACCAGCGCGGTATAGCACACCGAAAACGCGGTTTCAAAGCCCGAAATGCCCGAGGCGGCCACCTCGTACTCCACCATCTTCTCGTCCCGGTGATGGGGCGCGTGGTCGGTGGCGATGCAATCCAAAGAACCATCCAACAGGCCCTCAATGATGGCCTGAACGTCCTCGCGCTCGCGCAGCGGCGGATTGACCCGGGTATTGGGGTCGTAGCCCTCCACCTCGGCGTCGGTCAGGGCGATATAATGGGGGCAGGTTTCGGCGGTCACCTGAACGCCCCGGGCTTTGGCCTCGCGCAGCAGCTGCACCCCGCCCTTGGTGGACACGTGGCAGATGTGCACCGGCAGCTTCAGGGTTTCGCTGAGCAGGATTTCCCGGGCCAGCATGACCTCCTCGGCCGAGCGCGGAATGCCCCTGAGGCCCAACACCGTGGAATGATAGCCCTCGTTCATCACGCCGTTGCCCGCCAGGTTGGTGTCCTCGCAATGGGAGGTCACCTTCAGCCCAAAGTCGGCGGCGTACTTGATGGCGTTGTACATCATGCGGCTGTTCATCACCGGCTTGCCGTCGTCGGAAACCGCCACAATGCCCGCTTCCTTCATCTGGCCGATTTCGGCCAACTCCTCGCCCTTCAAGCCCTTGGTGATCGCGCCGATGGGCCGCACCTTGACCGATCCCTTTTGCGCGGCCTTGTTTACGATATAGCTGGTCACCGCCGCGTTGTCGTTCACCGGGCTCAGGTTGGGCATGCAGCAGACCGTGGTAAATCCGCCGTGGGCCGCGGCCCGGGTACCGCTCTCGATGTCCTCTTTGTACTCAAAGCCGGGCTCGCGCAGATGGCAATGCAGATCCACAAAACCGGGCACAATCACCTTGCCCGTGCAATCCACATTCTGCGCATCCGGCGCCTGAATATTCTTTTCGATTTTTGCAATTTTTCCGTTTTCCACCAACAGGTCGGAAACTTCGTCCCGCCCGCAGGAAGGATCCACAATGCGCGCGTTTTGAAACAGTATGGAATTTTTCATGATTTACGCCCTCCCGTTCTTTCTGGTCAGCAAATACAGCACCGCCATGCGCACCGCCACGCCGTTGGTCACCTGCTGGTTAATGACCGACTGATCGCCTTCGGCCACGTCGCTGTTAATCTCCACCCCGCGGTTCATGGGGCCGGGATGCATGACCAGCGCGCCGGGCTTGGCCATGGAAAGCCGAAGCTGGTTCACCGCGTAGAACTCGTTGTACTCGCTCACCGAGGCCAGCAGGCCGCCCTTCTGGCGCTCCCGCTGGATGCGCAGGGCCATGACCACATCGGCCTCCCGTACCGCGTCCTCCACACAGTTGGTGACCTGAACCCCGGTGCGCTCCAGCTCCACCGGCATCAAGGTGGAGGGCGCGGCCAGCACCACCTGGGCGCCCATGGTCTTCAGACCCCAGATATTGGAGCGGGCCACCCGGCTGTGCAATACGTCGCCCACAATGGCCACCTTAAGCCCGGTCAAATCGCCGAACTTTTCACGCATGGTGAACATATCCAGCAGCGCCTGGGTGGGGTGCTCGTTCATGCCGTCCCCGGCGTTGACCACCGAACTTTTCACATGCCGGGCCAGCAAATGGGGCGCGCCGCCCATGGGGTGGCGGATGATGATGACGTCGGTGCCCATGCTGTCCAGGGTGCGGCCGGTATCGATCAAGGTTTCGCCCTTGGCCACCGAGGAAGCCGAGGCCGAAATGTTGGCCGCGGCCGCGGACATGTACTTGGAGGCCAGCTCAAAGCTCATTCGGGTCCGGGTGCTGTTTTCGTAGAACAGGGTGACAATGGACCGGCCCGCCAGATGGGGCGTTTTTTTGCTGCCAGTGGACAATATGGGCTTGAGCTGAGCCGCGGTATCCAGAATTTCTTTAATTTCTTCGGCGGTTACGCCCTTTAGACCCAACAGATCCTTTCGTTGAAGTGCCATTTTGTGTCTTCCTCCTAAATTCCTGAGGTTGTATTTCGCGTCTTGAATCTGAAGCCCGCTCATCCCATTCGGGGCGTTTAAGCTTCTTCCTTCCCCGCTTTTTCAGGCATGGCCTTGTTCAGGATAATACCCACCACCGCAGCCAGCGCGGCGCCCGAAAGCGCGATTTCACCGGGGACACCCTTATAAGTAAAGCTAAAGTTGAGGGCAGCGCCGCCCAGGCCCAGTACCAGCATCACAGCCACGATCATCAGGTTCCGGCTGTTTTTGAAGTCCACCTGATTTTCCACCAAAGTCCGCAGGCCCACGGCCGCGATCATGCCGAACAGGATGATGGACACTCCGCCCATCACCGCCGGGGGCAGCGAATTCAAAAAGCCGGAGAACTTGCCGATAAAGGCCATCAGAATCGCGAACACCGCGGCGATTTCCAAGGTAACCGGGTTGTAGTTCTTGGTGGCGGCCAATACGCCGGTGTTTTCCGAGTAGGTGGTGTTGGCCGGTCCGCCGATGGCGCCCGCCAGCATGGTAGCCAGGCCGTCGCCCAGCAAGGTGCGGTGCAGGCCGGGATCCTTGAAGAAATCCTTGCCCACCACCGAGCCGTTGGCCTGCATATCCCCGATGTGCTCCACAAAGGTCACGATGGACAGGGGGGCGACGCTGAGGATGGGGCCAACGGCAAATTTGGGCAGCATGAACTTGGGCATGGCCACCCAGGAAGCCTGCTGAACCGTGGTCAGATCCACCATGGGATGGCCGCACCAGGTGATGATTAAGCTCGTAATATAACCGGCCGCGATGCCGAACAGGATGGGTACCAGCTTAAAGAAGCCCTTGCAGTAGAGGGAAACGATGAACATGGTCAGGATGGTCACCAGCGCCACCAGCCAGTTCAGCCAAAGGCTGGATCCGGTGAGCGCAACATTGTTGGCCGTGGTGATGTTGTTGATGGCCGTGGGCGCCAGCATCAACCCAATGATCATCACCATGGGCCCGGTAACCACCGGCGGGAAGAACGAGCGGATTCTGTCCGCGCCGAACAACTTCACCAGAAGGGCCAGCACCACATACAGCGCGCCAGCCACCACAATGCCGCCGCAGGCATATTGCAGCCCTTCCTGATAACCCGGGGTGCCCATCGCCCCATAGCTGCCTGCCACGGTCTGAATCGCATAAATAAACGCAAAGGACGAGCCCAGGAAGGCAGGCACCTTGCGTCCCGTAATCAGATGGAACAGCAGCGTGCCCAGTCCCGCGCACAAAAGCGCCAGCGAGGGGTCGATGCCCGTGAGAATCGGCACCAGAACCGTAGAGCCAAACATGGCGAAAACGTGTTGAATGCCCAGAATAACCATCTTGCCCTTGGAATCCCTCTGCTGCGTCTGAACCATGGGGAAAACCTCCTCAATTCTTCATTGCCAGGCGGCAATTTCATTCGTTAAGCGCACAAACCGAAACCCCGTTTTCCCCGTCCACTTCTTCCATTTTGACCGAAATGATTTCTTCTTTGGAAGTGGGCACATTCTTGCCCACAAAGTCGGCCCGGATGGGCAGCTCCCGATGCCCCCGGTCGATGAGCACCGCCAACTGTATGCAGCTGGCCCGGCCCATATCCATCAGCGCCTCCATGGCCGCCCGGGCGGTGCGCCCGGTATACAGCACGTCGTCCACCAGCACAATCGCCTTTCCGTCCACCGAAAAGGGGATATCGGTGCCCTTGACCTCGGGATGGGCGCTCAAAATCGAAAGATCGTCCCGGTAGTAGGTGATATCCAGCACGCCCACCTGGGGCTTGTCCCCCTCCACCTGTTCAATGCAGCGCGCCAGCCGCTGGGCCAGGGGAACGCCCCTTCTGTGAATGCCCACAAGCGCCACATGCTCGGTGCCCTTGTTGCGCTCAATGATCTCGTGCGCAATTCGAATCAGCGCCCGATCCATGGCGCGTCCATCCATTATCCTGGCCTTTTCCCGCATGATTTTCCGCCCCTTTCCATAATTTCCGGCGGCAAATAAAAATGCCTCACTCCGCACAGGCAGAGTAAGGCATACTATTCCCACAAATTCGCCCGCCTTACCAGCCTCACAGGACCGATTTAAAGGAAGCCGCCGATTTGTCTTAATCCGTTTTTCAGTATAACACGGTGAAACCCGGATGTAAAGGTCTCCCATTTATTTTACATAGGCGCGCCGATCTGCCTGCGCTGGCCGGCCCGTTCCGCCCACCAGACCCCCAGCAGGATCATGGCCGCGCCCACCAGGTGATACCCATGCAGGCTTTCCCCCAGCACCACCACGCCCGCGGCCATGGAGATCACCGTGGTCAGATTGGCAAAGGCCGAGGTGCGCCCGGCGCCCAACAGCGGCAGCGCCTTGTTGATGGCAAAGTAGGCCAC
The DNA here is from genome assembly GCA_018716505.1 of Candidatus Faecaligallichristensenella faecipullorum. Lineage (GTDB taxonomy): Bacteria > Bacillota > Clostridia > Christensenellales > Aristaeellaceae > Faecaligallichristensenella > Faecaligallichristensenella faecipullorum. The sequence goes on along the minus strand of DVJW01000101.1, from coordinate 25,220 downwards.
CACCGAGGCCAGTATGCCCAGATAAACCACGGCCATGGAAAACTGAGGATAGGTAAAGGGCTGAATGAGCGCGGCCATATTGCCCTCCAACGCGCATTGGACGACCGCCACGCCGCTGAAGCAGACCGCGCCCACCGCCATCATGGCATAGGTGATTTCCAGCGCGCCGATCTCCCGGCTTATGCCGCGCACCATGATATTGTAAGCACTGCCGGTGAGCATGGCCAACAACATGCACACAATGCCCACCCAGTCGGCGTCGGGCTGAAATCCGTCCAGGATGATGATCCCGGTCACTCCGGCGATGGACAGGAGCACCCCCAGCAGCTGGCCCCTGGACAGCCGCTCCTTGAGGAAAAACCAGGCCATGACATACACAATCACCGGACTTGTGGCCACCATAATGCCGGCCACCGAGGAAGAGGTGCGCGAAATACCCACGGCCTCCACCACAAAGTAGATCACCGGTTGGGCGATCACCACCGGAATCAGCTTTTTAACCGGCTTACCGGCAAAGCTAAAATGAATCACGCCCACGGCGCGCAACAGGCTCATGCAGACAAAGGCCAGCACAAACCGCCACATCAAAACCACCATGAGCGGCGCCACGGAAAGCGCCTGCTTGCTGAACAGAAAACTGAGTCCAAAGATGGTGTTGCCCAACAGCACATACAAAATGCCCTTGCGGTCGTCCGCGTTCATTTCGCTATCCCCTTTGTGTAAATGGATTCACATCGAAGTATAGCACAAAATTGCGCGCCGCAAAAGAGGGATTTTTCCTCTCTTCCCGGGTTGCTGGCGGCTTCTATGCGGGCGTACGAATCGCCCCCGCAAACAGGATATTTTCTCCCGCCGGATCGCTGATCATAAAGGCATAGGGGCGGTCGGCGCACACCTCGACGGAACTCAACACCGCGCTCATCGGGCTTAAAACGACCGCGGTAGCCGCCGCGGCCTCGGTGCCCATCTCATCCACCTTGAGCCGCACATTTTGCTGCACATCCCCAATCCCGAGCTTGCTTTCTGCGCTCATGCCGCCAAAATCCGCCAAATTGCTGAAGGATATGGGCATAACCGCCTTCAGCGTTTGTTTTAAGCTGTTTTCCACGCTCAGATCCAGGGTGGGCATGGTGAGCGACACCGCGCAGGTGGGCTGGGCGGCGGTTTTTAAATAGGGCGAGGGATCCTCTCTGAGGCGCTTCACCAACGCCTCCAGCCCGTCCTCCCCGGGCAACAGCAGCGTCATGCCCAAATCGCCCGATTCATAGGGCAGGTATACGCATTGGGTGCCGTCCTCCATCTGCTGATAGGCGTAATCCGTGGTCTGATTCAGCATGGGCACTTCCACATCCCCATCCGGCCCGTGAAAAACCCCGTTTTCCGCCTCAACAAAAGGTTTTTCCCATTTGGCCTTCAGGCTCAGGGCATTGAGCAGCACCACCATCCACTGGCTCTCGCCCTGCCCCAAATCAATTTCAAAGGGATATTTTTTGATCAATCCCTGGGTGGCCTCGCTGATCCACTCGTCCAGGGCCGGCTTTAACGCCTCCCCCTGTTGGGTAAAGTATCGGGCGTCCAGCGCCTGCTCCAGGGCGCTCAGATAGGCGTCCTCCAAGGTCACGCCGGGGCCAGTATACAGCCCGCTGGCGCTGACCACGCCCGCCTGTTTCAGCTCCTTCAGCCGCTCGCCCATCTTCTCCAAATCCGGCTCGCTTTCCCCCAAGGCCTTGAGCATTTCATCCAAGGTTTCGCCTTTCGCGCCCTGGGCGGCCATTTTCAGCGCAACTTCCAGGCTGATGGGCGATATAAGCGCCTGATCTTTCTCCTTCAAAGTCTCTTCCAGGACCATCGCCCACAGCGCATCGCCGGACGGCTCGGCCTTTCCCGGCGGTGCGGGCGCCAGGGTCCAACAAATCAGCGCCATCATCAGCAAAACGCTCACTTTTTTCATCAAAAATTCCCCCTTCCATCCGTTTACCATTCAGACCCAATGGATGGCGAATTCGTTCCAAATCTCCGATTTTTTTGTTTTTTCTTATAAAATTTTCTTGACTTGGACAGGATATGGGTGTATTCTTATAAAAAATTGATCGAGCCAATAAAGGCCACGATGGGAAGAGTAATTCAGGTTGGTAGTTTCAGAGAGCCGCTAGGTGGTGTGAATGCGGTACGGATTCCTGAACGAAGAACATCCCGGAGCCGCTAACCCAAAGCGCTTGCGCAAGTAGGCTTAGCCGCGGGCGGCGCGTTAAAGCCGCAGGGCATAACCGGATCATGATCCGAGTGCCTGGTGAGCGGACAGCAACTGTCTATTTGGGTGGTACCGCGGAGAGCTTTCAAGAGCCTTTCGTCCCTGTTATTTGAGGGATGAGGGGCTCTTTTTTATGGATTTATTGGCCAATCCGAAGGGAGGAAATTTTTCTATGAAGCGAACGGATTACTGCGGCCTTTTGACTTTGGAGGACACCGGGAGGCGGGCGTGTGTGGCCGGATGGGTGCAGACCAAGCGCGATATGGGCGGGGTCATCTTTCTGGATCTGCGCGACCGGGAGGGCGTCCTTCAGCTGGTCTGCGACGCGCGCCACCTTACGGAATCGGATTTTATCTTGGCCGAGGGCATGAAAAATCAATCGGTGATCGCGGCCACGGGCGAGATCCGGCTGCGCGATCCAGAAACCGTAAATCCCAAGCTCAAAACCGGGCTCATCGAGCTCAAGGTGGATAAAATCGAGCTGCTGTCCACGGCCGATGCCCTGCCCTTTTCTTTGGAGGAGGGCGAATTGGCCCGGGAGGATCTGCGCCTCAAATATCGCTTTCTGGATCTGCGCAGGCCGCGCATGCTGGAAAACCTGCGCTACCGCCATCGGGTCCAGCGCGCGGTTCAAAACTTTCTGGATGAGGCTGGATTTATCCTGGTGGAAACGCCCATGCTCACCCGCTCCACCCCGGAGGGCGCGCGGGATTACCTGGTGCCCAGCCGGGTGCATCCGGGCAGCTTTTACGCCCTGCCCCAATCGCCCCAAATCTTTAAGCAGCTGCTGATGGTGGGCGGAATCGACAAATATTATCAGGTCGCCCGGTGCTTTCGGGACGAAGATTTACGCGCCGACCGGCAGCCCGAATTCACTCAGGTGGATATGGAGATGTCCTTTATCGACCAGGAGGATATGATGAACCACCTGGAAAAGCTGTTTAAGCATATCTTCCGGGAGGTCAAGGGCCTGGAATTTGAAAAGCCCTTCCCCCGCATGAGCTGGAAGACCGCCATGGATGTGTATGGCAGCGACAAACCCGACCTCCGCTTTGAGCTGCCCATTGTGGACTTGACCGGCCTGATGGCCCAATGCGGCTTTTCGGTTTTTCAAAAGGCGGTCCGCTCGGGCGGCGTGGTGCGCGCCATCAACGCCAAGGGCTGCGCCCAGTTCAGCCGGACCCAGATTGAGGAATTAACCAGCCGCGCCATGGAGTTGGGCGCCAAGGGCATGGCCTGGATCGCCATCCGCGAAGACGGAAGCCTCTACTCGGTACTCACCAAGTACTTCACCGACGAGGAAATGCGGGCATTGCTCCGGCGCATGGACGCGCAGGCGGGCGACTTCATCCTCTTTTGCGCCGACAGCCTTTCCACGGTGCGCCGGACCCTGGGCGGGCTGCGGCTGGCCCTGGGAGACATGCTGAACCTCCGGCGCAAGGATGACTACCGCTTCCTGATCGTGACGGATTTTCCGCAGTTTGAGTACAGTCAGGAGGAACACCGCTATCTGGCCATGCACCATCCCTTTACCATGCCCTATCCCGAGGATCTCCCCTATCTTTTCACCGATCCGGAGCGGGTGCGCGCCCAGGCCTATGACGTGGTGCTCAACGGGGTGGAGCTGGGCAGCGGATCCATCCGCATCCACCGAAGCGATATTCAACAAAAAATGTTTCAGGCGCTGGGCTTCAGCGAGGAGCAGATTCAGCAGCGCTTTGGCTTCATGGTCAACGCCTTCCGCTACGGAACCCCGCCCCACGGCGGCTTTGCCTTTGGGCTGGACCGGCTGGTCATGCTGATGCTGGGCGCGGAGTCGCTCAGGGACGTCATCGCCTTCCCCAAGGCCGGGGACGCCTCCTGCCCCATGACCTCGGCCCCCAGTCCGGTGGACGAGGCCCAACTCAAGGCCCTGAATCTGGATCGCGGGCAATCCGTTTCCATTCAAACGCCCAAGGCGGATAAGGAGAAAAAAGATCCCTGGGATGTGGGATCCATCGCGCATCTGGCCCGTTTAAGCCTGACCCAGGAGGAAAAAGAGCGCATGCCCCGCGAGATGGAGGAGATCATCGCCTTCGCCCATCAGCTGAGCGCCCTGGATTTGGGCGATGTTCCCCCGGCCACCCATGTGGCCAATCTCAGAAACGTCTTCCGCGAGGATCAGGTGGAAGCGCCCTTTGAGCGCGAGCGTATCCTGAGCGGCGCGCCCGCCCGAGCGGGCTCATTCATCAGCGTGCCCAAAGTTATGGAATAGGGAGGGAAATACAATGTGCGAGCAAATTACCGCCATGAGCGTGCGCGAATTGATGGAGGCCATGCAAACCAAGCGCCTCAGCGCCCGGGAGGTCTGCCAGGCCTACCTGAAACAGTTGAAGCAGAGGGAGGATGACGTAAACGCCTACCTCAGCGTAACCAGCGAGCTGGCCATGGAACAGGCCAAAGCGGTGGACGAACAGCGCGCCTCGGGACAGGCGCTTCCCGCCCTGGCCGGTGTTCCGGGCGGCATCAAGGACAACATCTTAACCCTGGGGGTGCGCACCAGCTGCGCCTCGAAAATGCTTGAAAACTTTATCCCGCCCTACGACGCCACGGTCATGGAAAAGCTGAACGGCCAGCGGTTTGTTCTGTTGGGCAAGCTGAATATGGATGAATTCGCCATGGGTTCCAGCACCGAAAACAGTTTCTTCAAGGTCACGCACAACCCGCGTGCGCTGGATCGGGTGCCCGGAGGCAGCTCGGGGGGATCGGCCGCGGCGGTGGCCGCCCAGGAGGCCGCCTTTGCCCTGGGCTCGGATACCGGCGGTTCCATCCGCCAACCCGCCGCCTTCTGCGGGGTGGTGGGCATGAAACCCACCTACGGCACGGTTTCCCGATACGGATTGGTGGCCTTCGCCTCCTCCCTGGACCAGATCGGCCCTCTGACCCGGGATGTGTACGATTCCGCGCTCATTCTGAACGCCATCGCCGGGCACGACCCCAAAGACGCCACCTCGGTCCGGCGCGATGTGCCCGACTATACCTTAGGCATCGGCCAGGGGGTGCGCGGCCTGAAAGTCGCCCTGCCCCGCCAGTGCTTCGAGGGCGAAATCGCGCCCGAGGTAAAGGAGGCGGTGCTAAGCGCGGCGCGGAAATATGAAAAGCTGGGCGCAACGGTGGAAGAAGTCGATATGCCGGCCCTGGAACACGCGCTGCCCGCCTATTATGTGATTTCCTCCGCCGAGGCTTCCAGCAACCTGGCACGCTTTGACGGGGTGCGCTACGGCTATCGCGCCCAAGGCTGCCAAACCATGGAGGAACTCTACAAGCGCTCCCGAAGTGAGGGCTTTGGCCCGGAGGTCAAGCGGCGCATCATGTTGGGCACCTTTGCCCTGAGTTCGGGCTACTACGACGCCTACTATAAAAAAGCGCAGCAGGTGCGCACCCTGGTCATGAGAGATTACGGCCGGATTTTCGAGGAGCATGATGTGATCCTCTCCCCGGTGGCGCCCACCACCGCCTACAAAATCGGCAGCAAGACCCAGGACGCCCTCTCCATGTACAGGGGCGACATTTTCACCGTGCCCGTCAACATCGCCGGAGTGCCCGCGCTTTCCATGCCCTGCGGCCAAGACGCGGACGGCCTGCCCGTCGGCATGCAGCTCATCGGCCGGCCCTTCAGCGAACCCCTGCTCTACCGGGCCGGATATGCCTTTGAACAATCCGAAAAGGAGGGAAAACCGGCATGAACACGGAATACGAAATGATTATCGGGCTGGAAGTCCACATCGAGCTCAAAACCGAAACCAAGATTTTCTGCTCCTGCCCCACCGGCTTCGGGGCCGAACCCAATACCCAATGCTGTCCGGTTTGCGCCGGCCTGCCGGGGGCGCTGCCGGTTTTAAACAAAAAAGTGGTGGAATACGCGGTGAAGGCCGGCCTGGCCACCCATTGCCAAATCGCCCGCCTTTCCAGGCAGGACCGCAAAAACTATTTTTATCCCGACCTGCCCAAGGCGTATCAGATCAGCCAGTATGACCTTCCCCTTTGCGAGCACGGCTATCTGACCATCGAAACCGCCTCGGGCCCCAAACAGGTGGGCATCACCCGGATTCACATCGAGGAGGATGCGGGCAAGCTTGTGCACGACGAACAAAAGGGCACCTTCATCGACCTGAACCGGTGCGGCGTTCCGCTGATCGAAGTGGTTTCCGAGCCGGATATGCGCTCGGCCGAGGAGGCGCGCGCTTATCTTCAAAAGCTGCGCACGGTTATTCTAAGCACCGGGATTTCCGATTGCAGGATGAACGAGGGCTCGCTCCGATGCGACGTCAACCTGTCCATCCGTCCGGTGGGCGAGACCCGCCTGGGCACGCGCACCGAAATCAAAAACCTCAACTCCTTTCAATCGATGGTCAGGGCCATCGAATACGAATTTGCCCGGCAGGTCGAGGCCGTTCGGACCGGTCAAAGCATCGTTCAGGAGACCCGGCGCTTTGATCAGGCCAGCGGAAAGACCTATTCCATGCGCGGCAAGGAAGAGGCCAACGACTACCGCTACTTCCCGGATCCGGATCTTCCGCCCATAGCGCTTGGTTCCGAGGAAATTGAGGCGCTGCGCGCCACTCTGCCCGCCTCGCCCGATGCCCGGGAACGCCAATATGTAAAAGAATACGGGCTGAGCGCGGCGGATGCCCGGCGCATTGCGGCGGACGCCGGTTTGGCTGAATATTTTGAACAAGGCGCAAAAAGCTGCGCCCATCCCCGGATCATGGCCAACCTGCTCATCAGCGAGGCGCTTCCCCTGTCCGGAACCGAACCCATCCGGGTGAAGGCCGGGGATCTGGCCCAGCTGGCGGATATGTTGGCCGCGGAGGAGATCAACAGTTCCACCGCCAAGCGGGTGCTCCGGGAAATTTCGCAGGACGGCCAGCCGCCGCGCCAGGTAGTGGATCGCCTGGGTCTCTGGCAAATCAACGATGAACGCGCATTGGATGACATTGTGCGGCAGGTGCTGGAGGAATCAACCGCCCTGGTGGAGAGCTACCGGCGTGGCAAGCAGGCTGCGCTCAAGGGGCTCATAGGCCAAGCCATGGCCAGGTCCAACGGGCTGGGCAACCCGGTAAAAATTGAAGCGCTGCTCAGGGAGGCTCTCAAATAGTCAGAGCGATATTCAAAAAAGAGACCGAAGCCCATAAAGACTTCGGTCTCTTTTTTACGCTACTTTCCCACTTTAATGACTGCCTTGGCCGCCGGATAGTTGCTCTTGCAGAGCTGAACCCGCTTAATCTCATTGCCATCCTTGTCGTAATAGACTTTGTAGGTGGTCGCCTTATAGCCGGTGCGTTCGGAGCTGACCACCTTGCGGGTGCCCTCAGGCAGGCTGCTGTCCACGGTGATCTTGGGATCGCCGGGATTTACGGTGGCGGTCTGTTTTGAGGTAATCTTGATGGTCATGCCATCGGCCAGTTTCTTTCCGTAGATGGATATGCTGACCTTTTTCTCGCTGGTCCATTTGGCCCTGATGTAGATGGGCGCATCCGTATTGTTGACAAAGCAGAAATCCTGGTTGGGCCAGTTAACCGCCGCATCCTTGCCCAAATCCACATAAGTGGAGGGTCTGGAATGGGGATGGCGCTCGGTGATCTTCAAATCAGCCTTGGCCACCGCATTGAACAGCGTGGTGGAGACCTGGCAAATACCGCCGCCGATGCCCTGATCCATCATGCCGTTGTTGATCACGCCGGCTTCTTTATAGCCCTTTTCCTTGGTGCGCTCGCCCAGCAACTCATTAAAGGAAAATTCCTCTCCGGGATCCAGCCGCAGTCCGTCCATGGCCTTGAGCGCCAGCTTGATGTTGGTGATCCGGTTGCTGCTGGAGCTGGACGCATTGGTGGTGGCGGTGGTGATCTTGCCGTACTCCTGTTCAAGCTGAGCCACCGTGACCGTGGGTTCCACGGTCTGGGTCTGAATGGTCAACTGAGTGCTGCCCGAAGCCAGGGCCTGTTGGGCCTGGCTGAACAGCTGATCCACGTCCACAACGCGCCCGGTGACGCCCTCTTTAAAGGTAAACTCTCCGGTGTCGCTGTCAAAGGAGGCCACAGTGGCATTGCTGCCTTCCTGGGATACCTGGCTTGCCACCTCTTCCAACTGCTGCCTGAGCTTTTCCTCGTCGTAGCCCCGCTCAATGCTCAGGCTTTGGGGATTGTTGGCCAAATTGTTGATCTCGGCATAGCGCTCTTCCAGGCTTCCGCTTCTGCCCATGGCATAGGCATTATTGAGCACCTGCTCATAATTGCTGTAATAGCCAATCTGTTCGTTGGTTAAAGTCCAACTCTGGCCCTCATACTGCAAGGTCAAATTCATGCGCGACTTAACCTCTTCCTCGCGCTCCGCCCAGAGAGAAAGCGCCTGATCCAAGGTCATCTGGGAAACATCCGTTCCCTCCACCGTAATCCCGGAATAAAAGCGCTGATCATCCACGATGCTGCGCATCCGATTAAAGTTCATATAGTTTTTAAGCTCCGAAAGCCCGAAATAGGCCACGGAAGCCAGAATTAAAATCATCAACGCCGAGACCGGGGCAGCCCACCAATCGTTTTTCCTGGTCTTTTTGGCCGAGCCCTTGGCCGATGCGTTTTGCGCGCGCTGCGCCTTGACATATGGAGATCTTGAATGACGCGTCGTTCCCCTGGCCTTTCCGGAAGGCGGAGTGGTAATCTTTTTGGGTGCGCCCTTTTTCTTTTTATCCTGCATTTGCCTTCTCCCCCAAATCGTCCCTTAGTCCTTGGGCCTCTGGTTGCGCATATGGTAGGACAATACCATCAACGTGTCCGAAAGATGCACATTTTGCAGCGCGATGCCCTCCGGCACATTCAGATCCACCGAAGCAAAATTCCAAATCGCCCTGACGCCGCCTTTGACCAATACATCGCAGATCTGTTGGGCGCTGGCCGCCGGGGTGGTGATGACGCCGATGGCAATCTGGTTTTCGCGAACATATTCTTCCAGCTCTTCCACCGGCAATACCGCCACATCGTCGGCCTGGGCGCCGATATGTTCCGGATGACGGTCAAACATGGCCTTTACCACAAAGCCCTGCCGCCGAAAGCCCGAGTATTTGGCGAGGCCCTGGCCGATATTGCCGGCGCCCACCACAACCATGCTGTATTGCTCGTCCAGCCCAAGAATTTCCCCGATTCGCTTCCTGAGCTCACTTACATTATACCCATATCCCTGTTGTCCAAATCCTCCGAAGCAATTTATGTCCTGGCGAATCTGCGAAGCTGTTAAACCCATTCGGCTGCCCAGCTCCTGGGAAGAAATTCTAACCAGTCCATCCCGCTCCAGATCGCATAAATATCTATAATAGCCCGGCAACCTCCGCACCACCGCACCGGACACCTTTCCTGAGTTGGCCACGTTTTTCACGCTCCGATTCCATTTTCAACTGATTCTACTATTATAGCGTAAAAAATCCCTTCATTCCAGCATACATATGTTTTTTTCCGAACAAATCCCGTTTCATTTATGGACGTTTCCGTTATCAATGCTCAACATTCTTTAGACGTGGTATCCCCATGGTTTGGTTCAAAAAAAGAAGCCATTTTTTAGCAATGGCTTCACAGACTGTCAAAAAGGGGCGGGGTCCCTTCATATTTAATCCGCAGCGGCGGCATGTACGTAGCAAGTTTGGAAGCCTTTTAGGCTTCCAAGTCGGCTTCGCCGACCGCGAACTGCAAAATCTTCGATTATACCGTCCGATTACGAAAACATTTTTTGCAGCTCTTCAAACTTCTCATGGGTGATAAGCGCATCGTGGCTGGTGCCGTTCAGGGTGATGACATAGGTCCATCGCCCATAGGGCGTAACGCTGTCAATATGGTTAATATTGACAATATAGGATTTATGGCTGCGAAAAAACATGCTGCTGGGCAGCCGCTCTTCCAAATCGCCCAAGGGCTCGCTGGTCACATATTTCGCGTCTCCGGTCAGGTAGAGTACCGTGGAGCGCTCCTCCCTTTGAACCAGCAAAATGGAGTTCATATCCACAAAACTCACGCCTTCGCGATGCTTCAGCATCAGGCGTGCGGGCGGGGCTGATGGCCGCTCCACCGCGGGCATGGGCTGGGGCTGCGGCGCGGTCAGCCTTTGGCGCACCAATTCCAGCGTGCGCAAGGCGCGTTCCACCTTAAAGGGCTTGAGCAGATAGTCAAAGGCATAGACCGAGAAGGCGTCACCCATGTACTCCTCGTGGGCGGTGGCAAAGATGAGCACGATGCGCGGGTTGGTATCCTGAATAATCCGGGCGCATTCCACCCCGCTCATCTCCGGCATTTCCACATCCATGAGCACCACTTGAGGCTGCTGAGTCTCCACCAATTCCAACAGCTCACGCCCGTTTTCGGCTTCGCCTGCCAGCTGATAATCGCTGACCTTGGAAATAATCTTGCGCATAACCAGCCGCATGCCGCTGTCATCATCCGCGATTACAATTTTGATGGGCATCAACGGACACCATACCTCCTTCCGCGGCGCATGGCCACCGGCTTATCCAATATTTCCGACATGACCACCGCCTGGCGAAGCTGAGCGGCGCTCAAACCGGAATGGAGGCGCGGCTGCTGCACGGCCTGCGGCTTGACTTCCTTTTTATTCCGCATCCGAACTTCACCGGCATCCACAAGAGAAACCTTAACCGTGGGAAGCTCTGGCCTGATGGAGCGGTTGCTATGGGTGTCCAGATCGTGTTCCTCCCCATGGTCCAGCGATCCGCCCACACAGCCTTCGGCATCCACCCGGCTATTCCCTTCCTCCAGGGCCGCGGCCTGGGGCTGCTGCTTCATGCGCTCATCCTGGAACAGCGCTTCCGCCACTTCTTCGGTCAGCTCCTCCAATGATTCGCTGGCCGCTGGCGGAGACGGCGCTTTGGGGGACGTCATGTTTTTCCCGGCTGCCTTCTGTGTTCCCTCCGCCGCTCCGGGGCGTTTTTTCTTTTGTTTTTGATAGTTCTTATAGACTCCATATATCACATACCCGATGATTAACAGCGCAATAAAATCCAAGATTATCGCCTCCCTTCCCTTGGGCAGCGTTTAAGGTGGCGCGTCCGGGCCTTCATCAGACCCGGACGTTGGCTTTCATGAATTACTTAACCGGTTTATTCTCCCCGCCGTCCACCAAGGGCGAATCGGTTCCCGCGATGGATTTGCGCATTTCGGTGTCCGAAATGACGTTCTGCATCTGATAATAATCCATCACGCCCAGTTTGCCCTCGCGCAGCGCAGCCGCCATGGCCAGCGGTACCTGGGCCTCGGCCTCCACAACCTTGGCGCGCATTTCCTGAACCGAGGCTAACATTTCCTGCTCATGGGCCACAGCCATGGCGCGGCGCTCTTCGGCCTTGGCCTGGGCAATGCGCCGGTCGGCTTCCGCCTGATCCATCTGAAGCTGAGCGCCCACGTTGCGGCCCACGTCCACATCCGCGATATCGATGGACAAAATCTCAAAGGCTGTGCCCGCGTCCAAGCCCTTGCTCAGCACCGTACGGCTGATCAAATCCGGGTTTTCCAGAACCTGTTTGTGGGTATCCGCGGAGCCCACGGTGGTTACAATGCCCTCACCCACGCGGGCGATAATGGTTTCCTCACCTGCGCCGCCCACCAATCGGGAAATATTGGCCCGAACCGTGACCCGCGCCTTGGCGCGAAGCTCGATGCCATCCTTGGCGATGGCGGCCACCACCGGCGTCTCAATGACCTTGGGATTGACACTCATCTTGACGGCCTGAAGCACGTCCCGGCCCGCCAGGTCGATGGCGCGGCACTGTTCAAATTCCAGCGGAATGGCCGCGGACTGAGAGGTAATCAGCGCGTCGATCACCCGGTCCACGTTACCACCGGCCAGGAAATGGGCTTCCATTTCGTTCATATCCACGTCCAAGCCGGCCTTGGTGGCCTTGATATAGGCCTTCACAATCTTGGCCGGATTGATCCGCCGGAAGCGCATACCGATCAAGGTGGAGATATTCACCTTGACGCCTGAGGCAGTGGCCGATATCCACAGGCCCAACGGGAACAGATTGAAGAACACCAACAGCACCACAATAAAGGCAACTACAATCAAAACTCCAACCCAAAACGATTCCATAGGCTCTCCCCTTCTTTATTTCTCTCCAGTCCATCAGGTTTCAGCGCTTTCAATTTCGCGAACCACGATACGATTTCCTTCTACCCGTTCCACATGAACCTTCGCGCCCGCGGGAATAAACTCTCCGTCGCTGACGATATTGAGCTTTACACCCTCGAACTCGCCGATGCCTGCCGGCCTGAGCACGGTCTTGGTCACGCCATCCTTACCCACGAAAAAACTCATATCCGTTTCATTCAGCGATTCCGCATGGGTGGCCACCTCGTGCAGCACCAGCTTGGATTTGGCCAGCCGCCCTTTTGAGGCTGAATGGATGGAAATGGACAGGGCCACACACAAAAGCGCAATGGTCACGATGATGATGACCAACGCCTCCGAGGCATTATCCGCCTTCAAATAAACGCCTATCGCCAACAGGACTAGGCCCGAAATGCCCGGAAGCCCGAAACCCGGCACATACATTTCCACCACCACCAGCCCAAAGCCGATAATCAGACACAATATGGCCGGCAGATCTTCCATGATCATCTGAGCGAATTGATCCCACGGCATGGGGACAACCTCCTTTCTTTCCCTCAATGGTTCCATTATACGCCCTATTGAGACGAAACGAAAGTCCAGACGTTCACATTATACACTTTTCCTGTCCAATTGTCTTATTTTCTGTTTCGAACTTTCATGAAACCGCCCTTAACCCATCTGGGTCAACACCGCGTAACCGTCCACAATCTCCACCGTGGCCATTCCGGCGGGCGGAATTTTAAAGCGCCAGACCTGCTCACTTCCCATGCCCAAGAGATGCGCCAACATGGCCCGAATGCAGCCTTGATGGCTGACGATGGCAATTTGGCCGGATTCGTGCCGCCCCAAAATTTCCTGGAGTCCGCCGGTCACCCGGTTATAAAAGGTGCTGGCGTCCTCGCCACCCTCGGGCGCGCCGCCCGCACAAAAGCGTTGCCAGCCTTCGGGAAAGAGCCGCTGGGCTTGGGTATAGTGCATGCCTTCCCACTTTCCAAAGCTGATCTCCCGAAGCGCCGGCATGGCGATGGGGTGCTGATCCGGCCAAAGCAGGCGGCTGGTCTCAATGCAGCGGGAAAGATCGGAGGAATAGACCGCCTCGGGCTCGCCCGAAAGGCGCCGGGCCAAGGCCCGAATCTGCTGCACACCCTCCTCATCCATGGATAAGTCCGTGTGCCCATAATAAATTCCGGGCTGATTGAGTTCGGTTTTTCCGTGGCGCACCAAAGTCAGCTTCAGGAGCCTGCTCACCTAAATCACCACCCATTTCAGCGCCATATAGAATAAGAAGCAAATTTCGCTGAGTTCGCTGGTGCAACCCAGGCAGTCGCCGGTGATGCCGCCCAGCCGCTTGTTGAACAAAACATTGAGCAAAAGCGCCAGGACAGCCGGAATCAAAATCGCGGCCAGGGCGTGCAATTTCAACGCCGGCAGGGTAAACAGCAAGGTGAGGAGCAGGCCCACCGAAAGGATTCTCGCGTTCATACCCTCCACATAGCAGCGCCCCATGCCCGCACGGGCAGACTTCCCGATTTTTGAAATCATCAATATGCCCGCACGGCCCGCCAGCGGCGCCGCCAGCGCGGCCATCAGCCCGGTGGTCAAATCCCGGTTGAACACCGCGCTCAAAAATACCATCTTTGCGCTGAGCGCAAAGAACAGGCCCACGCCTCCAAAGGTGCCCATGCGGCTGTCGTGCATGATTTCCAACACGCGCTCCCTGTCACGCCCGCTGAACAGGCCGTCGCACACATCCGACAATCCATCCAGATGCAGCCCGCCGGACACATACGCGCTCATGGCCACCGCGCCCAGGGCGGCAACCAGGGCGTTTTCGGTCAGCGCATTCACCAACGCCGCGACGCCCAGGCTCAACCCGCCGATCGCCAGCGCCACCACCGGAAAAAAGATCATGGCTTCGGCCGGATCATCCTCTTCCAGGGGCACGCTGATATTGATGGGGATCCGGGTCATGAACTGAAAATCATAGATCAGCCTGCGCAAATAGCGATTCATCGAATCCCTCCGTTACTTGAGCTCAATGGGCAACCCGGACACCATAAATACCGCATGGTCGGCCCGGCCCGCCAGATATTGGTTAATCCGCCCGGCCACGTCCCGAAAGGCCCGGCCAAAGGCATACACCGGGACCAATCCCATGCCCAACTCATTGCTCACCAAAATCAAGGTCAATCCCTGGGCCTTGGCCGCGTCCAGCAGCTCGTCCAGCGATTTCCGGGCGGTGCGTTCGGCGTTTTCAATATCCTCAGGGGTCGGATGATCCCAATCCGCGCCCGAATCCATCATGATATTGGTAATCAAGATGGTCACGCAATCCAGCAGCACCGCGCCGCTGCGCCCGGCCACGGCTTCTTTAAAGCCGTTTATTCCCTCATAGGTGGGCCAGGCCGAGGGGCGCTGGGCCCGATGCTTTTTGATGCGCTCGCGCATTTCATCGTCAAAGGCCCGGGCCGTGGCGATGTAGAGCACATTGTCACCAAATCCGCGCGCAATCTGTTCGGCATAACTGCTCTTGCCGCTGCGCGCCCCTCCGGTTATGAACCAGATTCCCGTCTTTTCCATATGCTCCTCCCGTGCCAATGCCTGCGCAACGCTGCGGTCGGCGTCCGCCAAATCCATTTCCAGCAGCTGTCCGGGCGTCTCCCATCTCAGGCCCGCACTCTGAAGCGGCTCGGGTGCGCCCTTCAGCAGACGGCTCTCATAGAACAACAGCAGAATATCCTGCTCGCCGCTTTGTTTGCGCAAGGCCTTCACCAAGCGCCCGGTCCGGGTTTCGATGCCCAACTCTTCCCTAAGCTCGCGCTCCAGCGCGGCCTCGGGTGATTCTCCCTGTTCCAACTTTCCGCCTGGAAATTCCCATTTTAAGGGATCGGGCTTGCCCGTCAACCGTTGGCTCACGAGTATTCTGTCTCCGCGCCGGATGAGCGCGGCCGCCACCGCCAGCATTTCGCCCATCCTCCTCTATTCCACGGTCAACAGGTTGACCGCCACCCGCACCATGCTCTCCATGGCCTGAATGCAGGCCAGCTCATGACGGCCATGGCCATAGGCCGCGCCGGTGGGCAAATTGGGACAAGGCAGACCCATGTACGAAAGTTTGGAACCGTCGGTGCCGCCCCGGATGGCCCGGCTGATGGGCTGGTCGCCCTCCTTGCGCATGGCCTCATAGGCACGCTCAATGATATACATTTTATCGGCGATCATTTCCTTCATATTAAAGTAGCTGTCCTCGATCTTCACTTCCACGGTGCCCGCGCCATATTTGAGGTTCAGGAAATCAGCCGCTCCCTCAAACTGCGCCTTCTTGGCCTTGAGCTTATTCATATCGAAATCCCGCAGGATATAGCTCATTTGGGTCAGGCTGGCGTCGCCGTTTATGCATTCCAGATGATGGAAGCCCTCATACCCCTCGGTGCAGCCCGGAATTTCGGCCGCAGGCAGCATGGCGTTGAACTCCATGGCAATGAGCGCGGCGTGCTTGAGGCGTCCCTTGGCGCTGCCCGGATGGATGCTGACGCCGTTTACCTTGACTTCGGCCGAAGCCGCATTGAAGTTCTCATAATCCACCTCGCCGGGCATGCCGCCATCCAGGGTATAGGCGTATTCCGCCCCGAATCCCTTGATGTCAAAATGATCCGCGCCCTTGCCCACCTCTTCGTCCGGGGTAAAGCCGATGGCCACCCGGCCGTGCTTGAGCTCCGGATGGCTCATGAGCGTTTCGGCCGCGCACATGATGGCCGCCACGCCGGCCTTGTCGTCGCCCCCCAGCAGGGTCGTGCCGTCGGTCACGATTAAGTCCTTGCCCTTCAGCTCGGCCAATCCCTCGAAATCCGCAGCCCGGGTCACGATATTCAATGCCTCATTGAGCACAATATCGCCCCCGTCGTAATTTTTAATGATGCGGGGTTTGATATTGCCGCCGGGCATGGCCGGAGAGGTATCCATATGCGCAATCAGACCCACGCAGGGCTCGTTTTCACAGCCCGCGCTGGCCGGAATGCTGCCGTATACATAGCCATATTCATCGATGCGCGCATCCTTAATGCCCATCTCAAGCATTTCCTTGACCAACTCCTCGCCCAATAGCCGCTGGCCCGGGGTGGTGGGGCAGGTATTGCTCTCCTCGCTGGAGGTGGTGTCGAAGGAAACATATTTCAAAAAGCGCTCGGTAACATCCATGGTTAAAATCCTCCCAGATTATTGAAAGTTTGCTTCTCCATTATACACGCATTCCCGCCCGCATGACAACCACCAAACCAACAAAATTGTGCCCACAAAAAGGATAGAAAAACCGCCCCCGGGCTGAGCCCGAAAGCGGTTATCCCGATTCCATTTATAAATCCATGCGCCGGGCGGCATTCCATACCGCCAAATTGCTGATTCCATTTTCGATGAGCAGCACGCCCACGATGATGCCCATGGCCATGGCCGCGAAAAGGGGGCGGATGAAGATCACAATGCCCAGCAAAATCGCTCCGATGCCCAGAAGCATCACCCAACCCCAACCCACGACCTCCTGTTTGGCCATGGAAATGGAACTGAAAAGCCTGATGGCGCCGCTGATAATCATCCAAATCGCAATCAGATAGGGAATCATTCCGGCCAGCAGATATTGGTTGCTCACCATCAGCACGCCCGCCAGGCTGGTCACAATGCCCTCCATCAATCCGCCGATTCCGGGTAACACATAGCGGCCCATGCCCAGATAGGCGATGATATTGATGAGTCCGCTGATCAAGACGCCCCATCCGGCGATGGCCACCAGCGAAACCAGCGTGGCGCCCGGATGAAACAAGGCATAAATACCAAACCCGATCAGCAAGATTCCGGAGAGCAACCACAGGCCCTTACAGAAACTCCTCATGTCAATCCGACCTCTATTCTTTATCCAGGATTTCCATAAACTCCTCGCCGGTTATGGTCTCCTTCTCCAACAGATAGGTAGCCAGCTCATGCAGCTTGGGTTCATCGGCCTTGAGGATATCCGAGGCCTTCTTATGAGCGGATTTGATCAACTCCAGCACCTCATTATCCACCTTGGCCGCGGTCTCCGCCGAGCAGGTCAGCGACGCGTCGCCGCCCAGATACTGGTTTTGCAGCGTTTCCAGCGCCATCATGTCGAAGGTTTCGCTCATGCCCAGGCGGGTAACCATGGAACGGGCCAGCTTGGTGGCCTGTTCTATGTCGTTGGAAGCGCCCGAGGTGCAAACGCCGAAGATCAGCTCTTCGGCCGCCCGGCCGCCGGTCAATGTGGCCAGCTTATCCAGAGCTTCCTTGCGGCTCATCAAAACCGACTCTTCCTCGGCCACCTGCATGGTGTAACCCAGCGCGCCCGAGGTGCGCGGCACAATGGTAATCTTGCGCACCGGAGCCGAATGCTTTTGCCTGGCGGCCACCAGGGCATGGCCGACCTCATGGTAGGCAATGATCTTTTTCTCGCGCTCGGAAATCACCGCGCCTTTGCGCTGATATCCGGCGATCACCGTTTCCACGGCCTCCTCAAAATCGCTTTGGCGCACGGTCTCCCGGCCGTTCTTTACAGCCAACAGCGCGGCTTCATTGACGATATTGGCCAAATCCGCGCCCGAAGCGCCCGCCGTCGATAAAGCAATCAACTGGGTGTTGATGGGGCCATCCGTCTTGACCTTATCCAAATAGATCTTTAAAATGGCTTCGCGTCCAGCCAAATCAGGCAATTCCACCGGAATCCTCCTGTCAAACCGGCCCGGCCTGAGCAGCGCCTTGTCCAGCGTCTCCGGCCGGTTGGTGGCGGCCAAAATCACCACGCCCTTGCTGCCATCAAAGCCGTCCATTTCGGTGAGCAGCTGATTCAGCGTCTGTTCGCGCTCGTCATTGCCGCCCATTCCGCCCGGAGTGTCCCGGCGCTTGCCGATGGTATCAATTTCGTCAATGAACACGATACAGGGCGCTTTTTCCTGGGCCTGTTTAAACAGGTCGCGCACCCGCGCCGCGCCCATGCCCACAAACATTTCCACAAATTCCGAACCCGAAATGGAGAAGAACGGCACCCCGGCCTCGCCGGCCACCGCCTTGGCCAGAAGGGTTTTACCGGTACCCGGAGGGCCCACCAGCAGCGCGCCCTTAGGCATCTGGGCGCCAATGGCGTTGTATTTTGCCGGGTTGTGCAGGAAATCCACAATTTCCTGCAGGGCGCCCTTGGCCTCTTCCTGTCCGGCCACATCCTTAAAGGTTTTTCCGGTTTCCGCCGCCACATACACCTTGGCATTGCTCTTGCCGAAGGACATGGCGTTGGGACCACCCATGCGCTTTTGCATCGACCGGATCAACAGCTGGCCCAACAGGATGGTAATGCCAAAGGGCAGGATCCAGGTCAACAAGAAAGTCAAAATCGGCGAACTCTGTTGGGGCACCGTCTGGCCGTAGGCCTCCACCCCGGCTTCTTCCAATCTGCTGACCAAATCCGGGTCATCCATGGCTCCGGTAATATAGATGATGCGTTGATCCCCCTTAGCGGTGAACAGAATTTGGCCTTCTTCCTTCTGAACCTCAACCTGGGCGACTTGTTTGTTGTTCAGCATCTCCACAAAGGTGCCGTAATCGACTTCCCGGGTGTACATGTTGGTAAATTGCGGAAACACCAGCGCATTTAACAACATAATCACCACGAGGGCAATTAAGTAATAAAAAATAATAGGTTTTTTGGGCACTTGTCCGTCTTTCATTGAGCGATCCTCCTAGCTCTCTGCAGGCCGGCCCATTATCGCATTTCGTTCAGCAGGGCCTCCAGCTTCTCTAATCCTTCCATAACGGACGTGCGATCCTCTTCGGTGAGACGTTCGGTGAGCGGCTGATAGCGCAAGGCGACCTGTTCGCTGACCTTTTCCATGACCTCATCGGCCTTTTGGGTATGGCAAACATGAACCACCCGCTGATCCTCGGTATCGCGCACCCGTTCAATCAATCCAGCCTTTTCCAGGCGTTTGCACATCGGTGAGAGATTGCTCATGCCCATATCCAGCTGTCGGCTCAGATCACTCATGGTCATCCGGCTACCCTTGCTCCGCTTGAGCTCCATAAGTACCATAACCTGAACGGATGTAAGTCCGTATGGAGCATACAGCTTTCCCAGGATGTCCCGCATCTGCGCATTGATATTCTTCAGGATGAACATCAACTGCTCTTCAAAGCGTTCGTTTTTGATTTCCATGTTTTCTTCCTCCTGCCTTTTCCAGGCCATGTTGTATGCCCTCACCGTTGCTCCTATTGTATCATAGGATATTTCTAGCATTCAACAGTTAACCTGTGATTTGATTGTGACATTTCAATTCTATCTGCGTCACAATTTATTGACGCGAAAATTAAAAAGCTCGTTCCATAAATTCCCTTTGAACGCCAATTTTTTTATTGTCTTCTCTGCTTTGCCCTGGGATTCAATTCTATTATGCCCTATTTTATCAGGATTACCGCTGTCAGCACGGCAAAAACCAGGTCAGAAATCCTGATCCTGTCAAACAGCAATACGGCCAGGACCAGCAAAACAACAACGATGCCGGCCGTCAGCAATCTGGAAACCGTGCCTTTTCCTTTGGCATACCATGTAAAAAAAGCCAGTACCGGACTAAACAGGCTGAAGACCGACCAACCATAGACAAACGTCATGGAATATGGGCTGTGCATGCCCTCGGCCGTCAGATAGTAGGTAAGCAGCATACCGGCACAAAACAAAAACACATTGACCGCCGCCCGCCTGGGGGTGCTGCTGTAAACAGCCAGGGCGGAACAGAGAAAGATCCAAACGGACATCTGTGAAAAAATATTTCCAAGATGCACGGTATAAATGTCCATTAGCTTTACACCCACGCCGGTAATCAATCCGCAGGCCATTATGCCCATCGAATAGATGACCGCCCTGTTTAATGGAATCCGTTTTTGTGGCTTGCGAATGCGCTCCAACATCCCGCCCCGCCTCCTTTATCATTTCGCTCGAGACAAACTCAGGCACAAGGGGCTGTTGCATCCCCTTGCGCCTGCCGGATCCAACGATAACTTCCTACACGCTTATTTTTTCATCCTGTTCTTCGACAAGTCCTTGAGGCGCCGGCGCCGGCTCTACCTTAATCTGCTGAACGCGCCGGGCATCCATGCGGGTCACGGTAATGGAAAGATTCTCGAACCGAAAACAGTCCCCCTCCCGGGGTATTTTCCCCAATTCATCAATAACCCATCCGCTGACCGTGGAGGCATCGGATTCCGCCTTTATATGCAAAAGCCTGAACATTTTTTCCAGATTTGCCCCGCAGTCGATCAGGTATCCGCCGCTTTCCAGCTTATGGAATTCCTCCACCACCTGATCGTTTTCGTCCCATATCTCGCCCACCAGTTCCTCCAGTATATCCTCCATGGATACCAATCCCACGGTCCCGCCGTATTCGTCCAGCACAATGGCAATATGGTTGCTGGAAGTTTGAAGCAGTTTGAGCACGCTGGATATTTTAGCGCTTTCCATCACGTTTAACACCGGCTTGATGAGCTGATCCATAGGCGTATTCCGGCCCGTGGTGTAAAAATCCCGCTCATGGATAATGCCCACGATGTGGTCCACCGTTTCTTCATACACCGGAAGGCGGGAAAAACTGCATCCCCGGAAAACCGCATCCACTTCATCCCAGCTGGATTCCCTGTCCACCGCCACCATATCCACCCGGGGCGTCAGGATATCCGAAACCTCCAGGTCGTTAAATTCGATGGCCGAACGAATGAGCTGTCCCTCGCTGGCGTCCAGCCCGCCGTCGCTTTGGGCCTCATCCACAATGGTCAAAAGTTCCTCCTCGGTTATGGCGGATTCGGTGTGTTTTCCCAAAAAACGGCTGATCCACGTCTTCCACTTTTTGAACAAAAAATTCAGCGGCGAAAGCAGCCGCACCACAGCCGAAATGGAGGGCGCCACGGCCAAGGCCACCTTTTCCGGCGATTCCTTGGCCAGGGCCTTGGGGGTGATCTCGCCGAAGATCAACACAATGATGGTCATCACCACCGTGGACACGCTTACGCCGCCCTCTCCCATGAGCCGCGTAAACAGCACCGTGGCCAGAGAAGCCGCACAGATATTCACAATATTGTTCCCGATCAAAATAGTGGAAAGCAACTCGTCATAATTATCCGCCAAACGGCCCACCAACTCGATGCGTTTATCATTCGAATTGGCCATGCTCTTGATCCTCACCCGGTTTAAAGAGGAAAAGGCGGTTTCTGTGGAAGAGAAATAAGCGGAAAGGGCGACCAGAACAAACAGAACACAGATGATCCATAAACTGCTACCGTCCATAAAGGACTACCACACTCCTCAAAGGGAAATTAGATTATGTCTTTTATTATATATCAGGATAAATTGGCCGTCAAACCGGATGCGGCGGAAAAACGCGCCATGGCCGGAGATATCCGCCGGTCATGGCGCGTTTTTCCGAGAAATTCAGCCTATTCATCCAGTATTTTAAGCTCCAACGAAACTTCCAGGGCCTGCCCCTTGGCCAACCGGTTTCCACTGAGCGGATCAAAGGCACGATACAGCGAAAGGGAGACCGCCTCTCCGGCCTGTTTTTTATTGAGTTCATTGGACATGGCGCTGTAGGTCTTAACTCTTACCCCGTCCACATGGGTAATGATGTCATAGGCCTGTACGCCCGCCTGATGGGCCGGGCTGTCCGGCTCCACCGCCCCGACCTGAGGCCCTGCGGGCGGATAACCGCCCACGGGTTCGTCGGGGCCGTTAAAGTCGCCGATGATGGTCACGCCCATGCGCGGCCGGAGCACCTTGCCGTGTTCGATGAGCTGGGCCACAACGGGCTTTACGATATCCACAGGGATGGCAAAGCCCGATAACTCATCGCTAAAGCCCACATAATTCCCGGTCATCTCCAGGGTGGGAATGCCCACCAGCTCGCCCTGGGCGTTCAAGAGCGCGCCCCCGCTGCTGCCATAGTTGAGGGCCGCATCGGTTTGAACCACATCCACCCTCCGCCTGAAATTGCCGACGTTTACCTCCTGGGGACCGGCCGCGCTGATGATGCCCACGGTAACCGTTCCGTTCAGCGTATGCGAGGCGGCCGCCGGGTTGCCGATGGCCACGGCCAGTTCGCCCACCTGAAGCGCGCTGCTGTCGCCCATGGGCACAGGGTCGCAGTCCAGCGGGGCGTCCAGTTGCAAGAGCGCCAGATCCGTTTCGCTGTCCGCTCCGGCCAGTTTTACCGGAAACCGGCTTCCATCCTCCAAACACACGTCAATTTGCGAGGCGTTTTCCACCACATGATAGTTGGTCACCACATAGCCCCGCCCGTCGATATATACGCCGGAGCCAAAGACCTGATCCCGGGTAATCAGCTGGCGCGAGGCCGGGTCCCAGGTTTCGAAGACATTGATCACCTGAACCACCGCGGGCCTCGACCTGCGGGCAATCTCCACCACCGGGCTGTCTTTGCTGTCAATCGCCTCAATGCCCACCTTGGGCCCGGCCTGTTCCGCCCATGCCGGCGCGCCCGCAAGCGCGCCCAGCATCAATCCACCTGAGATTATCAGGGCTATGCCGCCCTTTATTCCGGCCATCGCGCCTTCCCCTTTCATGCCCAACGCCCAAAGGCGTCAATTTTTGTCCGCCAAGGGCAAGGTAAACACAAAGGAAGTTCCCTTGCCCAGAGTGCTGGTAACCTGTATGGTCTGGCCGTGCTGTTCCAATATCTTCTTTACGATGGACAGCCCGAGCCCGGTTCCTTTACCCGATGTGTGCGCCTTGTCCGCCTTGTAAAACCGGTCAAAAATAAAAGGCAAGTCGTCGGGCGCGATCCCGATTCCGGTATCCTGTATGGTAACGTAGCAAAGATCATCCACCGAATGGGTTTTGATGTTCAGCTGGCCGCCCTGGGATAAAAATTTCACCGCGTTGTCGATGAGGTTGGTGACCACCTGGTTGATCCGGTCGGAATCCGCATATACCATGCACTGATTATCCCGGAACGCCACCTCCACCGAAATCCCCTTATCCTCAATCTGCTTTTCATACTTTATAAGCGCGCAGGCGATCAGCTCATTGACATCAAAGGCCTTGCGGTTCAGCGGGAATTTTCCGGACTCAAACCGGGACAAATCCAACAGCTCGGCCACCAGTTTGGTCAGCCGCTTGGTCTCCGAGAGCACCACATCCATATATTTCCCCTGTTCCTCGGGGGGGATGGTTCCATCCTGCATGCCCTGAATATAGCCCTGTATGCAGGTCAAAGGCGACCTCAGTTCGTGGGAAACGCTGGCCACAAAGCTCTTTCGGGATTCCTCCAAATTGGCCAGATCCTGGGCCATTTGGTTAAAGGACGCGGCCAATTGAGCCATTTCGTCGTTGCCCTTGATCTCCACCCGGCGCTCCAGATTGCCCGAGGCAAAGTCGGAGACCGCTGAACTGATCTCTTTGATGGGCAAGAGCTGCTTGCGGGTAATCCAATAGGCCATGACCGTGCCCACCAAGAGCGCCAACACCCCGGCGATGGATACCTTGGTCACGATATCCGAATAATCCACCTCCAGCGAGTCCACGCTGATATGCAAAAGCACGGCCCCCATGACCTGATTGGCCAGCCGCCAGGGCACCCCGATGGTGATGATATGATCGCCCAGCTCGCTGAACAACCCCTGAACCCGGATCTCCTCCCCGGAAAGCACCCTGTATATCTGCTGCATGACCTCGGGATCGTCCAACCGCTCCTGGATGGTGCTTTGATCGCTGGATCCCCTGGCGATGACATATCCATTGCTGTTGACGATCCAGATATCCGCGCCATAGTTTTCCAGGATCTCCTTCATTTTCCATTCGATGGTGGCGTTGATGCCGTTGTCCGTCCGAAAAAGCAGATTGACGTCCCGCTGCTCCAGCAGCTGGCTCACGCTGTACGCCTGGGTTCGGACCTCCTCCTCCAGCGCGCGCATGCGCTCGCTGCGAACCATGGTCACCATCAAAACCGCGATTAAGACCACAGTAAACAGAAGCGTGGCCGCGAACGCGCAAAACGTCCGCCAGAATGTCTTGCTTTTCAAGCGCTTATTTCACCTCGAATTTATACCCCACACTCCAAACCGTCTTGATGCTCCAGCCCAGCTGTTCGCTGCCGGACAGCTTGTCCCTGAGCCGCTTGACATGCACGTCAACAGTGCGTGAGTCGCCGAAATAATCATATCCCCAAACCTGTTCCAAGAGCTGTTCCCGAGTGAAAACCGATCCCGCATGGCTGGCCAGGAAGTACAAAAGCTCCAATTCCTTGGGCGGCATGTCCAGTTCCTTGCCCAGATAGGTAACGGTGTAATGGCTGATGTTGATGGTCAGGCCAGGAAAGGAGATTTCCTTGTCCGGGGTGGCGTCGGGCTGTTGATACCGCCTGAGCACGGCCTTGATGCGCGCCACCAGTTCCTTGGTCTCGAAGGGCTTGACGATGTAATCGTCCGCGCCCAGTTCCAAACCCAAGACCTTGTCAAAGGTCTCATCCTTGGCGGTGAGCATGATGATCGGAATGTTCGATACCTTGCGAATCTCCCGGCATACCTGCCATCCGTCCATGCCCGGAAGCATGACATCCAACAGCATCAAGCTGGGCGGATCGCTTTTAAACATCTTGACCGCCTCGTCTCCCCGGCTGGCCGAGGCCACCTCAAACCCTTCCTTGACCAGGTACAGCTGGATCAACTGGCTGATATTCGGATCGTCGTCCACCAACAGAATCTTGGTCTTGCCCATACCGAACGCGCCCCTTTCCCTCGGGATTATTTCTTATTTAAGGGTGACAATGGT
>DVJW01000100.1 GCA_018716505.1 Candidatus Faecaligallichristensenella faecipullorum | reverse complement strand
CGTCTGTGGTGTAATCCCCTTCATTGTATTCCTGGGGACCCCGGGTAAGGTGGCTGAGTTTTAATTCGTCCCCGGCAAAAAACATATCGTTTTTTACGACAATATCGCATTCCTCGGGCTGCGCGGGATTGGCTCTCCAATCCGTCGATATTCCGCCCTCCTGATCCCGCTCCACGATGAGCCCAATGCTCTGCGGCGCGACAATAATCACCTCTTCCCCCCGATTGATGGCATCCATATCAAAATCCCCGCCGACAACATATTGTTCCAGCTCGCGGAGAATCGTTTCATCGTAAGCCACCAGCCTTCGAAAAATCACCTGGCCATCATGGGGCTGCTGCTCCAAAAACTTCAGGTAGTTTTCGCGCTCCCATTGCCAATGAAGATACGCGTCCTGGTTCTGGTATATGGCATCGGTGGGCGCTTCCAACAGATAAGTAAACGAAGACGTATCCCAAACCTCATTGCGGCGCAAGAGATAATCGGTGACCTCGGGCAGCGCCAAATTGACGGCGCCCAGTACGGCCATCCGCTCGACGCGCTCCACCATGGGCAGGGCGGCGATGTCCAGATAATCGTTCTCGGTATAGAGACTTCTATCCCCTATGACATCTATAAAGCCCCCCTCTGCGCCAAGAAAGACTTCCATGGTAAAGGCCTTGTCCGGATCATCTTTCCCCCGCTGCGCCCGCCAGTCGGCCCCACCATAGCCCAACACGATAATCAGCATGCCCAGGGCAATCATCAGCGAAATCCCGGCCTGCTTATGGGGATAGAGCTTCCGATGGCGCCGGGCCAGCAGGGCCGGAACCCTGAATTCCGATTTGGGCTTTACGCGGATTCGCCGCTTCATGCGCAAAAGCGCGCTCTCCCGGACAGCCTGCATGGGGGAAATTCGGGAGATATCCATAAGGGGAAACAAGGCAGCCAGCATGACGCAGCCCAGCGAAATCAAAAGATCCGCCGCCAGAAAAAGAGGAGTCAGATAAAACACATAGCCTATGGCCTCACAGATTCCCCAGACTGCCAGACAGGACAGCCCCACCGCCAATGGCGCGCTGACAAGGGCGATCAACAGCGCCTCCCGGCCAAAGATGCGCCGGATCTGCCGGCGGGTGGCGCCCACGGCCCGCAGCATGCCGATTTGGGTGCGCCGTTCATTCAGCCGCATGGAAAAGGCGTTCACAATGCCCATGCAGGCGGCCAGAACCAGCACCAAGACCAGCATCTCTATGAGCAGTTTGTTGCCGTCCAATCCATTCGCCATGCTGAAGGAAAACGTATCCATCCCGTTGCATCCATGGTTCCGGGCATATTGCTCCAACTCAGCAAGATTTACCCCGGGCTTCAGGGTCAACAGACGGTGAACGGCCGCCCTGCCGCCGGGTTCCACCATTTCCTGATCCGAAACCAAAGCCGATGGATATTCCGAATAAGTGCCCTCCATCCATCTGTTGCCATCGTACATATTCTCTCTCTGTTCATTCAGAACGCCCACCAGCGTGTAGCGCTTTTTTACCGTTTTATCCAGGAATTCACCGTTCCCCTTGGGGATGCGCAGCTCCAGTTCTATCGTATCACCCAGTTCGGCCTCCAAGCGCATCTGGTTGAGGGCCGAGCGTTCTATGGCGATCTCTCCCGGCTTGGCGGGCATTCTCCCCTTGAGATACTGTCTGTGCATGAACTCAGCGGCCTGTTGGTCGTAATACCCCACAACCAAGGCCGGCTTGTCTTCATAATAGCCCACCTTCCGGGGGATGTCGCCCAACACATAGATGCTGCCCACCTTTTGCGCCCAGCCCTCCTGAATCAGCATTTCCGGCGTGACCTGTTCGGCGTCCAGCAGCGCCACATCCTGGCTGCCCACCCGCTGGTTGTGCTGCTCGCGCAAGGTGTGAATCATGCTGCTCCCCATGAGCAGCATGCCCGAGGCGAAAAAGATGGCCAGCACTATCCCCAAGGTCAACGCAATATACTGCCGGCCATGGGTGCGCAAACTGCCCAGAGCCAGCCGGTTGATGGTCAGCGCCTTTCTCTTTTTCATGAGCGCGCCTCCCTCCCGCTGTCCCGAACCAACTTCCCGTCCTCCAGCCGCAGCACCCGCTCGGCCTGCTCGGCGATGTTCAGGTCATGGGTGACCAGGATCAAGGTCACGCCCAGCTCCTTGCCCACATACCGCATCAGCGAAAGCACCTCGCGCCCGCTCGCCCCATCCAGATTCCCGGTGGGCTCATCCGCAAACAGCACCGCCGGCTTGTTGGCCAGCGCCCGCGCGATGGATACACGCTGCTGCTGGCCGCCGGACATGGCCCCCGGCAGATGATCCAGCCGGTCCCGAATCTCCAGCATATCCACCAGCTTATCGATATATCCGGCGTCCGCCTTTCTGTGATCCAGCATGACCGGCAGCAAAATGTTCTCATATCCGGTGAGCTCGCGCACCAAATTGTACGCCTGAAACACAAACCCAAAGCGCCGCCTGCGCAATACCGAAAGTTGGTTGTCGTTATAGGAAAACAGATCCGTCCCCTGATAGAACACCTTCCCGGAGCTGGGATATTCCAATCCCCCCAGCATGTGCAAAAGCGTGGATTTGCCTGAGCCGCTGGGGCCGGTGATGGCCACGAACTCCCCTTTTTCAAAGCCGGTGCTCAGATGATCCACCGCGTGCACCGGATTCTCTCCAGAAGCAAAGGTCTTGCACAAATCCTCGCAGCGCATAATTTCCATATGAATCCCTCCCTTCTGGCTTTAGTTTAAGCGGTCAACCTTTCGCTTTCATGACAGGCAGCTTACGTTTTCTTAAGATGCGTATACAAAATGGGCAGATAAATCGAGACGCAAAGCCCGCCGTTTATATTGGCCGCGCTCACCGAGCCGTGATGCTGTTCGGCCACCGCGCGCACAATGGCCAGGCCCAGCCCAACCCCGCCGGTTTGTTCATTTGAACTTACCCTGGAAAATCGCCTGAACAGATGGGGCAGCGCCGCTTCCTCGACTCCACCCCCATTGTCGCTCACCTGAATCAGCACAGCCCCGTCGTTCCGCTGGATTTCCACCACAATCTGCCCATCTTTCCCAGTATGTTCACAGGCGTTTTTCAGCAGGTTCATCAGCGCCTCGCCCATCCAATAGCCATCGCATCGGGCCGGGGCCTGTCCCTTGATCTGAATTTTCTTTCCCGGAAACAGCGCACCCACCTCCCAGGCCGCCTCCCGGGCCAGATCCTCCACGTTCAACATCTGAAAATTCAGCTCGTACGCCCCGGCGCGCAGCTTTTCCAACCGAAGCAGCGAATAGATCAGCTTTTCCATGTGTTCAATGAGTTGAAGGCTTTCCTTTTGGTGACGTGCGGCGTCCAATTCACAATAGAGCCGAAGCCCGGCCAGCGGGGTTTTCAGTTGATGGGATACATCGGCCAGAAGCTGAGCGGTGCGGCGGCTCTCCTCCCGCTCGTTTTCCCGACTTTGCAAAAGGCTGGTTTCCAGTTCAATAACCGCGTTTTCAAACAGCGCAAAGCGATTATCCCTGACGCTAAAGGCGGGCGTCTGGGTTTCCCCGCTTAAAAAGCGCTCCAATTGTTCACTCAGGCGCAGGCATTCCCTGGCCTGAAGGCATAACTTTATGAGACAGACCGCCAGGGCTATCCCCAAACCAATCATCAGGGCAAGACACCAAGCATTCATGGCTGTTCCTCCCATTGGTAGCCTACTCCGCGCACGGTGCGGATATATTCCGGGCCGATCTTTTCCCTGAGCCGGCTCACATGCACGGACAAGGTGTTATCGTCCACAAATTGCCCGCCCATATCCCAAATCTGCTCCAGCAGCACGGTTCGGGGCAAAATCCGGCCGCCGCTTTGTATGAGCATGGACAAAATCCGAAACTCGATGGGCGTGAGATAGAGCGCCTTTCCATCCCGCTGGGCGCTCATGCGATCCAAATCCACCGAAAGATGGCGGTTTTGATAGACCGCCGGGCGATTGCGCCGGAGCAGCGCGCGAATCCGGCTGAGCAGTTCCAGCATGCGAAAGGGCTTTACCACATAGTCGTTGCCTCCGGCATCCAAGCCCCGCACGATCTGAATCTCCTCATCCCGGGCCGTCAAAAACAATATGGGCGCGGTCACCCCCTGGGCGCGCCACTTTGCGCACAGTTCCACCCCGTCCCCGTCGGGCAGCCCCACATCCAGCAAAATCAAATCGTATCGCCGCTCGCTCACCCGCTGATCCGCCTGGGCCGCATCCGTGGCCATATCCACCTCATAGCGTTCCCGGCTCAAAAGTTCGCCCAATCCCTGCCGCAGGAACGGATCATCCTCCACCATCAATAACCTGCTTCCCAAGGCTCCGCCCTCCCCACCGTTTCAATATCTTCCTATTATATTATAGCGTATATTTTCTCGGTGGTCTGCTTTCTTGCGAAATCTTAAGTCAAAAAAAGCAGGCCCCGTCAAAACGGAACCTGCCCATACTGTCAAGAAACCTAGTTTAGTACTCTAGGGATGCATGAAGGGGCCGGGGCCCCTTTATATCTTCGCCCCGGCCTCGGCCTACGCCGGGCCGGGGTTCCGGTTCGCAAACGTTGTTTGCGAACCTCCAGCCGCACAGAGCGCGGCCTTCGAAATCCGCAGGACCGGCTTTGCCGGACCGAGGAGCGGCCCAAGTGGCCGCTTCCGCTATCATTTTCTGGCCGCTGCCAAGGGCAGCAAGAAAATGATGCGACTCAGGAAAATGAAGAATTCATTTTCCTGACAGCGTGTCGACTTTTTCGACACGCTGAGCAGGCCCCGTCAAAACGGAACCTGCCAAATTTGGCCGTTAAAAGCCCAGATAAAACAGATAGAAACCCATGAGCAGAATCAGCGCGCCCAGCACGATCTTCAGCACCTGGCTCCATCGCCCATACCGCTCGCTTCGGGTCAGCTTTTGCACCAACCCCACCGAGGTGCCCAGAATGACGGTCAGCGCACCGCTTCCGATGGAGTACAGAAGCAAGAGCAAAATCCCCCAGGCCAGACTTCCCTGTCCGGCCACAATGGCCAGCAGCGCAATCAACACCGGAGTCGCGCAGGGCGAGGAAAAGACGCCGCCCAGCATGCCGGCAATCAGCGCGCCCAAATAGCCCTTTTTGGTGTTTTTGCTCATCAAATAGGAAGAGGGGATAAAATTAAAAATCTCCCAGGTTTGAAGCGCCATGAGCACCATGAGCACACCCAGCACGATATACCACCACTTGGACGAGGCCCCGATCAACCGCCCGGCCAGGGACGCCACCACCCCCAGGGCCGTGAAAGTCACCGCTGAGCCCAAGGCAAAAACCAACGACAGCTTGAACGCCTTCTTGGGCTCGGTTCCCACTCCGCCCACATAGCCGATAATCAGCGGGATGGTGGACAGCGAACAGGGCATGAGCGAGGTCAAAACTCCGGCCAGCAGCGCCAGCAACGGGGCCAGCGCAAAGTTGGAGGATATGGCCGCGCTCAATGCCTCCAGCCATTGCTCCATTACGCCTCAACCCCCATTTCCCTGAATATGGTCAGCATATCCTCCTCACTGAGTACGCCCTGGTGCACCGTATAGGCCAATTCCCCGGTATCCCTGAAGGAATATAGGGTGAAGCCCATATTTTGCAGCAGTTCCTCCGAGGGCTCAAAGGGCGTTCCGTCCGCATTGAAAAACACCTGGGTGGGCACCACCTGAATCGGTATATCCCCCGCGCCCGCCGGATTCGCCCATACGTCCACATAGCGAATCGTGACTTTGCCCTGCATATCCCGGTGTACCTTCTCCAAATCCGGACGCATACTCTGGCAGGGGCCGCAGGCTTCTCCGCCAAAGTCCACCATAATGGGCAGGCCGTAGGCCTTCCACGCTTCCAAATCAACTTCGGTCATATCCAGCGGCTGGATTTCTACGCCTTCCTGCGTTTCGGATGGGGTCTTGTCCTGGTTGTTTTTGAACACCCAGATTCCGGCCACCACACAAAGAATGAGCAGCGGGGCCACGATCTTCAACCACTTCTTATCGGCCATTCGTCTCCACCTTTCCTTAGGGCTTTGATTTTAATAATATTCGACATATACCCCGCTATCCTCCTGCCGAAACATCTCTTTCCGCCGGAAATAAAAAAACCGGAAAAGGCCGAAGCCTAATCCGGATAGCGCGTTCGATTAGTTCAGGCCCGCATACTTCTGGCGAACCTGGTCAATCTGCTGCTGTTGAGCCTGCTGGGTGGGATACCAGCCCTTGGCGGCCATCTTCTGATACAGCTCGTCCTGCATGCACAGGCTCTCATTGAGCGCCTGGTCAAAGGCGGCGTTGACGTTCTGCGTGGCCGATTCAATGGCGCCGTGCAGATACAGATCGCACACGCCCTTGGTGGTCAGCAAAAGGTTTTCCATAATCGACTGATCGTTCACAAGATTCCCTCCCCTTTACACCAGCTGATAAAACTGGCCGAAAATCTGCTGATGCCGATTCATCAGCTGCTGAACAAAATTCTTCAATTCCGGATCCTGCAGGTTCGAAACGGCCTGCTGGCATTGGGCCTTCAAAAACTTCTCATGACCCAGGGCATCTTCCACATAAAGCAATTCCTTAGGACTCATTGTCCATCACCTCCGAATCTCATTATGCCTCGATCCGGCGCGGTTTATTCAAGGGCAATTTGAAGCTTTTTCCAAAATTAAAAAGCGCCGGCAAACGCACAGGGCATTCGCCGGCATTCATCCGAGACCATTTATCTGACTTCCCGAAGCAGCTCCATCTGGCCGGGCGCCAACCACATTCGGATGGATGCGCCATCCTCGGTGCGCGCGGCCACCGCGTCCATGCGGTTGTCGGCCCGCTCAAAGTTCCGGTTAAACATTCGCCTTTCAAGGTCCATTCCCCGGGCAAATCTCAAATTGGCCTCGGTATTGGCCGTTCGATCCAAATTAACCACCGCCCAGTAGGTGCGGCCGGACTCGTCCGCAAAGCGGCTGATGAGCAAATTCACCTTTTCGCTCCCATAGGCGGAAATCAGTTTTTCATCCGGCCGAAAGAGCTCCAAACCGCCATAGGCTTTTTGGGTAAACGCCTGTTTGACAGGGGTGAGGCTCAACAGAATATCCCCGAAGCGCTGCTGAAACAGCCGGTTTTCATAGGACATCCATTCAAAGGTCTGGGTGCGCTCATGAAAGCAGTTGATGGGATATTGGCGATAGTTGTCGTGGGGTTCCATGCCGTTTACATAGAAATAGGCCAATCCCTTGGCCCCCATGGCCACGGCTGTGGAGATCTGCCATCGGAAATCATTTTGATTCGGACAGGCGTAATCATAGTGTCCGGTGCACAGAATGGTGGAACAAAACGGTACTTTGCCCCGTTGACCGGCCAGCATGTGCTCACGCAGGTTGTTAAAATACACATCCCACCCTTTATCCCCAGGCCACATCTGGGTATAACAATCGTAGGCCAAAAGCTTTAAATTCGCCTCTTTCACCGCGCGATCCAAATAGGGCGCATAAGCTTCGGCGCCAATCCGCTCTCCAATCCAATCAAACCAGGGTAAAAGATTCAGATAGGGCGTCAGATCCGGCGCCATTTCCCGCTGAATGCGCGCGGCGGCAAAGTAATCTGCGGCATCCGGAGCGTCCGGCTCATCCCCCACATAGAATCCCTTCACCGCCGGATGGCTTCCAAAGTCATCCAATGCGCGCTGGAATGCGGCCCGATAGCCCATCTCACCGCCCATTTGCCGAAATCTTCCCGGCAAAAGCGCGCACCGCTCGTCCCAGACGAAGACTTTCATGCCATATTCGGCGCATTCATCCAACA
Source organism: Candidatus Faecaligallichristensenella faecipullorum (assembly GCA_018716505.1). Classification (GTDB taxonomy): domain Bacteria; phylum Bacillota; class Clostridia; order Christensenellales; family Aristaeellaceae; genus Faecaligallichristensenella; species Faecaligallichristensenella faecipullorum. The sequence goes on along the minus strand of DVJW01000100.1, from coordinate 23 downwards.
AGCGAATCATCCTGTCCTTGTCC
>DVJW01000099.1 GCA_018716505.1 Candidatus Faecaligallichristensenella faecipullorum | reverse complement strand
ATTGACCTTTGTGTAACACAAAGGTTTATCATCCATTCTAGCATAGGTGATTGCGAAAAGCAATAGAGATTGCGATGCTGTTAAGGAGGAATGGCCGCATGATAGAACTCAAACAGGTGTCCAAGCGGTATGGGCAGGCAACCGTACTCAAAAACATTACCCTTTCCGTGGACCAGCCCGGGATCTATTGCCTGCTGGGCAGAAATGGCGCGGGGAAAACCACGCTCCTCAAATCCATCGCCGGATATCAGAACATTACAGACGGCGTGATTCGGGTGGGCGGCAAGACCATATCCACATCCACCATGGATACCGGGGTCAGCTATATCGAAAACTTTGCCAGGCATTTTAATCTTCCGGTGCGGAAACTGCTGCGCATCGCTTCCGAAGTGAACCCCCATTATGATGATGACTTTGCCTCGGAAATGATGGAGCGCTTTGAGCTGGACGGAAAGAAGAAGTTCCACCATCTTTCCCTGGGCATGAAAACCATGGTCTCCACGATTATCTGCCTGGCCAGCAACAAAGAGGTCGTCCTGCTGGACGAGCCTGTTCTGGGCTTCGATGCCATTATGCGGGTGGAGTTTTACGATATGCTGTCGGAGAGTTTTCGGAAACACCCCCGAATCATCATCGTATCCACCCACATCATCGAAGAAATCGCCAAGACCATTCAAAAGCTGATGATCATCGACAAAGGAAGCGTCCGCTTCTTCGATACGCTGCAATCGGTGGAGGCCAAGGCTTTCAGCGTCAGCGGGCTTCAAAGGGAGGTGGAGGAGGCCACCCAGGGGCTGCATGTCATCGGTCAGGACACGGTGGGCGGCCTGGTAACCCGTTATATCTTCGACAATCCGCCCGAGCCGGCCGCCTCATTGGAAATTCATCCCCTGTCTTTGCAGGATTTCTTTATCCAAATGGTGGGACATAATAAGGGAGGCGCGGCAAGATGAGATCTGTTTTCGCCATCGTAAAACGCTTGATTGCCAGCAATAAAATCAGTTTCATCCTTACGGCCCTGGTGGTGCTTTGCGCCACCTCTTCCGGCGAGGCGGTTTTAAGCAACGGAAACTATACCTGGCTGCTGGCCGTCTTAACCCCCTTCTTCTTTGTGTTTTATGATTTCACAAAGTTGATACATCTGGGCGCCAGCAAAAGGGATTACTACATCGGTTGTCTGATCAGCTATGGGTTTTTGGCGCTTAGCATTTCCCTGGTCAACACAGGGATCCATCTATGGATCGACCCGGTATACCCGGCCCAAACCGTCATCAACCTGATGGATGTGTGCAAATGGACGGAAAACGGAATCGCCGTCGCCGGATTCCAACAGATGTTCTTTCTGCTGCTGGTTATGATTTTCCTCCATGTGCTGTTGTCCATGCAGCCACATTGGTACGGGTGGCTGACCGACGCGGTGTTGGTGGCGATCATCTGCGTCTTTACCCCCATCGCGCCCTTGCGGGCCGTCCTGGCCGGCTTTTTCCAGCTGATCATGCTGAACGGCAACGCCGCCATGCACACCGGCATCTGCCTGCTGCTCAGCGCCGCGCTGTCCTGCGGGGGGCTGGTGGTCCTGAAAAAAACGACTTTGTAAGGCGGGGGATGGCTATGATCCGTATCAAAGGGGTCGACGCACAAAACATGTGGGATGTGTGCCAACTGACCACCAATCCCAACGGCATTGGCACCACCATGGAAGCCTATATATGCTGCAACGCGCTTTCCATAGCGGAGTCAAAGTATGATCCGGAAATGCACCCCAACGTCATTTACAGCAACCATGTGCTGATTGGTTTTTTTATGTACCGGCGCCCGGAAGATCACGCCGGCACCGCAACCCTTTGCCGCTTTATGATCGATTACCGCTTTCAACATAAAGGGCTTGGGAAAAAAGCCCTGGAGTATGTGTTGAAGGGCCTGAAAATTCAAGGCGTCAAAAAGGTCATCCTCATGATCCACGGCACGAACACCATCGCCCAAAAGCTGTGCCTCTCCTGCGGTTTTCAGTTCACGGGCAAAAACAATCTGGACGAATGGGCCTATGAGGCGGAATTATAATTCAAATCATGGAGGTATTATAAATGAAGAAAATCATTTCCCTCGCGTTGTGTCTGATGTTGAGCGTTTTGCTGCTGTCGGGTTGCTCAAACAGCGGCGAGCCCTTTGAGCAGAAAAGCTATACCCCCGATACCCAGATCCATGAAATCCATCTTGAGGTGCGGGACAGGGAAATTGAGGGGTCATTGTCCGATGACGAACAAGTCCATGTGCAATATTCCGAAAACAGCAAGGAATTTTACGACATCTCCGTTTCGGACGATAAGGTGTTGACCATCGCCAGCGCAAGCGATAAAGGATGGACGGATTATATCGGGGGAAAGCCCTCCGCCGAAGCCCGAAAAATATCGCTGCAAATCCCCAACTCCCTTTTGGAAAACCTTACCCTGTCCACCACCAACGAGAACATCACGCTCCCCGATTTGGCCGTGACCGGAAGCGTAAACCTTTCTTCCAACGGAGGAAATATCGCCTTTGGGAATTTGGATGTGGGAAGCGCCCTGACCCTGAACGTCAAAAACGGGGATATTTCCGGCGCGGTTGTGGGAAGTTACGATGATTTCTCCATTCAATCCGAAATCAAAAAAGGGGACAGCAATCTGCCGGACCAATCGGAGGGCGGCGCAAAAACGCTGACTGTAACCAGCAATAACGGCAATGTCCACATCGAGTTTGTAGCGGAATAACGGTATGCCCGGGCGCCGTGTCTTCGCGGTCGGAGCATCTGCTCAAAGGGCGGGTTGGAAGGGTCGTTTCAACCCACTCTCCGCCCTTCGATGGCGCCCAGGGGAAAGCGGAATTTCCTCCGGGCCTTTTTAATCTCGCCCCCTCCAGACGGGCCTTCTCCTCCCCCGCCTTTTCAAGTTTCTCCGAAAACCCGCCCCATCCACTTTTCATCGCGCCACAAATCGGGTATATTAATACTGTAACCCCAAGATAAGGGTTCCGGGGAATCCCTCCGCGCCGCGCTTTATCCCGCCCGGCATCCGCCCTTGTCCTGAGTGGAAAATGAAATGGGGGTGATACGGATGCAGCAAAATCGTTGGTGGAATCGGAGTTCCCCTTCAAATCGCTATCTGTTTGCGGCCCTGATGGCCGTTGAATTTCTGATGTCCTTCACGTTTTTGGGATACATTCACATTGAGCCCATTTCCATCACCATTGCCTATCTCCCCATCCTGATCGCGGGCTGTTTTCTGGGCGTGGGTTCCTCCACGGCCATGGGGGTTTTCTTTGGCCTGGCCAGCCTTTACAAGGCTTCTTCCCACTATGTGATGCCCACGGATAAGCTCTTTTCCCCGTTTTTGAGCGGCTATCCCCTGGGCAGCCTGCTGTTGAGCGTGGGTTCCCGGGCCCTGTTCGGATTTCTGGTGGGCGTACTGTTCAGGTTGGCCATAAAGTCGCGCCATCCCCGGGTCTGGGCCGGCGTTGTGGCGCTGTTTGCCCCCAAGCTGCACTCCCTTTTGGTCTATTCGGCGATGGGGCTTCTGTTCCCGGCGCTGGGATATAATTTCATGAACGCTTTCCGGGTGGACGCCAGCGACCTGCTGCTGTCGCTGTCCTGCCTGGGGGCAATTCAAGGGCTATGGAGCCTCGGCCAGCGCGAGGCGGTCCGGAATTTCGGCGCCTATCTGGATCAGGCCGGCAGCGTGGCGCACAAAAAGGGAAACATCCGCCGGTCCTGGATCCTCTTTCTGTTTTTCATCCTGTGCGCGGCCGTGGCCTCCACCTTCTACTTTGCCCAGCGCATGGCCTATATGCTGGGCGTGCACGGGCTGACGCTCTCTTCCGAAGTAAAGCACGACCTGCTGCACCTTCAGATCCAATCCCTGTTCGCCACCTTGTCGCTGAACTTTCTCCTGGCCATTTGCCTGCTGATGGTCTATAAATATCTGTCCTACCGCGAATACCTGGGCCAATTGGATCCCCTCACCGGGGTCATGGGCCGCAAGATGTTCCAGCACTTTTGCGAAAAACATCTGACCGGCAAGGCCGCGCCGTCCCAGGGCTGGTTCCTGTTTGTGGATCTGGATTACTTTAAATCCATCAACGACACCCTGGGCCATCCGGCCGGGGATATGGTCCTGAAGCGGGTGGCCCAGAACCTGGAGGCCATCTTTTCCGGCCATGGCGGCATCGGGCGGATGGGCGGCGACGAGTTTGCGGTGTTGATTACCGACCCCATGTTCCAACCTGAGTTGCGCCAAAAACTGGATCAATTCCTGGAGGAAACCGGCGCCATCCTGGCCGCCCCCGAAAGGGTCTCCTGCAGCATCGGGGCCTGCCGGTTCAGCTATCCCCAGGATATGCAGAACCTGTATACGGAAACCGACCGGCTGCTCTATGCCGCCAAGCGCATGGGGCGCGCCTGCTATGTTATGGGCGCCCTGGAGGACAGCGAGCTCAATCTGATCGGCGGCTGAACTCAAGTCCCGGCCTTCACATTTCAGACTGTCAAAAAACCCGATTTCTAACTCTGGGGATGCATGAAGGGGCCGCGGCCCCTTCACATCTTCGCCCCGGCCTCGGCCTGTGCCGGGCCGGGGTTTCGGTTCGCAAACGTTGTTTGCGAACCTCCAGCCGCGCGAAGCGCGGCCTTCGACCGGCCGCTGCCGAAGGCAGCAAAGGAGGGAGGGCTTTAGCCCGACTAGGCCCGAGGACACTCCGAAGGAAGTCCGCAGGGCCGTACCCGGAGCCGTCCATCGGACGGATACGGGCGAC
>DVJW01000098.1 GCA_018716505.1 Candidatus Faecaligallichristensenella faecipullorum | reverse complement strand
TATGCGGGGCGGGGGATGGGGGTGAGGGGGAATAAAAATTTATGCCAAATAGGTTCATCTGAGCCGAATCACCGCGTTTTGAACCTTCCGCATGTTTCCCAGAGCGCTTACAATGGTGTCAAAACAAAAGGGAGGAATTGCACATGGCGGAATTGGTTCAGGCACTATGGGATAAGCTGGCAAATGAGATGAACCTCGATTATAGAGAATTGGGGCACGAAATCAGCTTGAATCATATGGATGCGTATGCCGATGGCCTGAAGGAGCAGAGGCGCATACGCCATCAAATATGGAAATTGCTGCCCGGGGAAACCGAGCTTCAGCAGGAGGAAGCCTTTGCGGCGTTTGCCGACGCGCTGGATCAGTATGAGCGGGTTTTGGAGGAACATGCCTATTGCCGTGGATGCTTTCTGGCGGTGGCCGGACATGCTCAGGCAGTTTCCCTTTCCGATGATCAGCTGATTGACTTGGAATCGGCTCAGGCACTGCCCGAGGCGCAAAAGCGATGGGCGCTGGTGGAGCGGGAAATGGCGCCGCATTTGCGGGCCGGCCTGGAAGAACCTTTGCGGGCGTATCGCCTTGCCTCGCTGCATAATGTAAAACTGCGATGCAGGGCCTATCTGGCTATGGGCCTTTTGACCGCAACCGTGGTGTTAGAAAATGCGGATAGCGCCTACCGCCGGGACGAAAAGTTTGTGTGCGCGATGATTCACCGGGCATTGGACGCCTAGATCAAAACTTTTTTCCTCAATCTGGTTCATATGGGAAACTTCCCACAGTTTCGAACCTTCCTATTTGTTTGCCATATTTATATAATATGAGATGAACAGAGGGGAAGGTGAGCGCAGTGGCTGTTTCTCAGGCCGTATTGGGTAAGCGTCTAAAAAACGCGCGCATTAAGCGGCATATGACGCAGGAACAGGCGGCTGAGCACATCGAATTTTCTGTGGCGCATCTCAGTAAAATCGAACGAGGCATAAAGCCCATTTCCATTGTCAAATTATCCGAGCTGTGCGATGTGTTGAATATCCCCATCGAATGGGTCATCGCGGGCGCGGTGATCCCGCAAAACGGCGGCTATAACCAACAATTCGGCGACATCGCCCGGCGCTGCACCCCGCGCACGGTGGAGGCCATGCTGGATTTGTGCAGCAAAATCGCTGATCTTGAGGAAAGCATCCTGCGCGGAAGCGAGCTCAACGGTCCGCCCATCACCGGCCGGTAAAAAGATTCCCATCCCCAACAACGCCAAGGGGAGAGGGGATTTTTTTGTAGCATGACTCTTAAAATTAATGATGTTATGTAAAAATGAATAAAAGAAGTATCTGTGCCAAAGCCAATGCAAATCATTCCGCGATATAAAACGCACAGCGGCAGAAATTCGTGCCGCTGTGCGCCGTTTATGATGAACTTTCTTTAAGCCTGGGCGTTTACCCACACCGTGAGCACGGCGTCCTCGCCGTTGATGTTCCATTCCTTGCTGACGCCGTCGTGGCTGCCGGGCACGAGTTCGGTGGCCAGCACCGCGCCCATGATCTCGCCTTTGGCCTTTTCGATGACGGCCGACAGCTTTTCGCCCGCCTGATAGGCCGCGCCGATGCGGTCGGTGACCTCGAAACCGGCCTCCTTGCGCATGGTCTGAAGCTTGCTGATGACCTCGCGCACAAAGCCTTCCTCGATGAGCGCCTGGGTCAAATTGGTGTCCAGCACCACCGTCAGCTCGCCCTCGGTCTGGGCCACAAACCCGGCCTTTTGCATGGGCTCGGTGAGCACGTCCTCCTTGCTTAAGACCACCTCGCTGCCCTCGATTTCGAAGCGCAGGGCCTCGCCCTTCTCAAAGCCGTCCACCACCTGGTTTCCGTCCAGGGTCAAAAGATGCTCGCCGATCTTTTTGAGCAGCTTTCCGTATTTCGGGCCCACGGTGCGCATCTGGGGCTTGATCTTGTAGGTGGTGAAGGCCCGGGCGTCGGTGACAAAGCGCACTTCCTTCACGTTCAGCTCGTCCGCGATCAGCGCGGCCATGCCCTCGGAGAGCGCGGAGCCCTTGACATACAGCGCCTGGGCGGGCTGGCGCACCTTGATGGAGGCGGCGTTGCGGCAGGCGCGGCCCAGCTGCACCGCGCGGATGACCTCGTCCATCTCCTTTTCCAGCTCCGGGTCAATGAGCTCGGCCCTGGCGGAGGGGAAATCGGTCAAATGCACGCTGATGGGCGCGCCCGGAATGTTGTTCGCCACCAGATTGCGGTACATGGTCTCGGCCATGAACGGGATATAGGGCGCGCAAACCCCGCAAAGGGTGGTGAGCACGGTGTACAGGGTCTCAAAGGCGGCCAGCTTGTCGCCCTCCATGCCCTTGCCCCAGAACCGCTCGCGGCAGCGGCGCACATACCAGTTGCTCAGCTCGTCCACAAAGGCCGCGATGGCCCGGGCGGTTTCGGTGATCTTGTATTCGGCCATGCCCTTGTCCACAAAGTCCACCATGGTGTTGAGCCGGCTCAGCACCCACTTGTCCATCAGGGAGAAGTCCTTGGGGTCTGCCTTCTGGTTGGCCGGGTCGTAATGGTCGATGGAGGCGTACAGGGTAAAGAAGGCGTAGGTGTTCCAAAGGGTGCCCATGAACTTGCGCTGGGACTCGCTCACCATCTCCGGGGAGAAGCGGCTGGGCAGCCAGGGCGCGCCCACGCTGTAGAAATACCAGCGCACCGCGTCGGCTCCCTGCTTGTCCAAAACCTCCCAGGGATCCACCACGTTGCCCTTGTGCTTGCTCATCTTGATGCCGTCCTTGTCCTGGACATGGCCCAACACGATGCAGTTTTTAAAGGGCGCCTTGCCGAACACCAGGGTGCCGATGGCCATCAGGGTGTAGAACCACCCGCGGGTCTGGTCGATGGCCTCGGAGATGAAGTCGGCTGGGAAGTTGGCCTCGAACTCCTCCTTGTGCTCAAAGGGATAGTGCCACTGGGCAAAGGGCATGGAGCCCGAATCGTACCAGCAGTCGATGACCTCGGGCACCCGCTTCATCTCGCCGCCGCATTCCGGACAGGTCAAATGCACCTGGTCAATGTAGGGCTTGTGCAGCTCGATGTTCTCGGGCACATCCTTGCCCAGCTTTTTCAGCTCCTCGATGGAGCCGATCACATGGATGTGGCCGCATTGGCAGGTCCAGATGGGCAGGGGCGTGCCCCAATAGCGCTCCCGGGAGAGGCCCCAGTCGATGACGTTCTCGATGAAGTTGCCCATGCGGCCCTCTTTGATGTTCTCGGGCATCCAGTTCACCGAGCGGTTGACCGCCATCAGTTCGTCGCGCACCGCGGTCATGCGGATGAACCAGGTGGCGCGGGCGTAGTAGATGAGCGGGGTGTCGCACCGCCAGCAGAAGGGGTAGTTGTGGGTGTACAGCTGCTTTTTGTACAGCAGGCCCCGCTCCTTCAGATCCTCAATGATCTTGGGGTCGGCCTCCTTCACGAACAGGCCGGGCCAGGCGGTGCGCTGGTCCATGCAGCCCCTGGCGTCCACCAGCTGCACAAAGGGCAGGCCGTTTTCCCGGCCCACCCGGGCGTCGTCCTCGCCGAAAGCCGGGGCGATGTGCACGATGCCGGTGCCGTCTTCCATGGTGACGTAATCGTCGGCCACCACCCGCCAGGCCGCCTTTTCGGGCTCCACAAAGCGGTAGAGCGGCTCATATTCCATGCCCGCCATCTCGCGGCCAACGAAGGTCTTTACGATTTCGGCCTTCTGGGCGTTTTCCTCGCCCAGGACCTGGGCCATCAGGGCCTTGGCCATGATAAAGGTCTCGCCCTCCAGGTTGAACTCCACATATTCGGCGTCCGGGTTCACGCACAGGCCCACGTTGCTGGGCAGCGTCCAGGGCGTGGTGGTCCAGGCCAGGAAATAGGCCTTGTCCCGGCCCTTGATCTGGAAGCGCGCGAACACCGAGTATTCGCTGACCTCCTTGTAGCCCTGGGAAACCTCGTGGGAGGACAGGGCGGTGCCGCACCGGGGGCAATAGGGCACCACCTTGTGGCCCTTGTACAGCAGGCCCTTGTCGTATACCTGCTTTAAAGACCACCACACCGATTCGATGTAGTCGTTGTCATAGGTGATGTAGGGGTGGTCCATGTCGGCCCAATAGCCCACACGCTCGCTCATGCGCTCCCATTCGCCCTTGTATTTCCAGACCGATTTTTTGCATTCCTGGATAAAGGGCTCCACCCCATACTGCTCGATCTGCTCCTTGCCGTCCAGGCCCAGCAGCTTTTCCACTTCCAGCTCCACCGGCAGGCCGTGGGTGTCCCATCCGGCCTTGCGCAGCACCTTTTTGCCCTTCATGGTCTGATACCTGGGGATCAGGTCCTTGATGGCCCGGGTCAGGATGTGGCCGATGTGGGGCTTGCCGTTGGCCGTGGGCGGGCCGTCGTAAAAGGTGAAGCCCTCCCGGCCTTCCCGGGCGTCCACCGCCTCGCGAATGTGGTTTTCCTTCCAGAAGGCCTCCACCTCGGTCTCCCGGGCCAGAAAATCCAGGTTCGTTGATACTTTTTCAAACATGTTTGCCTTTCCCTCCGTTTCGGTTCACACGCCGCCTGAATTTCCGATGGAACTTCCGGCGGCCAGCTTTTATGGATAATAAAAAGCAAGCCTCGCTTGGGACGAAGCTTGCTCGCGGTACCACCCAATTTGGCGCAAAGCGCCCTCTCTCTGGCGCACCATCATGCGCCGCCGCGCTAACGGGCGGAACCCGGCCAGGCTTACTGAAACAAATCGTTCAGCCCGCCGCTCCGGGGTGATGCTGCCGCGCGCCTCCCGCCGAACTTTCACCAATCTTCGGCTCGCTTTGCTTTCGGTCGCGCAACCGGTCCCCTTCATCGCGAAATATGATCTTATTTACTATTATATACAGCTGTGGGCGTTTGTAAAGCGCTTGCCAAAATTTTACGAAGTCAGCGCTCGCTGGTCAGGCCCAGCAGGTAGTCGGTGGTGGTGTTATAGAGCTTGGCCAGCTCGATGAGGATCCCGGTGGGAATGTCCCGCAGGCCCAGCTCGTAATAGCTGTATGCCTGTTGGGAACAATGCAGAATTTCGGCCACCTGTTTTTGGGTCAGTTCCGCGTCCTCCCGCAAATCCCGAATTCTTCGATACATTTGTCAACACCTCCAGGCCTTATATTATGAATGGATTTCCAAATCCCGTTGTCTTTTACAACAATGTGTTGTCCGAAAAGTTTCGTTGAAGCCAAGGGCAGGACAGCCCCCAAAAGCCGGCCCGCCCTTCTACCATATTATGCCCCAAAATTGGAAAATATAAGGCGCCGGGCCTGGTCAGGCGGCCTTTTTTTGCAAAAATGCGGTTGAACTCGACGGAAAAGCGGGGTATAATCGAAAAATAATGCACAGAATATAAAGGAGCGTTCGCATGTATATAGCCGATGGCTGGAAGGATTACGAGGTGCTGGACAGCGGCGACGGGGAAAAGCTGGAGCGGTGGAAGGAGGTTATCCTACGCCGGCCCGATCCTCAGGCCATCTGGCCCAAACAGCGCCCGGAAATCTGGCAGAGCGCCCATGCCTATTATCACCGCAGCGCCAAGGGCGGCGGGGAATGGGAGTTTTTTAAGCGCCTGCCCGAAAAATGGAGCGTGGATTATAAGGATTTGTCCTTTTATGTGCGCCCCACCGGGTTTAAACATACCGGCCTGTTTCCGGAACAGGCGGTGAACTGGGATTGGATGAGCGGGCTCATCAAAGCCGCCGGCCGGCCGGTGAAGGTGCTGAATCTGTTCGGCTACACCGGCGGGGCCACCATGGCCTGCGCCAAGGCCGGCGCCCAGGTCTGCCATGTGGACGCGGCCAAGGGCATGGTGCAATGGGCCGGGGAAAACCGGGTCAAGTGCGGCGTCAGCGAAACCAGCGTGCGCTGGATTATCGACGACGCCCTGAAATTCGTGGCCCGGGAGGAGCGGCGCGGCCGGTTTTACGACGGCATCGTCATGGATCCGCCCAGCTATGGCCGCGGCCCGGGGGGCGAGGTCTGGAAGCTGGAAAACGAGCTGTACGGCCTGGTTTCGGCCTGCACCCGGGTGATGAGCGAAAATCCGCTGTTCATGCTGATCAACAGCTACACCACCGGGCTTCAGCCCGCGGTGCTCAGCAATATGCTGCTGATGACCGTTCAAAAGCGCTTCGGCGGCCATGTGGAGGCCGGGGAAGTGGTGCTGCCGGTGCGCGCGGGCGGGGTTTTGCCCTGCGGCGCCAGCGGAAGGTGGAGGGTATAGGGGAAATTTCATATCCCCTTTTAAAACCCTTTGAGAAAAGGGAAACGTTTATGCGAGGGGACTAGGGGGGATTCCGATTTCCATCTTCGCCCGTCAAACGGCTTCGCCGCCCGCCGGGTACGGCGGCGCAAATCTTCGATTTGCAACCGCCTAGTCGCGCTGCGCGCTCCCTCGCCCCTTAAGTCCCCTCGCGCACCCCATAACCCCCTTGAAACGGCCGCTGTGGGGGCTCGCCGCCCCCGGCGCGGGGCCACCCCCCGATATCCCGTAAAAGCAGCAAACATAATGCTCCCGATAGGACTTACCGTTCTAGCCTTTATCAGACCGGACTTCTCTGGGGGAGCCAGTCGCGGCGGGGGCCGTGAGGCCCCCAGTCAGGGTGAGCGAAGCGAACCTGGAGGGGAGCAAAATTTATTTTGCGACCCGGAACCCCGGCCCGGCGAAGCCGAGGACGGGGCGGCGAATGAGCGTCCCGCTAGAGGGGGTAGGGGTGGTAAGGGAGAGCCGAAAGGCTCGACTAGGGCTGAGGACAGCCCGAAGGGCTCCGCAAGCCCGTACCCGCGACAGACGAACGTCTGGCGCGGGCGGTTAATTTGGAGGGGCCTAGGGGGAGCAGATTGAGGGAGGGCGTCAGCCCGACTAGGGGCGCTAAAATCGTAGATTTGCGCCCCGTACCCGCGACGTATCAAACGTCGCGGGCGAAAAAACGGAAACCTCCCCCTGGCCCCTCCATGAAAAGGTTCCCTTCCCAAGGGGGTATAAAGGGGGAGATATTATAGAAACCTCCCCCTGGCCCCCACATAAAAAAGGAACCGCCGCATAACCGCGGCGGTTTTCGCGTTTTATCAATAGATGAGGATATGCTCAAATAAACAATTATGGAGGACAACATGCGGGAATTCGAGCCCGGCGCGCCGTTGGGCGCGGTTCAATCCGGGAAATACAAGGTGGGCGTGCTGTATGAGGACAACCACCTGCTGGTGGTGGTGAAGCCGCCCAATCTGCCGGTGCAGGCCGACGCCTCCGGGGATACCGACCTTTTGACTTTGATGAAGGGCTATATCGGGGAAAAATACCACAAGCCGGGCGCGGTGTACCTGGGCCTGTGCCACAGGCTGGACCGGCCGGTGGGCGGGGTGATGGTGCTGGCGCGCACCAGCAAGGCGGCGGCCCGGCTGAGCGCGGCCTTTGCGGGCCACGGGGTTCAAAAGACCTATCTGGCCGTGGTGCGGGGCGCGGCCCCGGATCAAATGGAGCTTTGCGATTATCTTTTAAAGGACGGGCGAAGCGGCATGGTCAAGGTGGTGGAGGCTTCCGCCCCCGGGGCCAAGCAGGCGCGGCTGGTGAGCGAAAACCTGGCGCGCCGGGAGGGGCTGTCCCTTCAAAAAGTGCGGCTCATGACCGGGCGCAGCCACCAGATCCGGGTGCAGCACGCAAACGCCGGCTTTCCCCTTTGGGGTGACGCCCGGTATGGCCAGGGCAGGCCCGGGGAGCAGATCGCCCTTTGGGCGGCCCGGCTGGAGTTTGAGCATCCGACGCGGAAAACGCCCATGCGCTTTGTGTCCCTGCCCCCGGAAAGCGGGGCCTGGGCGGTCTTTCGGGATGAAATAAAGGGGGATGAATGTTGAGCGGAAAAATGAGAATGTCGCGCACCGCGGCCACGTTCTGGATTGGCGTTCTGTCCATGCCGGTGTGCGTGAAGCTCTTGGATGGTTTCCACGCCGATTCTCTGGGCGCTTCGCTGGCCGTGGGGGTGGCGCTGGGCCTGGCCTATGTGCTGATCCGGCCGCTGCTGAAGCTTTTGACCTTGCCCATCGGCTGTTTGACCCTGGGGCTGTTCGGCTTTGTGATTGACGCCGGGCTGATCCTGTTTTGCGCCCGGTTGTTTCCGGGCTTTTCGGTGGACGGCTTTGGCTGGGCCCTGGCCGCCGCGCTGTTTATCAGCCTGATTTCGGCCATTGTTTCCCGGTGAACAGGCTTCGAGAAGGAAAGGGGAGAAGACCATGGAAATTCTGTATCCGGATTATGAAAACAGCGCCTTGGGCACGGTGAACGCGATTTTGAGCCACTATGGGGCCCAAACCCGCCACGCGCCGCTTTCAATGCTTCAGGACCGGCTGAAAACCGCCGGGCGCAATGTGGTGTTCCTGGTGCTGGACGCCCTGGGCCTGGAGGTGCTGGAGCGCCATGCGCGGCCCGAAGGCTTTTTCCGAAGCCACCTGATGGACGCGCTTTCCCCGGTCTTTCCCTGCACCACCGTGGCCGCCATGAACAGCTATTATTCGGGCCTGTCCCCCGCCGAGCATGGATGGCTGGGCTGGTCGCTGTTTTTCAAGGAATACGGCCGGGTGGTGGATACCTATTTAAACCGGGACAGCTTTACCCAGGAGGCCGTCCAGCCCCCGCCCGCCTATACCCTGATGCCCTATGAGAGCATCTTTACCGCCCTTCAGAAGGCCGGGGTGGAGTGCCACAGCGTTTCCCCGTTTCCCTCGCCGTACTGCGATTGCTATAAGATCGAGGCCGGATTCGAGGATCAGCTCAGGGCCGTCGGGGAACTGTGCGCCCGTCCGGGCGAGCGGTTTATCATGGGCTATTTCACCGAGCCCGACGCCTTGATGCACCGCCTTGGGCCCGGGGACGAGCGGGCCGGGGCGCTGGTCCGGGCGCTGGAGGCCCAGCTGGAAAGCGCCTTTCAAACCTGGCCGCAGGCCACTCTCATCCTGTCCGCCGACCACGGCATGACGTCCATCGGCCGCATTTTGTATATCGACGAAATGCCTGAGCTCATGGAGCTTTTGATCCTTCAGCCCTTTATCGAGTCCAGGGCCGCCTCGTTTTTCGTGAAAAGGGGCAGGGAGGCGCTGTTTGAGGAGCGCTTCCGGGCGCGGTTGGGAGAGGATTTCCTGCTCATGGATCATGACCAGGCCCTGAAAAAACTGTTCGGCCCCGGAGAGCCCCACCCCAAGACCCTGGATTTTGTGGGGGATTACCTGGCCCTGGGCATTTCTGACGCCATGTTGGAAAGCCGCGGCCTGGGCCAAAACCACCCCAAGCAATTTCGGGGCCAGCATGCCGGGCTGACCCGGGCCGAGATGCGCATACCGCTGATCGTGGCCCAAAACCGTTGACCATTCTCAGGAGGAAACCCATGAAAAAAATCGTCTCGCTGTTTGCCGTGCTGGCCCTGATGCTCTGCCCCCTTTGCGGGTGCGCCCAAAGCGGCTCCACGGAAAAGATTCAAATCATCGCCACCCTGTTTCCCCAATACGACTTTGCCCGCCAAATCGGCGGCGACCGGGTGGAGGTCACCATGCTGCTGCCCGCGGGCTCGGAGAGCCACAGCTTTGAGCCCAGCCCCAAGGACATGGTGAACATCCAGTCCGCGGACCTGTTTATCTACACCGGGGCGGAGATGGAACCCTGGGCCGGCCGGGTGCTGGACGGCCTGGGCGGGGATGGGCCCATGGTGCTGGACGGCTCCCAGGGCATCGAGCTCATGGAGAGCGAGTCCGGCGAAGGCAGCGGGGACGGCCATCAGCACGGGCTGGATCCCCATTTCTGGCTGGATATGAGCCTGGCCCAGCAATTCGTGAACGCCATTCGGGACGCGCTCATTGCCCTGGATCCGGAGGGCGAGGCGCTGTACACCCAAAATGCCCAGGACTATTGCCAGGCGCTGCAGGATCTGGACGGCGCCTTCATGGAGGCGGCCCAAAACGGCCAGCGCAAGGAGCTGATCTTCGGGGGCCGGTTTGCCTTCGGCTATTTCGTCAGGCGCTACGGCCTCACCTATCGGGCGGCCTATGACAGCTGCGCGGCCGGGGCCGAGCCCAGCGTCAAGGTGGTGGCCGCCCTTATCCAGGAAATTCAGGACAAAGATATTCCGGTGATCTATTACGAGGAGCTGGCCGACCCCAAGGTGGCGCGCTCCATCGCCGAGCAGACCGGGGTTGAAATGCGGCTGCTCAGCTCGGCCCACAACGTGACCAAGGAACAGATGGAGGCCGGGGTCAGCTTTTTGGACATCATGAACGACAATCTGGAAGCGATTCGGGAAGGGTTAAACGGATGAGCGAACAGCGGAAAGACCGGCCGGTTCTGGCCATGCGGGGCGCCTCTTTTTCCTACGGCGGGGCGATGATTTTAAAAGACGTGAGTTTTGAGTTGCACGCCGGGGAAAACCTGTGCCTGGTGGGGAGCAACGGCTCGGGCAAGAGCACCTTGATCAAGGGCGTGCTGGGGCTCTTGCCCCTGAGCTCGGGGGAGATGGAACGGAACATCCCCCGCGACGACATCGCCTATCTGGCCCAGATGAACACCGCGGAGCGGGATTTCCCGGCCACGGTTTGGGAGATCGTGCTGTCCGGCACCCAGCGCCCGGGCAGGCGGCTGCCCTTTTACACCCAAAAGGACAAAGCGGAGGCCCGAAGGGCGCTGGAACTGGCCGGCATTTCGGGCATGGAAAGGCGGCGCATCGGCGAGCTTTCCGGAGGCCAGCAACAGCGGGCCCTGCTGGCCCGGGCGCTGGCCCGAAACCCCAGGCTGCTGGTGCTGGACGAGCCCTGTTCGGCGCTGGATCCGGACATCACCCGCGCCCTGTACGCGCTGTTTGACGGTCTGCGTGCCCGCTTGGGCATCAGCCTTTTGATTTCCACCCACGATTGGGATTATGTGGAAAGAAGCGCGGACCGGGTGATGGTGGTGGATCACGGGGTCAGCTATATCGGGCCGGTTTCGGGCTGGACGCATCAAGGAGGGCGGGCATAATGGCGGAGTTTTTGGAGGTTTTGAGCTTTCCCTTCATGCGCCGGGCGCTGATTGTGGGGGTTATCGTTTCGCTGTGCGCGGCGCTTTTGGGGGTGGTGCTGGTGCTCAAGCGCTATTCGCTCATCGGCCACGGCCTGGGCGAGGTGGGCTTCGCGGCGCTGGCCCTGGCCATGGCCCTGGGCCTTCCGCCCATGCCGGTGGCCATTCCGCTGGTGGTGGCGGCCTCGTTTTTGATCATGTACCTGTCCCAGCGGGGCGCCCTGGCCGGGGACGCCGCCATCGGCATCATGGCCGCGGCCGCGCTGTCCTTCGGGGTGATCGTGACCTCCCTTTCCCATGGGTTTAATATGGATGTGAGCGACTACATGTTCGGCAGCATCCTGGCGGTGTCCGAAAGCGACGTGGTGCTGAGCGTGGTGTTGGGCCTGGCGGTGATTTTGATGTATGGGCTGTTCTTCAACCGCCTGTTCGCCATCAGCTATGACGAGGTCAACGCCCAGGCCACGGGCATCAACGTTTCGATGTATCAGTTCATGATCTCGCTGCTCACCGCCATCACCGTGGTGTTGGGTATGCGCATGATGGGCACCATGCTGATTTCCAGCCTGATCCTGTTCCCGGCGCTCACCGCCCGGCGGCTGGTGGGCAGCTTCAAGGCCATGACCCTGGCTGCGGCGGTCATTTCGGTGGCCTGCTTTTTGATCGGCCTTGTGCTGTCCTATGCCCTGGATCTGCCCACCGGGGCCAGCGTGGTGGGGGTGAACCTGGTGGCGCTTGTGGGGAGCATGGCGGTGAGAAGGCGGTAAACGGGAATAAGAAACGAGCCCAGGCGGATATTCGCCTGGGCTCGGTATGTTTTGGGGAGAATTTCATAGGTTAAGAAATTCCACAGGTGTCATGATGGACGGATTCTTCAGATTGGATTCTAAAAAGTCCTTATCACCGGTGAGCAAATATATCCACCTTCGCTTTTAAGGCAGCTCGTAAAATCGGCCGGTCTTTTACGTCCCGAATTTCTTTCTCAGAGGCGCTTTCCTCCGTGGGGATGGGAACCAATTCCAGCGTCATCAGAGCAATGGAAAGGAATTTGTCCAATGAAGCGAGACGATGAGGAAATTTTTTATTGAAAATTCGCCGCATTTCATCTACATTCTGTTCGCAAATCAGGCCGTGGTGCGGATAGGAAGCCGCCTTTTTATAAGCCTGAAACGGAACCCCATTTGGATTCAGAGCGGCGGAAATGAGGACATTGGTATCGATCAATACTCTCATGCCTTGTCATCCTCACTTCTCAGTTCATGAACAAGGGCCATTACCTCCTCATCTGAGGTTAGGCCTGCGCGCTCAGCCTCTCCGGCCATTTCCCGTTGCAGCACTTGCATGGCGTATACTGCGGAATTAACCATGCGTACTGAGCCGTTTTCTACGATAAAGGTGACACGATCACCGCTGGACACACCCAGCGCTTCCCGAATATCTTTGGGTATGGTAATTTGTCCTTTGGCCATAACCTTGGCGTTGTCCACAAATGGCCTAGTCTGCATAATTTATACACCTCCTTATATAGTATGGAAAGTAGGGATTTCCCTACATCTATTATATGTGAAGACGCAAAAAAAATCAATGAAAACCTTTGGAGATATCATGAACATATAAATTTATCAGTACACACTCAACCCGCGCCGCCTCTGGAATATTATGCCGTCATATAGCCGTCGAAGTCCCTTTTTGACGGCGTTTGGACGCTATAATAATGGCATATTCAGCGGAGGGGGGCGCGTTCGATGGCGGCGGAGACGGCCAAGTTTACCCTCAGGACCAGCGCCGAACAGCTCAAAAAATTCCGCTATGTGGCCGAATACAATGCGCGCTCCGCCAACCGGGAGTTGGAAGTGTTGATGAGGGAACACATTTGCGAGTTTGAGAAGGTTCATGGGAAGATAGAGTTTGAGGAAGATAAAGAATATTTTATAAAATTTGAGAAATTTTCTTGATTTTAAAGGGTAAATTTCTTCCCGAGGGGAAGCGCTTTTTTCATGGAGGGCCCAGGGGGAAGCTTGACTCCCTTTTACAAAGGGAAGCAAAATTTCCCCTGGCGGGGAGCAGTTTTATGGAGGGGCCAGGGGGAACCTTCCGTATGTTCGCTCACCCCGCTTTCAGCGGGGCGAGTACGGGCCTGCGGAGCGCAAAGCGCTGTCCTCGGCCCTAGTCGGGCTGACGCCCTCCCTCAATCTGGTTCCCCCTAGGCCCCTCCAAACCTCCCCTACCCCCTCTAGCGGGATGCTCAAGGGGGCCTGCGGGCCCCCGCCGCAACTGGCTCCCCCGGAAGGAACCGGTCTGATAAAGGTAAGAAATAATTCCCCTCATTGTACCGAGTTATGCGGGTCTGGGCGGCAGCCCAGCGGGCTCCGGGCAGCGCCCGGCCGTTTGAAGGGGGTTAGGGGGTGCATGAGGGGGCCTAAGGGGGAGGATCGGAACTCCCCCTGGCCCCCTCATAATTCCGTTCCCCTTCTCAAGGAGATTATAGGGGGAAACTCCCCCTATTCACGAAAGACCATACTTTTTCGATTCATAAGGAGTTGTCATCATGAAAAGCGTATTGTTGATTGGTTTGGGCCGGTTTGGCCAGCACGTGGCCAGAAAGCTGCATGAGTTGGATCATCAGGTGATGGCGGTGGATACCAATGAGGAGCGGGTGGAGGCCACCTTGCCCTATGTGACCAACGCCCAGATCGGCGACAGCACCAACGAGGATTTCCTGATGTCCCTGGGCGTGGGCAATTTTGACCTGTGCATCGTGGCCATTGGGGACGACTTCCAAAGCTCGCTGGAGACCACCTCGCTGCTCAAGGAGCTGGGGGCCAAGCTGGTGGTTTCCCGGGCGGCCCGGGACGTGCACGCCAAGTTCCTGCTGCGCAACGGCGCGGATCATATCGTGTATCCCACCAAGCAGGTGGCCCAATGGACGGCCATCCGCTATACCTCGGACCATATCTTTAACTATGTGGAGCTGGACGAGGACAACGCCATCGTGGAGGTTTCGGTGCCCGACGAATGGGTGGGCAAGACCGTGGGCAATCTGGATATCCGCCGGCGCAGCGGGGTCAATGTGCTGGGCATCAAGCGGGAAGGCAGGCCGCTGGATATAGCGGTTTCCTCGAATACCGTATTGACGCGGGATGAGAACCTGCTGGTGATGGGCAGCAACAAGGCCATCCAGAAATGCTTCCATATTTAAGCTGGATTCGGAAGCCAACGGGAGGCTTTTCTGATGCGGGATATCGCGCTGTTTTTGATTTTTCTGTTGACGGCGTTGGCTGGCTTTCCGCTTATGAAGCGGCTGGATCGCTTTTTGCTGAACCGGGTTAAAGGGCCAGAGGAGGCGGATCAGCCCTTTGAGGGGGGAGACGCATCGTGCTCAAAGGAAAGGGGATAGACCCCAGGACTGGGCAGAAAAGGAGGGCGTTCGCGTGAACAAGCCGGTGGTTCTGGTGGTGGAGGACGATAAATCGGTGCGCAAGCTGATGAGCGCCACCCTCCAGGCCCATGATTACCGCTTTATAGAGGCGGCCAGCGGCCAGGAGGCCCTCTTGAATGCCACCTCGCACCACCCGGACATCGCCATGTTGGATCTGGGCCTTCCGGACATGGACGGGGTGGAGGTGATTCGCGCCATTCGGAGCTGGTCGAACATGCCCATTGTGGTCATCAGCGCCCGCAGCGAGGACACGGACAAGATCGGCGCCCTGGACGCCGGGGCCGACGATTATCTGGTCAAGCCCTTTTCGGTGGACGAGCTCCTGGCCCGGCTGCGGGCGATTCAGCGGCGGCTGGTCATGCTCAAAAGCGGCGCGGCCAGTTCTCCGGTGTTTGTAAACGGCGGCCTTAGGGTGGATTACACGGCCAGGCGCGCCTATATCCAGGAAAGGGAGATCCATCTTACGCCCATTGAGTATAAATTGCTCTGCCTGCTCTGTCAAAACGCCGGCAAGGTGTTGACCTATCCCTATCTGACCGAAAAAATCTGGGGGGCGAGCTGGAGGCACGAGGTGGCCAACTTGCGGGTGTTCATGGCCACCTTGCGCAGAAAGCTGGAAAGCGAGCCCGGTTCGCCCCAGTATATCCAGACCCATATCGGGGTGGGCTATCGCATGATTACCCAGGGCACATGAAACAGGGCACATGTAAAGAAAAGGCAAGGGGCAGTCCGGAAAACCGCCGGACTGCCCCCTCTTTTTTATGCCGCTTACACTTCCACCGTCATGCCGTCATAGGAGATCACAAAATCCGGGGCCAGATGCACCATCTGGTCGTAGCTGGCGCCTCCGTTGTGGGAAAAATGGTTGAGCACGAAGATGGTGTGCTCATCCGCGGCGCCGGTTTCCATGAGCCGCGCGCGGACGCGCCTTCCGGCCGGCGCGCCCATATGGCCCTTGTCGAATTCCAGATTGCAGTTGGTGCAGTCCAGCGACACCAGGTCCAGGCGCTTGCCCGCCAAATACCGGAAGTTCTCCTCCGGGAAAAAGCCGGTGTCGTGGGCGTACAGAATGCGCTTGCCGTCCTTTTCAATAAGGTAGAAAAAGCATTCTTCGTTGGGCATGTGCTGGGCCAGCATGGGGGTTACGGTGTAGCCCTGAATCTGTTCCGGGGTAAACAGCGCAAGCCGCTTGGCCGCCACACGGTTTGTGGGCGTACCCGAGGTGCGATGGGCCTCCACCTGATCCACCACCGCCTGATTGCCGTACACGGTGAGCGGCTCGGAATCCTCCGCCACCTGGGCGAAGCCCTCCCGGCGGTACAGGATCTCGCTGGGCACGAAATGATCCTCGTGGGAATGGGTGATAAGCACGCTCTTCCAGTTTTCGGTGTCCAGATGATGGGCCAGGATGTGATGATAGGTGTCCGGGCCAAAGTCCAGCTTCAAAACCCCGTCGATGAGCGCGCCGCTGCGGCTGCGCGCCTGGCGTCCGCCCTTTTCGAAGGCCTCGCGGCATACCGGGCAGTTGCAGAAAAAGGCCGGCACGCCCTCGGCCGCCGCGGTGCCCAAAAACTGAATCTTCATGGGTAAATCCCCCTTGTTTTTGTTTTCATTCATTATAGCACAATTTGGGGTTTGGTGGCCATTTTATCGAGAGGATAGGGAGGGTTCACGTTCCTTTTTTATCAAAGGAAAGCGAAATTCCCCTGGCGGGGAGCGGTTTTTATGGAGGGGCCAGGGGGAGGTTTCCGTTTTTCGCCCGCGACGATTGATACGTCGCGGGTACGGGGCGCAAATCTACGATTTTAGCGCCCCTAGTCGGGCTGACGCCCTCCCTCAATCTGCTTCCCCCTAGGCCCCTCCAAACCTCCCCT
>DVJW01000097.1 GCA_018716505.1 Candidatus Faecaligallichristensenella faecipullorum | reverse complement strand
CATTGCGTTTTTCTCTATCGTTCGCTCTCTTCCAGGAACATGGCGTGGAATTGCTCCCGGGTGATGAGCACATTTCTGGGCTTGGCGCCTTCAGACTGGCTGACAATCCCCCGGCTGGCCATATCGTCGATCAGCCGGCCCGCCCGGGCGTAGCCAATGCGCAGCCTGCGCTGAAGCATGGAGATGGAGGCCTGTCCAGACTCCACCACGATCTCCACCGCCTGGGGCAAAAGCTCGTCATGCTCTTCCAGAGCCTTGTCCTCCTCGGGCTCGCTGCTTTCCGCGTTGTCCATGTGTTCGATAATATCCTCGTTGTATTCGGCGGTGTGGCGCGCCTTGATGTACTCCACCACATCGTGCACCTCTTCGTCGCTGACCCAGGTGCCCTGAACCCGCTGGGGCTTGTTGGTGCCCGCGGGCGCATAGAGCATATCGCCCCGGCCCAACAGCTTCTCCGCGCCGCCCACATCCAAAATCGTGCGGCTGTCCACCTGGGAAGCCACGGTAAAGGCGATGCGCGAGGGGATGTTGGCCTTGATGACGCCGGTAATGACATTCACCGAGGGGCGCTGGGTGGCGATGACCAGATGGATGCCGGCCGCCCGGGCCAGCTGGGCCAGACGGCAAATGGCCTCTTCCACCTCGCCCGGGGAGACCATCATCAGGTCGGCCAACTCGTCGATAATAACCACAATCTGGGGCAGCGGCTTTTCGCCCTCCTGCAGCGCCCGGTTGTAGCCCTTCATATCCCGCACCCCGCGGTCGGCAAAGCGCTTGTAGCGGTCGGTCATTTCCAAAACCGCCCAATTGAGGGCGCCCGCCGCCTTTTTGGGGTCGGTTACCACCGGCACCAGCAGGTGGGGAATGCCGTTATACACCGACAGCTCCACCACCTTGGGGTCCACCATAATCAGGCGCACCTCCTCCGGGGTGGCCCGATACAGTATCGAGCAGATGATGGAGTTAATGCACACCGACTTACCGGAGCCGGTGGCGCCCGCAATCAGCACATGGGGCATCTTGGCGATATCCGCGATAATATAGCGGCCGCCGTTGTCCTTGCCCAGGGCCACGGCCAACCGGGAGGGATGACGGCGCGCCTCATCGCTTTCCAACACCTCGCGGATGGGTACGGTCTCCACCACCTCGTTGGGCACCTCCACCCCGATGGCCGGCTTGCCCGGAATGGGGGCCTCGATGCGCACCGAGGTGGCGGCCAGATTCAGGGCGATGTCGTCCGCCAGATTCACAATCCGGCTCACCTTGATGCCCGGCGCGGGCTGCATTTCAAACCGGGTCACCGCCGGGCCATGGGCAATGCCGGTGAGCTTGGCCGAAATGCCGAAGCTGTGCAGGGTTTCTTCCAGCTTCTGGGCCTTGATCTGATCCTTTTGTTCGGCGTCGGATACCTGCTTGCGCTCCGGCAACTGCAAAAGGTCCACCGGCGGATAATTATACTCCTCGGGTTCAAACTCCAAAGTCGGATAGGCCGGAGCCGCGGGTTTGGGCTTGACCACCGGAGTGCGGTCCAGCCTTTCCGGAATTTCTTCCTCTTCCGCTTCCTCCGGATTCCCTGCCGGCCCATCGTCCTCCACAGGGGAGATCATCTTGCCCAGCTGTTTGCGATGGGGCGTGCGGAAGGCCGGAATCTCAAAGGCCGCGGGCAGATCGCTGTCCTCTTCCTCCAGCTCATCCTGGGCCAGGGGAAGTCCGCCCTCCTCCACCGCTTCCTCTTCCATCTCATCTATCTCATCTTCCCCGGCGGAATCGGGCAAATCCTGCCCTTCTTCCACCTCGTCCGCAAAGTGGCTTTCCCCGCGCACCGGGGGCTCACGCTTAAAGTCGGGCAGATCCCCCACGTCGTCCTCATCCACCGAATTGGGCATGGGCTCGGGTTTGGGGACGCGCTTTATATCTTTGGGCATGGCCGTATTCTCCACAATGGGCGCCACGGTATGCGGCCTGGAAGATGCGCCGCTTGCGGCCTTGACCGGCGCCACGGTGGGCGGCTCCATCTCGCCAAAGCCGCCGAAATCCTCGAATTCGTCCCCCATGGAACTGGGCTCCAGCACCGGCTTTTTGCCGCGCTTGCGCTTTAAAAACTCGGGGATATCCGCGCCCTTGGGGGCCGTGGCCGTGCGCTCTTCTTCATCCTGATACATCTGAGGGCCGTCGTCTTCCCAGGGCGCCCAATCTTCTTCCGCCTGACGTCTGGCGCGCTGTTCCCGGCGCTCCTCTTTTTTCTGGGCGCGCTCCTCGGCCTTGACGGCGCGCGCCTGATCCCATTCCTCCCGATGGGCGCGGTAGCTGTCCACCCCGCTGCGCACCCGCTCGTAGGTTTTTTCTCCAATATCAATGAGCGAAAGCTTGCCCATCAGCACCAAATCCGCCAACAGCAGGATAATGAGCACGATAAACGAGCCTCCGCCGCCCAACACGCTGTAGAGCGGATAGCTCAAAATCGCGCCGATGGCTCCGGCGCCGCCGCCCCCCTGAGCCGCCAGGGCATAGGATTGGGCCACGAAGTTGGTCAGGCTCTGGATGCGCATCTGACTTTCCAACTGGGGCGCCACAAACACATGCACCCCGGCGAACAATATGGCCAACAGCACGGCCAACAGCACGATACGGCTTATGCTCATGCTGGCGGTGCGCTTTCCGGAAAACAGAATCAGCACCCCAATCCAGACGATAATCAGCGGAAGAAGGTAGGCCAACACACCCGCCGTGCCCAGCAGCACCTCCCGAATCGCGCCCCCCTGTCCGGAAAGCAAGAGATAGAGCGCCAATATCCCCACGCCGATCACAATCAGCCCGGCCACCTGACGGCCCATCATCTCCTGTTCATTTTTGCGCGGCGCGCTTTTCTTTCTGGTATTCGATTTTGTGCTCTTACCGGTAGCTGCCATTGAAACCTCCCTCAGGACGCCCGCCCTGACTCGAATTAAACACCTTATTATACCGCATTCGACCCTCAAGTTCAAATCATTTTGCCATCCAGGCCGGTTAAAAGCCGCATTGTTCGCATTTTTAAACTTTAGATAATACTGCGTTCGTAATTGCTTCAAAATCCCAAATTTTTCCGGCGCCATCAAAAAACCGGCCTATCCGCAAGGGATAAACCGGATGCCGCCGGGGACGCCGCCCGCTGGATTCAAATGCCCAATATAAACTGAAGCGCGATTATCATGCCCAGTCCCGGCACGCCCAGCGCGCCCACAGTGAGCGCGGTAAAGGGATTCACCGCCACCGTTATGCCGGTAAAACCGCTCAGCTGGTTGAGCACCCAAAGGGCGATTCCGCCCAGCACCCCACAGGCCATCATGCGCCACACAAACCGGGTGGGCACCACCAGCAGATAGCCCACCCAGTACAGAAGCGCCAAACCCAAACCAAAGGCCGCCACCAATTCCCAGGGAATCTGCACGCCGCTCCCCCCTTTTCCTGTCCAAAG
This sequence comes from Candidatus Faecaligallichristensenella faecipullorum, assembly GCA_018716505.1. Lineage (GTDB taxonomy): Bacteria > Bacillota > Clostridia > Christensenellales > Aristaeellaceae > Faecaligallichristensenella > Faecaligallichristensenella faecipullorum. Next base: position 12,173 of record DVJW01000097.1, on the reverse strand, counting down.
ATATGCGCGGCCGGCAGGGGATATGTCCAGGCTGTCCGATGAAAAAATTTGCCTGTGCGGAGGGTAACGGCGGCTCACAAAAACCCTTGACAAGCGTTCCTCCATTTTCTATAATGGATACATACCAAATGAATGTTTTAAAGGAGCATTGCCCGTCATGCGAAACAAATATCCGGAGATCACGGTGGAAAAGATCTTAAACGTGGCGCAGCGCCTGTTTTTGGAAAAGGGATATGACAACACCACCATTCAGGACATTGTGGATCATCTGGACGGTTTATCCAAGGGCGCGGTCTATCACCATTTTAAGTCAAAGGAAGAGATCATGGACGCAGTGGGCGACCGGATGTTTTTGGCCAACAACCCCTTTGAGGTGGTTCGTCAACGTTCCGACCTAAACGCCCTTGAGAAATTGCGGGAGGCCATTCGGCTGAACCAATCGGACGAGGCGCGCACCGGCATGACCATACAGGCCATTCCCCTCACCCGGAATCCCCGCCTTCTGGTGGAGATGATCGAGTCCAACCGGCGGATCCTCACGCCCTATTACCTGGAATTGTTGGAGGAGGGAAACCGGGACGGCTCTTTGCACACCGAGTATGCCAAAGAGATCGCGGAACTGTTGCCGCTGCTCACCAGCCTCTGGCTGCTGCCCTCGGTCTTTCCGGCCACCACCCAAGAGATGAAGCACAAGTTTTATTTTCTGGGTGAGATGCTGGAGAAGATGGGCGTGCCCCTGATGGACGATTCCATCTATGCGTTGGTGGATCAATTCTTCGACAAGATTCCGGAGGAAAAATAAGATTGCCGCAAGGCAATTTTATTTTGAACACTTACATTCATTTGTTCGGTATTTTATTTTTTGCCGTTTTACATACCATCGACCGGTATGCATTAAAAACTATTAAGTTCAGGAGGGATATCATGCCGCAGAAACTCTTTACCCGCAACTTTACCTTTTTGATGCTTGGGCAGGCCAGCTCGCTGCTGGGCAACTATACGTTGAAATTCGCCCTGTCCATGTATGTGTTGGAACAGACCGGATCGGCCACGATTTTTGCCGGGCTGTTGGCCTTGGCCATGCTGCCCACCATTTTACTGTCGCCCCTGGGCGGCATCCTGGCCGACCGGGCAAACCGCCGCAACATCATGGTGGCGTTGGACACCCTCTCCGGCCTCTTTGTGCTCATGGCCGGTTTTGCCCTGCCTGCAGGGGATATTTGCGTCTCGGGCGCGCTGCTGGTTCTGTTATCCGTGTTGGGAGCCTTCGAATCCCCCACGGTACAGGCCTGCGTCCCGCAGATGCTTTCCGGGGACAACCTTGTAAAGGGAAACGCGGCCGTAAACCAGGTGGCCTCCATCGCCTCTTTGGTCACGCCCTTCCTGGGCAGCCTCTTCTATTCAGCCTTTGGCATCCGTCCGGTGTTCTATGCGGTGGCGGCCTGTTTTTTGCTCACCGCTTTTCTGGAATGTTTTATTCAATTGGAGCACAAAAAGGCGGCGTACAGCCCCCGGATCAGCGCCCTCATTAAGGAAGACATCTCCCTCAGCACGCGCTTCTTGGGACGGGAACAGCCCGGTATCCTGAAACTTTTGCTTTTGGCCGCGCTGGTCAGCCTCTTTGTGGCAGGTGCCACGGTAGTGGGCTTTCCCTATCTCGTGCGCACGGTCCTGGGGCTTTCCGCCGAACTCTACGGCGCGGCGGAAAGCGCGTTGGGCGTGGCCTCGGTCCTGGGCAGCCTGGGTGTGGCGTTGATGGCCAACAAACTGCGCATGCGCCATCTGTCCACGGTGTTTATCGCCTTTGGCCTGTGCCTGATTCCGTGCGGAATGGCTTTTCTGCTGCCTTTGAGCGCCCTTAACCGCTATTTTATCCTGCTGACGATGTTCTGCCTCTCCCAGGCGGGATGCAGCTTTTTCTCCACTTATGCCATTTCCATCATACAAGGGCGCACGCCCGAGCATTTGATGGGCAAAATCATGTCCTGTGTGTTCACTTTGTCCATGTGCGCGCAGCCGGTGGGGCAGATGGTTTACGGCGCTCTGTTCGACCATTTTTCCAGCAGCGCCCATTGGGTGTTGATCCCCAGCGGCCTCATAGTCTGCCTGATCGGCCTGTTTTCCAAGGGATTTTTCCGGAATTTTGAAGGGCAAGCGCCTTCGGGCCGAACGGAACAAACGCCGGCGCAGGAAAATTGAGGCAAATATCGAACCGGCGCGGCCTTTGCCACGCCGGTTTCCATATTCTGCATTGAATCCAGGCTCAATGTACGCCCTGAGGATTGGCGGGATTCACAATGGCCTGGATGCGCCGGGCCAGATCGTCGCAGAGTTCGCCGGCAAATTCGGCGTTCATGGACTCGCTGATGACGCTGCATTCGGCCCGCTCCCCCGAGGGACGCACCCATACCCAGCCCTTGTCGGTGTTGAGCCGGATGCCGTCCCCCAGCTCGGCCTGGGGATAGCTCTCGCTCAGGGTGCGCAACACCTTGCCCTTATCCCTCCAATCCACGCTGACCGTGCGCTGCTTGCGGTGCAGCTCGGGCAGACCGTGCAGCAATCCCCTGAGGCTTCCGCCGTTTTCCAGGGCCAATTCCATCAACCTGAGCGCCCCATAGATGCCATCAAACTGCAAGAGAAACTGTTCCTTCTCTCCGGCGCAGAGCTGTTTCATCCATTCCGCGCGCTCGCTTTCCACATATTCCAGACGCACGCCGTATCGTTGGGCCAGCTCCCGGGCAGCCGAGGTAACGCCCATGGGCAGAATCAGCCGGGAAGCGCCCCGCCGTATGGCGCACAGCATGATGAGCAGCTGTTGCTCGCTTTCGTCCAACATTCCGTCCTCATCCGCGATGCGAAAGCCCTCGCCGTTGTCGCTGAGCCAGACGCCAATCTCCCCCGGGGCCAGCTCCATCATCTCTTCCTCCCATTCGGCGCGCACCGAGCAGCCCGCCCGCAGCATGGCCCGCTCGGCCAGCCCCAAGAGCACCTCATCCGGGGCATACACCGCCACCGGCAGATGGCGCTGGGCCAGGGTATCGGTCTGGGCCATGCCCACCAATTCGCCGATATAGCCGATATCGCTGCGGCTAAGGCGAACCGGCCAGGGGGTATCCCCGGTGAAGCCCTCGGGAAACTCCTGGCGCTGAATCATGCCCTCCATTTTGCGCTGTTGTTCCCGGCTGGGCAGCGCGCCCTGTCCATTCAGCACATAGATCCGGTCTTTACCGACCAACAGTCCGCCGCCCGCCCGGGCCCCCAGCATGACATGGCGCATCTGGGGCAGGCTGGCCGGGCCGATGTCCAGGATCTGTACCCCATGGGCCATGAGATGGGCGCCGGCGGCCTGGCTTCTGGCCAGAGCAACCGCGTCCCCGCTCCTGGCCAACACCAGTTCCCGAACGCCCAAAGCCAGGGCCGCGGCCTGAACCCCCCGGCTCACCTCGCGCAGGCTGGGGGCCATCAGCGCGCCACGCTCAAACAGCCTGCGCTGTTCTCCGCCCCAGACCAGGTTCTGTTCCACCCGTCGTCCATCGCTTATGGCCTTCTGAGGCCAGACGCGCACCCCGGGCATCAACACGCTGCGCTCGCCCAGGCGCGATCCGTCGCCCAACACGCTTTCTTCAAAGCAGCTGGCCTCGCGCTCCACCACCGCGCCCCGGCAGACGATGGCGCCCCGGAGCTGAGCCCCCGGATGAATTTGCGCCCCGGGCCAGACCACCGAGCGCTTGATCCCGGCGCCTTCGCCCACCATCGCTCCTTCGCCCAGCACACTGTACGGCCCGATGTGCGCGCCCGCGCCCACCCGCGCCCCGCGCCCGATATAGCAAGGGCCTTCGATTAAGGCGCTGCGGTCCACCTGGGAACCCGGCATCCGGCATACCCCGCCTGAGCTGCGGGGCAGGGCAATCTGAATTCTCCCGTCCAGGATATCCCGGTGAGCCATCAAATACGCGCCGGTATCGCCGATATCGCACCAATAGCCGCTCATAACATAACCGAATATCGGTCTGTTTTTCTCCACCATCTGGGGAAAGAGCTGCTTCCCGAAGTCATAGGCCTGATTTTCGGGCACCATGTTCAATACCTCGGGCTCCAAAATATAGATTCCGGTGTTGACCGTGTCGCTGAACACCTGGCCCCAGCCCGGCTTTTCCAAAAAGCGCATGACCTTGCCGTTCTCCCCGGTGATCACCACCCCGTACTCCAGCGGGGTCTCCACCTTCTTCAGCACCATGGTGGCCTGGGCCTGACGGGCACGATGAAAGGAGGTGGCTTCGCCGAGATCACAGTCGGTCAGTCCATCCCCGGACAGCACCACAAAGGTCTCGTCCAGGAACTGAATGGCCTGGCGCACGCTGCCCGCAGTGCCCAGCGGCTGCTTTTCCACAAAATAGTGCAGGCGCACCCCGAACTCGCTTCCGTCCCCGAAGTAATCCATGATGGCGTCGGGCAGATATTGCAGGGTCACTCCAATCTCACAGATGCCATGGCGCTTGAGCAAATCCAGCGCATAGGCCATCACCGGCCGGTCCATCAGCGGCGCCATGGGCTTGGGACAGGCGCAGGTCAGCGGCCTGAGGCGCGATCCCTCTCCCCCCGCCATAATCATTGCCTTCATACTCTTTCCTCCCCTTTTCCGGCTTGATGTGCGGCGTTTTCTGCGGTTATTTTGCCCTGGAAACCGTCTTCCATACGCCTTTTGGGGGAAAAGAATGGGAATTTGGCCTCAAATTCCGCGATTTTTCGCCATTGCACTCACAAAACAGACCAAAAGTCTTTTTTGGATCAACAGAAAACCGCCCTCTGGCCCAATCCGGGCTCAAAGGACGGCTCAACTTTTGATTTACAGGATGAATTTCTTCATATCCTGCTGTTTGATTTCTCCATCCAGCTGGCTGGACACATAGTTGGCGTCCACCACCAAATCCACCTCGGGGGCATCCCCGCCGCCCGCGTTAAAGGCGATATCGGAAAGCAGCATCTCCAACACCGTGTGAAGCCTGCGCGCGCCGATGTTCTCGCCGTTTTCATTGGCTTGCCAGGCATGTTCGGCCAAGGCGTCGATGGCCGATTCGTCAAACTGCAAATTCACCGAATCCACCTTGAGCAGCGCCTGATATTGGCGAATCAGCGCGTTTTCCGGCTGGGTCAGGATGCGCTTATAATCCTGAACCGTGAGCGGAAGCAAATTCACCCGAACCGGGAAGCGGCCCTGAAGCTCGGGAATCAGATCGGTGGTCTTGGCCACATGGAACGCCCCGGCCGCGATAAACAGGATATGGTCGGTCTTCACCGGGCCATATTTGGTATGCACGGTGGAACCCTCCACGATGGGCAGAATATCCCGCTGGACGCCCTCTCTGGACACATCCGGGCCCTGACCCGCGGACTTTCCGGCCACCTTGTCGATTTCGTCGATGAACACGATGCCGTCCTGCTCGGCCCGGTGAATGGCCTCGGAATACACAGCGTCCATGTCGATCATGTTCTGCTCTTCCTCGTCCTCGATGATGCGCCGGGCTTCCTGAATCTCCACCTTGCGCAGCTTGGTCTTGCGGGGCATGATGGAGCCCAACACGTCGTTCATGTTCATATCCGTGCCCGGGATTTCGCCCCTGGGCGCGGATTCCTCCACCTCGATCTCCACCAGGCTGTGCTCCAGCTCGCCCCGGCGCAGGGCTTCGCGCACCTGATCCCGCTTCATGGTGAGCTGTTGCTTTTCCTCCGGGCTGGCCTCGGGCTCTTTGGGCTTGGTGCCCAACAGGATGTCAATGGGATTGGTGGCCTTTTTCACCGGCTTGACAATCAAATCCACCAGCCGGTCCTCGGTGGAACCCTGGGCCTTGTCCTTGACCTTTTCCACATGTTCTTCTTTTACCAGGCGGATGGAAGCTTCCAGCAGGTCGCGGATAATGGACTCCACATCCCGGCCCACATAGCCCACCTCGGTAAACTTGGTGGCCTCGACCTTGACAAAGGGCGCATCCACCAGCTTGGCCAACCTGCGGGCAATTTCGGTTTTACCCACGCCGGTGGGACCCACCATCAGGATATTTTTCGGGGTTACTTCATCCCGAATATCATCGGGCAGCTGAGCGCGGCGATAGCGGTTGCGCAGCGCCACGGCCACCGCCTTTTTGGCGGCGTCCTGACCGATGATGTACCGGTCCAATTCGCGTACAATTTCACGGGGCGTCAATGTGTTCATATGATTAACTCCTTATACTTTTTCCACAGTGATGTGATCGTTGGTATAAACGCAGATGGACGAGGCGATCAAAAGCGCCTTGCGCGCCACCTCCTCGCAGGGCAGATCGGTGTTTTCCACCAGCGCCCGGGCCGCAGCCAAGGCATAATTTCCGCCCGAACCAATGGCCACCACCCCGTCGTCGGGTTCGATCACCTCGCCCGTGCCCGAAAGCACCAGCAGGTTCTCCTTGTCCGCGCAGATCAGCATGGCTTCCAGCTTGCGCATGGCCTTGTCGCTGCGCCATTCCTGGGCCAGTTCCACGGCCGCCCGCTGTAAGTTGCCCGAAAACTGATTGAGCTTATCCTCAAACTTCTCGCTCAGGGCAAAGGCATCGGACACCGATCCCGCAAAGCCCACCACCACCTGGCCATTATAGATGCGTTTTACCTTTTTCGCGCCGTTTTTCATGATGGTACTCTCGCCCATGGTCACCTGGCCGTCGCCCGCCATGGCGCATTCCCCGTTGCGCTTCACCGCGCAAATCGTCGTTCCTTTAATGGTCATCTGTCCATTCCTCCAACAATCGGTATTCTTTTATGGTTTCGTCCATTTTATTCAGCGCCCGCGCCGCCAGACGCTCATAGCGCTGTTTTTTGCCGCGCACCCGCTCGTCCAGGGCATCCAATATGCCGAAATTGGCGTTCATGGGCTGATAGTCCCGGGTGGGGGTGGAAACATGCCGGGCCAGAGCGCCCATGACGGTCTGGGGGCTGAACCGCGCCGGCACTTGCCCCCGCAGCTGGCGGGCCATGTGCAGTCCGGCCATGAGGCCCGAGGCCGCGGATTCCATATACCCCTCCACCCCGGTCATCTGGCCCGCGAAGTACAATTCCGGCCTGTGAATCATCTGAAAGCGCTCGTTGAGCACCCCCGGGGCATGCAGATAGGTATTGCGGTGCATCACCCCATAGCGCACAAATTCGGCGTGCTCCAGCCCGGGGATCATGGAGAATACCCGCTTTTGCTCGCCCCATTTGAGCCGGGTCTGAAAGCCCACCAGGTTGTACAGCGTGCCGGCCTCGTTATCCTGTCTCAGCTGAACCACCGCATAGGGCTCGCGTCCGGTGCGCGGATCCTTTAACCCCACCGGCTTCAGCGGGCCAAAGGCCAGGGTTTGCCGGCCCCGGGCCGCCAGAATTTCCACCGCCAGACAGCCCTCAAACACATGCGCCTTGTCAAATTCATGCACCTCGGCCAACTCGGCGCCCATCAGCGCGTCGTAAAAGGCGTTGTATTCCGCCTCAGTCATCGGGCAATTGAGGTAGTCCTCCCCGTCGCCCCGGCCATAGCGCGAAGCCCTGAACACCTTGGTATCGTCCAGGGAGTCTTTGGTCACGATGGGCGCGGCGGCGTCAAAGAAATACAGGGTATTCATGCCCGGAAGCCCGGAGATGGCCCGGGCCAGCGCCTCGTGGGTCAAAGGTCCGGTGGCGATAATGGCCGGCCCTTCGGGCACCTCGTCCAACCGGGCGCGTTCCAGGCGCATCAGCGGATGCTCCGTAAGCCTTTGGGTGACCTCACGGGAAAACCGCTCCCGATCCACGGCCAGCGCCCCGCCGGCCGGCACCCGGGCGCGTTCGGCGCAATCCAGAATTAAACTGTCCAATTTTTTCATTTCGGCCTTGAGCAGGCCCGAAGCGTTGGTCAGGTGTTCGGCCTTCAAGGAGTTGGAGCAGACCAGCTCAGCCAGACCTTCCATGGTATGGGCCGGGGAATAGGTCTCAGGCTTCATTTCCACCAGCCGCACCGGTATGCCCCGCTTCAGCAGCTGCCAGGCCGCCTCACAGCCCGCCAGGCCGCCGCCCACCACGGTTACCCGATCATTCATCCGCATCCTGACCTCCGGACTCGCCCTGTTCCACCTCAACCCGGTGGCGGCATTGTTCATTCACGCACACATGCCAGACCTCGCCCTTGCGGCCGCGCTTATACACCATGCGCCCGCCGCAGACCGGGCATTTTTCCTTTACCGGCAGATCCCAGCTCACAAATTGGCACTCGGGATAGCGCTCGCACCCGTAGAACTTGCGGCCCTTGCGGCTGATGCGCTCCAGGATCTTGGCCCCGCACTCCGGACAGGGCACCCCAATATCCTTCAGAATCGCCATGGTATTGCGGCATTCCGGGAAATTGGGGCAAGCCAGGAATTTGCCGAACCGGCCCATTTTATACACCATCATGGCGCCGCATTTATCGCATTTGACGTCGGAAACCTGATCCTCCATTTCCACCTTTTCAATGGAGGCCTCGGCAACCTTCAAGGTCTCCTCAAAGGGGCCGTAGAAATCAGCCACCACCTTGTGCCAATCCAGCTTGCCCTCTTCCACCTCGTCCAGCTTTTCCTCCATGCCCGCGGTAAAGGCGATATCCACAATGTCCGGGAAATACTTTTTCATGATATCCGTAATCACGATGCCCAGCTCGGTGGGATGCAGCCGCTTGTTTTCCCGGGAGATATAGCCGCGGGTCATGATGGTGGTGATGGTGGGCGCGTAGGTGGAGGGGCGTCCGATGCCCTTTTCTTCCAAAGCGCGCACCAGCGAGGCCTCGGTGTACCGGGGCGGCGGCTGGGTAAAGTGCTGTTCGCTTTCCACCTTGACAAACTCCACGGTCATGCCCTCCTGAAGCGGGGGCAGCGCGGAATCCTGCTCCTCCTGGGTGTCGTCCTGGCCCTCCTCGTAAACCGCGGTAAAGCCCGGAAACTTCATTTTCTGGCCTCCGAAGTGGAAGCCCAACCCATCGCCCTCGATCTCGGCGGACAGGGTGTCATACACCGCCGGGGTCATCTGGCTGGCCACAAACCGGTCGTAGATCAGCTTATAGAGCTTAAACTGATCCCGGGTGATTGAGGACTTGATGGCCTCGGGCCTGCGGGAAATATCGGTGGGCCGTATGGCCTCATGGGCGTCCTGGGCGCTCTGGCGGCTGCGATAGCGGTTGGGCTCCTCGGGCAGATAATCAGCCCCATACCGCTCTTCGATCATGCCGCGCACCGCGGAGATGGCCTCCTCGGAAATGCGGGTGGAGTCGGTACGGATATAGGAGACCAGACCTTGGGTGCCTTCGCCCTCGATATCCACGCCTTCATAGAGCTGCTGGGCGATCTGCATGGTCTTCAGGGTGGTAAAACCCAGCTTGCGCGAAGCCTCCTGTTGAAGGTTTGAGGTGGTAAAGGGCGCGGTGGGGTTCTTTTTTCGCTCGCCATTTTTGACGCCGCGCACGGTAAAGGCGCCGCCCTTGAGCCGGGCCAACACATGGTCGGCCTCTTCCTTGGATTTCAAATCGCGCTTTTCACCGTTTTCGGTGGAAAACCGGGTCTTAAACTCCACGCCGCCGGCCTTGAACATGGCGGTCAACGTCCAATATTCCTCGGCCTCAAACTCATCGATTTCGTGCTCCCGGTCGCAGATCATGCTGGTGGCCACCGATTGAACGCGCCCGGCGCTCAATCCCTTGCGCACCTTGGACCAGAGCAGCGGGCTGATCTTATAGCCTACCAGCCGGTCCAGCACCCGCCTGGCCTGTTGGGCGTTGACCAGATCCATATCAATGGGCCTGGAGGTCTTGATGGCCGATTTGACCTCTTTGCTGGTAATCTCATGAAATTCCACCCGGCAGGCCTCGTCTTCCGGGATGTTGAGCACCTTGGAAAGGTGCCAGGAAATCGCCTCGCCTTCGCGATCAGGGTCTGTCGCCAGATATATCTTGGTGGCCGAGCGCGCTTCCTTTCGAATTTTGTCCAAAATATCGCCCCGGCCCCGGATGGTGATATACTTGGGCTCAAAGCCATTTTTCTCATCCACGCCAATCTGCGATTTGGGCAAATCCCGAACATGCCCGTTGGACGCCTCCACCTTGTATCCCCTCCCCAGGAACTTGCCAATGGTGCGTGCCTTTGCGGGAGATTCCACAATAACCAGTTTATGAGCCATTCCTTGACCTCCAACGCCGCGCTATGCGGCTTGTTTTGTTTCAATTATCAGAAAACACCCGGATATACCCGATACATTTTGCCGGGGTTTTGTTTTATTATTCCTCTCAATTCTAAGGTTGTCAAGAGCGAATTCAGCCGGGCCGGGGGAATTCGGGTGCGTTCAACCAATTCTTCATAGGAAAGTTCCTCATCTTTTAACGGTTCCACCACAATTCTCTCTTCCTCATCCAGCTCGATTTCGGGCTTGACCACCGAATCCGGCTTGGGTCTGTCCGACCATCGCATGGCCTCCAGAATATCCCAGCCCGACAGCGCCACCCCGGCGCCGTCCCGAATCAGCAGATTGGGCGACTCGCTCTGGGGCGCGTAAACCGAACCCGGAACCGCGAAAATTTCCTTGCCCTGGTCCGCGGCATAACGCACGGTAATCATGGCGCCCGAGCGCGCGGCGGCCTCCACCAGCAAAACCCCCTGACTCAACCCGCTGATAATCCGGTTGCGCGCCGGAAAATTGCCGGCCAACGGCGGGGTGCCAGGCAGGTATTCCGAAATAATCGCGCCACCCGAATCCAAAATCCGCTGATACAACCCGGTGTTTTCCGGCGGATACACCTGATCCACGCCGGAACCCAAGACCGCTATGGTATGCCCACCGCCCTCCAGACAGCCCTCATGGGCGCAGGTATCGATGCCCCGAGCCAAACCCGAGACAATGCTGACCCCATTTTCGGCTAAGGTCCGGGTGAATTCCCGCGCCGCCTGGCGTCCTTCCCGGGTGCATCGCCTGGAACCCACCACGGCCATGGCCCGCTCTCGCTGTAAATCGGGATTGCCCTTTACATAGATAACCGCCGGAGGATCGCAAATTTGGGTCAGCTCGGCGGGGTATTCCTCATGAAGCCGGGTAATCGCCCGAACGCCCAGACGTTCCAACCTGGCGAACAACTGATAAAAATAGCGCTCATTGCGGGCCTGTTTCAGGTTGGCCAGCGTCTTTTCCCCCAGAAAGCCCAGGTGTTCGCCGCCGTCCTCCCACACCGCGCGGGGTTCCTCAAAGGCGGTGAGCAGCTGATAAAAGCGCTTGCAGCCAATGCCCTCCACGCTGCTGAGCCAAATCCAATACTGCTGCTGCTCGGTATACTCCAAATCCTCACCCCCAGTATTTTCGGTCCAGCGCCCGGTATTGCACGGCCTCCGCCACATGTTCGGCCTGAATATCCCGTTCCCCCGCCAGATCCGCTATGGTTCGCGCCACCTTGAGCACCCGGGTATAGGCGCGGTTGGACAGGCCCATGCGTTCGCTGGCCTGCTTAAGCAGCCCCTTGGCCTGACCCGACATCGCGCACGCCTCGTTCATCATCCGCGAGGTCAATTGGGCGTTGCAGCCCACCCCGCTGCCCTGATACCGCCTGCGCTGGATGTCCCGGGCCGCCTGCACCCGGGCCCTGACGCTGGCGGAGCTCTCCTCGGGCCGCATGTCCGCAAGCCGCTCGGGGGGAATGGATTCCACCTCTATGTGCAAATCAATTCTATCCAGAAGCGGCCCGGAAATTCGGTTCAGATAGCGCCGGATTTCGTTGGGCGTACACCGGCAGGCCTGCGTTCTGGAGCCATAGTGTCCGCAGGGACAGGGATTCATGGAGCAGACCAACATGAACCGCGCCGGATAGACCGCCTGGGCCCCCACCCGGGTAATGGTCACCACCCCATCCTCCATGGGCTGGCGCAGGGCCTCCAGCACATCCCGCCGGTATTCGGGCAGCTCGTCCAAAAACAGCACGCCTTGATGGGCCTTGGAGATTTCCCCGGGCCGGGCGTGCGGCCCTCCGCCCACCAAAGAGACCTGGGAGGCGGTATGATGGGGCGAGCGAAAGGGGCGCTCGGTAAACAACCCGCTTTCGGGCACGCTGCCCGCCACGCTGTGGATGCGGGTAACTTCCAGCGCCTCCTCAAAGCTCATATCCGGCAAAATGGTGGGGATGCACC
>DVJW01000096.1 GCA_018716505.1 Candidatus Faecaligallichristensenella faecipullorum | reverse complement strand
GGCTCCACGGTCGGCTCCGGGGTGGGCTGCGGCTCCACGGGCTGTTCTTCCACAGGCTGCTCCTCCACGGGTTGCTCCGCCGCAGGCTGTTCTTCCACAGGCTGTTCCTCGATGGCGCGCTTGGCGAAGCGCAATTCAGCGACCGCGCCATTTTCGGCGGCGCCACCCTCAGGAATGGCCGTGACCCGCAAGGTATACACGGACTCAGGATTCATGAGCTCGGAATCCAGGGCCGCGCCCTGATCCTCGGTGGTCACACTGGTCAATATCTTCCCGGATTCATCCAGAATCTCGGCAAGGTAGCCCGATACCGTTCCCTCGCTGTGCCAGGAGAAGCTGATGATGCCCGGCTGCACATAGGTAAAGGAATCGGTCACTTCGTCCACTTTGCTAACCTCGATTACAGGGATGCCGACGGGCACCGCTGCTTGCTCCGCAGGCGCTTCCGTCGCTACAGGCACTTCATTCGCCGCAGGCGCTTCCGTCGCCGCAGGCGCTTCATTCGCCGTAGGCGTATTGGTCGCCACAGGCGCTTCCGTCGCCGCGGGCGTATTGGTCGCTACGGGCGCTTCCGTCGCTGCGGGCGTATTGGTCGCCACAGGCGCTTCCGTCGCCGCAGGCGTATTGGTCGCCACAGGCGCTTCATTCGCCGCAGGCGTATTGGTCGCTGCGGGCGCTTCCGTCGCCGCGGGCGTATTGGTCGCCACAGGCGCTTCCGTCGCTGCGGGCGCTTCTGTCGCCACAGGTACTTCTACCTTTTCCACTAAGAAGGAAAGTGTGGCCGCAATTCCCTGGGCGTCGCTGTCCGGCTGGGGCACCGCGGTAACCGACACGGTATACAGGCCTTTCTCCAGACCGGAAACATCATAGACGGCTTCCAGCTGCTCCAAGGTCTCCTGGGCGCGAATGGCGCCGCTGCCGTCGCTTACCACCACATTGTATCCGCTCGCGCCTTCCACACTGGTCCAGCGCAGTTTCAGCGAATCAACAACCACATACGCCGTGCCATCTTCTGAAAGGGCAGCGCCCTCGATGGACAGTTCAGGCGCTTCCAGCTGATCGATGGGCTGATCCTGGGGCACGGTCACGTTGATCATACCCGTTGAGCCCTGATCCAGGGTTCCTCCGGTGGGAATCGCGGTCACGCTGATGGTATAGACCGCGCCCGGCGTCATCAGGCCCTGGGGAATCGAATAACTGGTGGCCGTGGTGGTATCGCTCATGCAGAAAGCTCCGCCGGCGTCGCGCACCTCAATATAGTACTGCGCCGCGTTCTCCACCGCGTTCCAGATCACCACCGCGCTTTCTTGGTTCAGGATATATCCGCCGTCTTCCCCGGGCGTCAACCCTTCAATTGCCACATTGGGGGCCTCCACCTTGGGCACATCCGGCGCCTCGACCTCCAGCGCAAAGGTCCGGGTGGCGATCACCGCGTCGTCTTTGGTGCCGTTGACCGGGATGGCCTGCACCTGCAAGGTGTAGACCTGGCCGGGTTCCATAAAATCGGTGGACAGGACGATTTGCTCACCCGTGGTGGGGGTGGCGGTATAGACGCAAGCCTGGCCCTGGGCATCCAGAACATCCACATAATAGCTGTCCACATCGCCCTCGGCGTACCAGCGCAGGGTGATCTCACCGCTCGTTACATAGCTTACGCCATCCCGGATATCCACCACCGGCTCGACGGAGGCAACCACCTCGGTGATGGTGCCCGGCTGGTTGGGATCCGGCGCTTCGGTGCGGCAGAAGCTCAGGGAAGCCGTCTTCTCATGGCTGGAATCGCCGTCGGCCGGATAGGCCTTGACCGTCAAGGTGTAGACCTGATTCAGATTCAGCGAGGCGATGGCAACGCTGTTCATGGTCATCAGGGTATCCTGCTTCAAAATCTGATTGCCCTGGCCGTCGGTGATGGTCACGTTGTATCCATCCACATCGCCCTCGGCAAACCAGCTGAAGCTCACATAACCGGTGCCCGAGCTCAACTCACTCAGGTAGTAAACGCCGTCCTGATACCGGTCATAGCAATCGATGGAAATCGACGGGGTGCCGATGACCGAGGGTTTGACATAGACCGGCGCGTAGGGCGAGAAGAGCAGTTCCTGGGTGTGGACGTTGGCCACGCCGGTGGGACGGATGCCCACCTTTTTCTGGAACAGCTTCACCGCCGCCTGTGTTTTGCTGCCATAATATCCGGTGACATTGGCGTCAAAATAACCCAGTTCCTTCAGGCGCCGCTGCAGGCGGGAAACCCGGCTGTTGCTGTCCCCGCGGCGCAGGGTAATATAGCCCCGGTATTCGGGGGCACCCGGAGCGAACAGCCGCCGCTGCAAGGCCGGAGAGGCCAGACCATCGATCTTTAACCCCACCTGCCCCTGAAAACGGCGCACCGCGCTGGCGGTTTGGGCGGTGTAGGTATCCCCCACCGAGCCCTCCAAATAGAACAGCTGCTTCAGCCGCTTGTTCAGCGCGCGCACCCGATAGCCGGAATCCCCCTGGCGCAGGTTGATGTAGCTGGAGCACTGGCTGGCGTTGGGATCATACAACTCGACCAGGGTCTCCCGGGTGGCATCGTCGCTGACGGTCAGGTTGTTTTCGGTCTGGAACAGCTGAACGGCCTCCTGGGTGCGCACCCCAAAGATTCCGTCGGCGCTATCCGCCAGATAGCCCAGGCTGCGCAGGCGCTGCTGCATCTCCTGAACGCGCAGGCCCCGGGCCCCATATGCCTGAGGCAGATAGGGGTCGTATTCCGGGAAATCGCCGCTCAGGATGGTCCGTTGCAGCTCTTCATCGGCTACGCCGGTAACCTCCATGCCCAGATCCCCCTGGAGCAGGCGCACGGCCCGGTCGGTGCGGGAGCCAAAAATGCCGTCGATATAGTAATCATAATAGCCGTGGTCATACAGCGGCTGCTGAATGGCGCTCACCGCATCGCCCCGGCTGCCCCGGCTCAGCGGGGTATACTGCACCGCGGGCTGAAGCATCGTCCAGGCCGTTTCCTCTCCCTCCAGCGCCACGGATTGGACCAGCACGGCCTGGCCGTCCTCTTCATTCAAATCGGTGGCGTATTCCATGAAGGTAAAGACCGGCTCCTCGGACTCAGCCTGTCCGGCTGCGTACACATTGAGCAGGCCGTTCATGGCCAGAATGGAATAGCTTTCGCCCGGCTCATCCCCCTGGGTCTCAAGCGGCCCCAGATCCAAAAAGGCTTCCAATGTCCCCGCTTCCGCGTTGACCCTATACACCACATCGTCCAACCCCAGCACAAAGAGGCTGTTCTGGCTGGCCGCAATCTGGAAATCCAAATCAACTTCCGGGGTCAGGAGCACCTTTTGCTCCAGGGCGGCGGGATCATACACCTTCACCCGGGTGGCGCTTCCGGTATTGGCCAGATAGTAGACCTTTCCATCCTGAAGCGCAAAATCGAACACATTCGCGTCCACCAAATCCGCCCCAAGGCTGTCCGAATGGCGGATATACAGGTCGCCCCCGGCGATATAGACCTGATAACCGTCCACCATCCGGGTCTTGGTGGGAATCGGATCGCCGAAGGGTTCAAAGGAACCGGTGTCCTCCGCATAGATCACCGCCCCGGCATCCTCCACATAGGTGGCCACCAACCCATCGGCCGACTCATACAGCCCGCTCAGCGCCTCCTGGGCGGTATAGACCAACTGCGCCTGGACGTCGGGCAGGTTGATACAATAGAGCTGTGTGCGGTCAGCGGACGGGATATAATACAGCGCGTCGCTCCCCGCCATGCAGGCGGCGTACACATCCTGGGCCACCACCTGCTCCTCAAAGGTGGAAAGATCCATTACGGCCAGATCAGTCCGCTCTATCCCATCCGCCTGAACCTTTACAAAATAGGCCAACCGGTAGGGATCGATGGAAACTATGGCCTCCACCCCATTTGAGCTCACCGGTTCATCCGATCCGGGAATCATCAAATTGCCCGAACCGTCCACATAGGCGGCCAACCCGTCCCTTTGCAGCGCCAATACTCCCCGGCCAGAGGCATCCTCAGCCAGGGCGGAGGCGCAAAACAAGAGGCTTAAGGCCATAATCAGCATAATAACTACACGTTTTTTCATTTCGTCATTTTCCCCCCTCTTCCTTTTCGGAAATCAGGGTTGAGGCGTCAACCCCATGATAGATTGAATCCGTGCCCGACGCCGGCGCCGGGCACGGATAAAGGCTCATCAGCGCAGAATGACCGCGCTCTTTTCGAGTTCTATGGTCTGGCCGTCAAAGGTCAGGGTGGCGGTCATGCCCTCAGGCATCTCCACCTTGAGCTCCTTTTCATTCCACTGGACCGTAAGGCGGCCCAGGGGCGTGTCGTGCCAGGCGGTGAGGTTATGGATATCCTCGGGAATGTGCGGGGTGAGCAGCACATGCTTAAAGCCCGGATGCTCATCGTCGATGTTGATTCCGGCCAGAGCCTGGAAATACCATGCGCCGATATCCGAGAACATGTGATGGTTGCGCGAGAACTTGCCGCTCCAATGCTCCCAAAGGGTGCCCTCGCCGTTCAGGGCCATATAACCCCAGCCCGGATAGTCGCGCTTGGAGGCGATTTCATAGGCCACGTCAAAGCGGCCGTTTTCGGTCAGGGTGCGCAGTACAAACTTGGCGCCAAAGATGCCGCAAAGCAAATGGCCGTCGGCCTCGCGCACCTTGTCCACCAGACGCCGGGTTACATCCGCTTTATCGTCCGCCATTCCAAAGTACAAAAGCGCGCTCAAATAGCACTGACTGTCGGGCACCTTGCCGATAAACTCGGCCTTAAAGGCGGCCCTGATCTTTTCCGCCAATTCGCTGTAGCGGCGCTCATCCTCGGGCTTGTCCAGCAGACGGGCGAACAGGGTCATCTGGCAGGCCATGCGGTAATAATATCCGGTAAGCAGCACCTCGGTGGGGCAAATTTCGGCCTCAAAGGGCGGGCACCAATCCCCCAGGCCAAACCGGCTGATATAATCCTCGGTGGTGGAGGTCAGATACTCAATGTATTTGCGCATGGCCGGGTAATAGCGCTCAATATAGCTCACATCCCCGGTATAGCGGTACATCTCATGAGGTAGCGTGAAAATCACCGCGTCCCAGGTGGGACCGGTGCCCCATCCATATCCCCAGGAACTGGTGGGAATAATGCAGGGAATCTGTCCATTGGGCCGCTGGCTGTCCACGATATCGTCCATCCACTTCAAATAGGCCGGGATCATGTCAAAATGGAACATGGCCTGTTCACAGCTGAGCTGGGCGTCGCCGGTCCATCCGTTTTTCTCCCTGTGCGGGCAGTCGGTGGGTATGTGGTGATAGTTGGTGAGCGTGCTCTGGCGCACCGCAGAAAGAATCTTCATGACCAGCTCGTTGTCGCACTCAATCCTGCCCTTTTCGGCCAGGTCGGTGTGGAATTCCCGGGCCGTGACCGAGATCACCTTGCAGTCGCCCGTGATCTGAACATAGCGGAAACCGTTGTAATTAAAGCTGGAATGCCAAACTTCTTCACCCTCGCCGCTGAGGATGTATTCATCGGTCTGGAAGCGCTTTCCGAACAGAAAAGTCGCGATATTTTCAGTATCCAGAGAAATATCGTCGCGCATACGTTCGCCGTAAACGATGGTTACTTTCTGGCCCTTTTTACCGGAAACCCGAATTTCCACATTGCCGGCGGTATTTACTCCAAAATCGTAAATATCCTCCATCTGGCGCACCGGAGAAAGCAGCCGGGTAACTCGGATGGGCGGCATCTCCTGCTTTTTCAGCACTCCACCCGGACCACGGCCCAACATGGCGCGCTCCATGGGCGGCAATTCGCACGCAGCGTCGTAGGTTTCACCGCTGCGCAGGGCGTTGTATACAACCCGGCTGGGGCCGCTCATCCAACTGGTATTGCTGATTAAGGCCAGTTCCCCGTCGGCGTACAATTCGCAAATCATCTGGGGATGCGCCCGCCAGATGGCGCTTTCAAAATCCCAGGCACTGTGCAACAGCTCGTTATACCAGCCGTTGCCCACCGTAACCTCTATAACGTTTTCTCCGGCCTTAAGCAGGCCTTCCACCGGATACTCGTTGTAATACGTGGTTATATCATATCTGCTGAACGCCGGATTGAGCAGTTCATCGCTGACCGGCCGGCCGTTGATGAGCGCCGTATAAAAGCCCACGCCGCTAATGCGCAAAGTCGCTTTTTGGGGCGCTTCCTTCAGCTCAAAGGTCTTAACAAACCGCGGTGCGGTTTCCTCAGGGCAATTGGGGCAGCTAATCCAATAGGCTTTCCAATCCATACCGTATTCCTCCCGTTGCTGGGTATTCTAAGGATATTATAGCATTATTGACATTTCTTCTCAATCAAAACTTCCAACTCAGAGCGAAAAAATGCAAAAACGATGCGAGCCTGTCAAAGTGCGGGTTGAAGATGCGCGTCATGGGTGCTATACTGAGGTCATTCAAAATTACACAAAGGAACGGATGAAGCGATTATGCCTTTGGCCTATATGAATCTGACGCTGGCCTGCCTGCTGTTTTCCGCCCAATTTGCCATGAGCAAGCTGTATGAACGCCGCAGCGCGGGCACCTTGGCCTCCAGCCTGTGGATGAGCGTATTTAACGGCGGCTGGTGTCTCTTGCTTTTTGGAATCTTAAACGGGTTCCGTCTTGCGGCCAACGCCACCTCCCTGGGTTACGCCTTTTTGTTCTCGCTGTTTAACATCGGCAGCGGGGTATGCTCAGTGCTGGCCATGAAGCGGGGCAA
The DNA here is from genome assembly GCA_018716505.1 of Candidatus Faecaligallichristensenella faecipullorum. Lineage (GTDB taxonomy): Bacteria > Bacillota > Clostridia > Christensenellales > Aristaeellaceae > Faecaligallichristensenella > Faecaligallichristensenella faecipullorum. Next base: position 830 of record DVJW01000096.1, on the reverse strand, counting down.
TCTTTCCACGGTGACCTTGTACATGCTGGTGGGCGGATTGCTGATTCCCTTTTTCTATGGAATCCTGGCGCTGAACGAGCCGCTGACCGCCTCCAAAATCGCCGGAGTGGCGCTGATGCTCTTGTCCTTCGTCCCTTCCGTGCTGCGGACCCGTGGTGAAAAATCCGCCACCAAAGGCGGCGGCCTCTTTTTCCTCCTGTGCGCGGGCTGCTTTTTGTTTAACGGTTTGGTGAGCGTGGTTACCAGCGCCCATCAGAAATCCGGTCAGGGCGTCGACGAAAACAGCTTTATGATGTTGTCCGCGATGTTTACCTTCCTTCTGGCCGGCGCCGGCCAGGGCGCGCTGCACTTTAAGAGCCACTCGAGGACCTTTGAGGGCCTTGGGGACGGAAACCGCAGGGACGTTTTGCTGTGCGCGCTGATTGTGGGCGGCTTTACCCTGTTCAACGGGGGCGGAAACCGCTTTTCCCTGATGGCCGCCCGCTCCCTGGAAGCCTCGATTCAATTCCCGATTATCAGCGCCTCGGTGATTGTGCTCACCGCGCTCATGGGCTGGGCCTGCTTTAAAGAGCGGCTTCGCACCGGGGATTTCGTGAGCATCATCCTGGCCGGAGCAGGTATCGCCTGTTTCGCGCTGTAAGGGGAATTCAGGAAAACGATAAACAAGGGTGCCGTTGCAGGATTGCAACGGCACCCTTCTGGGTGTTGACAAAGTCAACACCCTTCGAAAAAATGAAATTTTCATTTTTTCGAGTTGCATCATTTTCCTGTCACCTTCGGTGACGGCCGGAAAATGATAGAGGAAGCGGCCACTTGGGCCGCTCCTCGCG
>DVJW01000095.1 GCA_018716505.1 Candidatus Faecaligallichristensenella faecipullorum | reverse complement strand
GATTTAATATTGCACAGGCTGTGCATCAAAGCTAGGGGGCGTTGTTGTTATGAAGGAATATCAAGCCGGCAAAATCCGAAACATAGCCGTGTTGGGCCATGGTAGCGTGGGAAAAACCACTTTGGTCGAGGCGCTGCAGTATGTAACAGGCGCCATTGACCGTCAGGGCCGCGTTGAGGACGGCACCACGGTAACCGATTTTGAGCCCGAAGAGGTTCGCCGCCACATTTCCATCAGTGCGGCCATGGCGCCCATTGAATGGAAAGACCATAAGGTGAATCTGATTGATGTGCCTGGCTATTTCGATTTTGCCGGCGAAATGATTGGACCTTTGACTGTTTGCGAAGGCGCGCTGATCGTGGTGGATGCGGTGGCCGGCCTCAGCGTAGGCGCGGAAAAGGCCTGGGATCAGTGCGACAAATATGGTGTGGCGCGCATGATGGTCATCAACCAGATGGATCGCGACCATGCCAACTTCAGCAAAACTTTAAAGAGTATAATCGATAAATACGGAACACATATCGCCCCCATTGAGGTTCCCATTGTGGAAAATGGGCAATTTAAAGGCGTGGTATGTATTTTGGAATCCAAGGCTTATATGGGCGAAGGGAAGAACCGCACCGAGGTGCCGATTCCCGATTTCGTGATGGAAGAGGTTCAGATGGCCCGGGACGCCATCATGGAAGCCGCTGCGGGCGCTGACGACGAGCTGATGGAAAAATACTTCGATCAGGGCGAACTTTCCGGCGATGAAATCATGACCGGCATCCGCAAGGGCGTGCTGGACGGTTCGGTGGTTCCGGTGATGTGCTGCTCGGCCGTTACCCGAATAGGCACAGGAAAACTGTTAGAGGATTTGATCGATTTGATGCCTTCGCCGGAAGGCCGCGTGATTGAGGGCGTAAGCCCGCGCAGCGGCGACGTGCATCAGCGCGTCTGCCAGGACGATCAGCCCTTCTCGGCGCGGGTGTTCAAGACCCTGGCCGACCCGTTTGTGGGCAAGTTGTCCTTGATTAAGGTTACTTCGGGCGTCATGAGCGGCGAAACTCAGCTCTATAACGCCAATTTGGATAAGAGCGAAAAAGCGGGTACCATTTATGTGCTGCGCGGAAAGAAACAGATCAACGTGCCCAAGCTGCACGCGGGCGATATCGGCGCCTTGGCCAAGTTGACCGCGGTCAACACCGGCAATACCCTCTGCGACGCCAGCCGTCCGGTGAAGTTTGACAGCATTGAATTCCCCGCTCCCTGCATCTCCAAGGCGGTTTACACCAAGAAGGCCGGAGACGAGGACAAGGTGTTCTCCGGACTCAGCCGGTTGATGGAGGAAGATCCCACCATTCGGATCTCCAAGGATACCGAAACCACCGAGACCATCCTGTCCGGTTTGGGCGAGCTGCACCTTGAGGTGGTCAGCAAAAAGCTGGCGGCGAAATTTGGGGCGGAGTGCATTTTGCAGGATCCCAAGATTGCCTATCGGGAGACCATCCGCAAGTCCATCAAATGCGAAGGCCGTCACAAGAAGCAGACCGGCGGCCATGGTCAGTTTGGCCATGTCTGGATCGAGTTCTCGCCCAGAACCGACGGGGAGAGCGATTTCCAGTTTGTGGACGCGGTGGTAGGCGGCGTGGTGCCCCGCAACTTTATCCCGGCGGTGGAAAAGGGCCTGAGGGACAACATCAAACACGGCGTGCTGGCCGGATTCCCGGTGGTGGGCCTGTCGGCCAAGCTGTATGATGGCTCATATCATCCGGTGGACTCGTCGGAAATGGCCTTTAAAACTGCGGCGCGGTTGGCCTTTAAAAAGTTGGTGGACGCCAGCCCGGTGCTGTTGGAACCGGTTTACCATGTTGAGGTCTTGGTTCCGGATGAGAACATGGGCGATATTATCGGCGACTTGAACAAGCGCAGGGGCCGTATCCTGGGTATGGAAAAGGAAGGCGAGTTGCAGAAAGTGACCGCCGAGGCTCCGTTGGCTGAAATGTTCAAATATGCCACCGATCTGAGGAGCATGACCCAGGCCAGAGGCAGCTTTACCATGAAGTTTGAGCGGTATGAGGAAGTGCCGCCGGCCGACGCCAAGAAAATCATTGAAAACGCCAAGCAGGTTGAAGAAGAGGAATAAGAATTGGATTTGGGGCCGCCGTAAGCCGAGGTTTGCGGCGGCCCTTTGCGTACGCGGATTCGGTTGGCACAGGAGCGTTACAATGGAATAACTTGCGAAAATCCGGGCGGCATGATAAGATAGTTAAGGTCACAAAGGGAAAAATACGAGCAGAAGGGACTGTGTCTTTGGCATGATCACGGCAGTGTGCCTGAACCCCTGTATTGACAAAATGGTTAGCATCGCGGGGTTTCAATACGGCGGCATGAACCGGATTATAACCGCTCGAAGCGATGTCGGCGGGAAAGGCGTAAACGTGGCCATTGTGGCCGCACAACTGGGCATGGAGTCGGAATGCATCGGCTTTTTGCGCCAGGACAACGGAAAAATTGTGGAGCGCAAGCTGCTCACCAGCGGCACCCAGGGCGATTTTCTTTGGTTGGATGGCCAGGTACGCACCAATATCAAGTTGTTGGATCAGGCCACCGGCCAGGTAACCGAGATCAATGAGCCCGGCCGGCCGGTGGGCGACGAGCAGCTGAGCAAGATGGTGGACTTGGTCTGTCAACATGCCCAGGACAGCGATTTTTTGGTGCTGACGGGCAGTTTGCCTCCGGGTTGCCCGGCGGATTATTATAAGACCCTGATTGAAGCGGTGGAGGGGTTAAACTGCCGGTGCGTGCTGGACGCCGAAGGCGAGCGGCTGGCGCTGGGCATTCAGGCCCGGCCCTACCTCATCAAGCCCAACCTGTACGAGTTGGAAACCGTGGTGGGACGCAAGCTGGAAAGCCTGGAGGATATTCAAAAGGCCGCGCTGGGCTTTATTGACCAAGGAATCCAGGTGGTAGCGGTTTCCATGGGCGATAGGGGCGCGTTGATTACCGACGGCGAGCAGACTTTGTATGCGCCGCGTGTGCCGGTGGAGGTCAAGTCCACGGTGGGCGCGGGGGATTCGATGGTCGCCGGCCTGATCGCCGGCCTGATGGCCGAGCTCCCGCTGCAGGAGGTATTCAGAAAGGGCATGGCCTGCGCGGCGGCCAGCGTTATGCTGGAAGGCACGCTATTGCCCAACAAGGCGACCTATCGTCAGCTTTTAACCAAGGTGGCCATACAGACCATGGAGTAACGACTATAGGGATAAAGGAGTGCGTTTGGGTGATTGGAGTAGCAATTTTGGGATATGGCACGGTAGGCTCGGGGGTGCAGAAAATATTGAGCGAAAACCGTGGGCATATTGCGCGCATGGTGGGGGATGAAGTGCGGCTGACGCACGTGGTGGATATCCGTCCGCTCAGCAATATGCCGCCCGAAGTTGTGGTAACCCAGCGCTATGAGGATGTATTGGAAGCGGATGAGGTCAAAATTGTGGTGGAATGCATTGGCGGCGCGGTGGCGGCTTATGAGTTTACACGGCGGGCGCTGGAATCCGGGCGCAGTGTGGTGACCTCGAACAAGGAGCTGGTTTCCACCAAGGGGGACGAACTCCTTGACATTGCCCGGGCGCACTCCGCCATGTATCTGTATGAGGCCAGCGTGGGCGGAGGCATTCCGCTTTTGCGTCCCATCAGCCAATGCCTGAGGGCCAACCACATCCTGGGAGTGGATGGCATTGTCAACGGAAGCACCAATTACCTTTTGACCCGCATGGAGCGGGAGGGGGTCAGCTTTCCGGCGGCCCTGGGCGAGGCCCAGCGATTGGGTTATGCGGAGAGCAATCCGGCCGCGGATATCGAGGGATGGGATGCCCGGCGCAAGCTGGCGATTTTGGCCCATGTTTCTTTTGGGGCGCGCCTTTCCGACGAGGCCCTGATTCCCACCACCGGCATTTCCAGCCTGACGCCGGATGACTTGCGCTGCGCGCGTGCCTTTGACGGCGCGGTTAAGCTGATTGCCCATGCCCGTGTGCAAAACGATCAATGGAACGGCTGGGTCAGCCCGGCCGTGGTGGATGGCGACTCCCCCCTGTATGGGGTGAGCGATGTGTTCAACGCGGTGGTGGTACATGGCGATTGCGTGGGAGATTGCATGTTTTACGGCAGGGGCGCGGGCAGCCTGCCCACGGCCAGCGCGGTGGTGGGGGATGTGATCGACGCGGCCCAGCATCTCAATACCCCCAAACAAGAGATGGATTTTGAGGTCATACCGGCCTTTGCTCTGGATAAAGAGGAAAGGGCGAACTGGCTGGTCAGGGTTATGGGCGCGGATCAAGAAACGCGCAAGCGAGTACAGGAAGCGCTGAATGTGGAAAAAATGGCGGAGCTGGAAAGCGTAAGCGGTGAAAAAATGACCGCGGTTCGAACCGGCCCCATGACCGATTTGGAGGCGGATCAGGCCCAGGCACGGCTGGAAGGGCTGGCCAAGGGTTCATTTATCCGTTTTCTCAGATGATTTATTTGAATCAAATTGTAACCAAACAGGTGGACTGCGGCGTCTATCCGCTCAACCGGCCGGTGCTGTTGGGGCTTGAGCTTCAGCTGGACCGTCCGGTTACTTTGCTTGCCGGTGAAAACGGAAGCGGAAAGTCTACGCTCATCGAGGCGCTGGCCCGGAAGCTGAATTTGCCAACGGTGGGGGCCAGCGATGTATCGAGGGATTCGGGGCTTAAAAAGCTGGAACCGCTGCAAAAGATCATGCGCCTGAGCTTCAAAAAGCCGGTGCATCGGGGATTTTTTCTGCGTGCCGAGGATTTTTTTGGATTTGTGCACCGCATAGAAGCCATTCGAAGCGAGATGAAGGAAGAATTGGCGCGGGTGGAGCAGGAATACGCCGGCCGCTCCCTCTTCACCCAGGGCCAGGCGCGCATGGCTTACGCAAGTTCGCTCAGCGAAATTGAGAGCAGATATGGCCAGGATATGGACGCGGCCTCCCACGGAGAGAGTTTCATCAGCCTGTTTCAGAGCCGGATGAACGGGCCGGGGATTTTTCTGTTGGACGAGCCCGAAACCCCGTTGTCCACCTTGCGGTTGCTGTCGCTTATTTCCATGATTCGCGAAAGAGAGCGGGACAGCCAATTTATCATTGCCACCCATTCGCCGGTGCTCCTGGCTTACCCTAACGCGGCGATTTACTGTTTGGATGGGGAGCGAGCCCAACGGGTACAATATGACGAATTGGAATCCGTTCAGCTTATGCGGGATTTTTTAAAGGCGCCTGAGCGCTATCTGCAACATCTTTAAGTGCGGGCGTTCAAAAAATGGTTTACACATTTGCCACGGATTTGGCGCAGATATACTTTACCATAGCTGTATGAGATTCCAAAGGCGATAAAGAGAAGAGGGGAGGAGTGCATAATCTTGACTCCGGCAACATAGTGAATTACAGAAAGCTATGCCGGGCACACGCCTGGATTTCAGTTGAGAAGGCCGGAGGTTGGCTGGAAGCGGAAAGGCAAGAGGAGGATATATGGGGCGCGAGGAAAAGGCGGAGGCGTTTTTTTTAGAGGCGGGCGAATACGGATGTCTGTTGATGCACGGCTTTACCGGAACCAGCGCCGAGATGAGGCCATTGGGCGAAGCACTATGGAAGGCGGGCTACACGGTGAGCGCGCCGCTCTTGCCGGGGCATGGGCGGTCCATGGAGGCGCTAATGCATACCGGATGGCGAGACTGGCTGGGGGAAGCGCGAAAGGGATATGCGGCCCTTCGGGAACGGTGTGAGAAGGTATGCGTGATGGGACTGTCCATGGGAGGGCTTTTGGCGCTTCTTTTGGCCGAAGAGTTTCCGGTGGATGCGTTGGTCTGTATGTCAACGCCCATGAAGCTGAAAAACAGCCTGAGCGCCTTGGCGCCGGTTGTGGCTTTGGTTCATCCCAATGTCAGATGGGATGAATTGGAAGGTCCCCCTGCCGCGCGGGTGATGGAGGAATATCTGTTGGGATATGACGGCTTTCCCCTGAAAAGGGTAACGGATTTGCGTCTGCTCATGGCCCGCGCCAGACGGGGATTGTTTTCGGTGGTGGCCGACACGCTGGTGATTCAGCCGGAAAGGGATGAGACGGTTCGGCCCCAGAGCGCCCGGATCATTTTGGATGGGATTTCATCCAGGCGCAAGCGGCTTATTTCCCTTAAACAGTCCGGGCATATGTGCACCATTGGGCCGGAACACCAGGAAATGGAAAGCCAAATCATCGCCTTTTTGGCCGCGGCCGATGAAAAAGCGCTTGCGTTATAATAGAAAATATGTATAATTAAACGTAGTTTGTTTTAGAACACGCGTGGGTGAAAGGAAGAGTTGAACGATGACGAAACTGGGGAAAATGCTGGCGCTTACGCTGGCCTGCATTCTGCTGTTGGGCAGCTGTAGCATGATCAGCGTGGACCGGGAAATGGATAACAACGAAGTGGTGGCCGAGGTTGGGGACGAGAAGATTCTCAAGGGCGAGGCCATGGAGCTTTATAACTATTACGCGGATGTGTACGCCAGTTTCTATGGAGCCAGCGACGAAGAGTTTGAGCAGCAGCTCAAACAGGATATTCTGGACCTGCTGGTTCAGGATGCGGTGCTCAGGGCCAAGGCGGAAGAGTTGGGCCTTACCACCCTTACCGAGGAGGAGCAGGCTCAGGCCCAGGAGGATGCCGACACCGAATACAACGACACCCTGGAGAGCTTGACCGAGTCCTTTAAGACCGACGATAACACCGAGGAAGAAGCCCGTCAGGAAGCCTTGGACTATATGGAATCGGAGGGCTACGGCGAGGAGCAGGCCTTGGATAACGCCACCTCCCAGATTGTTCAGGATAAACTGCGCGCCTCGGTAACGGATTCCGTAACCGTCAGCGAAGAGGATCTCCAGACCGCCTATGACGATTTGGTGGCCCAGCAGCAGGCCAGCTATGACAGCGATGTCTCCCAGTATGAGTACGACGTCATGAATAACGAGCTGATTGCCTATGTGCCCGAGGGATTCCGTGCGGTAAAACATATCCTGATTAAATTCACCGATGAGCAGATTTCCGCTCTTTCGGATCTGGATACCCAGCTGCAGGACGTGGAATATGTAATCAGCACCAAGGAGGCCGAACAGGAAGAGGCCGAGGCCACTGCCGAAGCCACGGAAGAGCCGGTGATTGAGTCGGACGGCGCGGCGGATGAGGCGACGGCCGAGCCCGAGGCCACGGAAGAGGCTGAGGCCACCGCCGAACCCGAAGCGACGGCCGAATCTGAGGCCACCGCCGAACCCGAAGTGACGGCCGAATCTGAGGCCACCGCTGAGGCCGAGGCGACGGCCGAATCCGAAGCCACCGCTGAGCCTGAAGCCACGGCCGAGCCCGAGGAAGAGGTCGACCTGGACACCCTGAGCCTGGATGAGTTGTATGCCAAAAAGGCGGAACTGGAGCAGCAGATTGAAGACACCAAAGCCGAGTATGTGGCCACGATTCAGGACAAGGTTGATGAGGTAGGAGAAAAGATCGCGGCAGGTGAAGATTTCGACAGCCTGATTGAAACCTATGGCGAGGACGAAGGCATGCAGGAAGAGCCCTTCAAGACCAATGGTTACTATGTGTCCGCTGAGTCCACCATGTGGGATCAGAGCTTTACCGACGGCGCCATGGCGCTGAGCCAGGTGGGCGATGTGAGCGGGCCTGTGGTGGGCACCAACGGCGTGCATTTCATCAAGTACATTGCCGACGTTACCCCGGGTGAGGTTGGGCTGGATGCCATCCGCACCGAGCTGGAACAGACCACACTGGAAAGCCTCCAGGAAGAGGCCTATAACAGCGCGGTGGAACAATGGGTGGAAGAGGCGGACGCCAAGACCTATGTGGACCGGATGGTGGAGTACGACAACTTGACCACTCCGGAGCCCGAAGCCGAATAAGGGAGATCGAACCCGGCCCCATTCTGGATGGAGCCGGGTTTTTTAAAAGACGCGTTTTTACAGCATTACAGCAGGCCGCCTTGTGTGGCACAGGAGGGCTCGAATATGGTACGCTTTGCTACCATTGGAAGCAATACGATTACCGATAAGTTTTTACAGGCCGCTCAGGCGGTGGAAGGATTTTCGTTGGTCGGGGTTTATTCGCGCACGGAGAGCCGGGCCAGGGCCTATGCTCAGGAAAAAAAGGCCAAGAAATGGTATAGCTCCATGGAGACCCTTTGCGCGGATGCTCAGATTGACGCGGTGTATGTGGCCAGTCCCAACGCCTTTCATAAGCAACAGTGCATTCAGCTCATGAACGCAGGGAAGCATGTGATTTGTGAAAAGCCCATTGCGCCTTGTGCCCAGGACTATATAGAGATGCTGGATTGCGCCAGGAGAAACCGGGTGGTGCTGTGTGAGGCCATGCGGCCAGCCTATTCCATGGGAATTCCCCAAGTCAAAAAACTGCTGCCCGAGATTGGCACCGTGCGGCGGGCCACCCTTCAATTCTGCCAATACTCCTCGCGCTACGATAAATTTCGGGCGGGCATTGTGGAAAACGCCTTTAAGCCTGAGCTTTGCAACGGCGCGCTTATGGATATCGGGGTGTACTGCGTGCATGTGATGCAAAAGCTGTTTGGCGTGCCCGAGCATATCGCGGCGCAAGCGCTGTTTCTGAAGGGTGGTATTGACGGACAGGGCACCATATTGGCCAGCTATCCCCAGATGCAATGCGAGGTCATCTATTCGAAGATCACCCAGGCGGTTACCCCAAGCCAGATTCAGGGGGAGGAAGGGTGCATTTTGCTGGACGCGGTTTCGGCCACCAGCAGCATTACGGTAATCCCCCGCAATGGCCAGCGGCGAGTGATTCAGGTTCCCGGCGCAGAGCGAGATATGGAATTTGAGGTAAAGGCCTTTTTAAACCAAATACGCGAAGGGGCGGATGTATACCAGCAGCAAGGCACGCTGAACACCTTGCGCATCATGGACCGGGCCAGGAATTTGACGGGCATTGACTTTAAGCCCAGGCCTTAAATATTCAGACTGTCAAAAAACCCTAATTATTTCCTTGGGGATGCATGAAGGGGCCGCAGCCCCTTCATATCTTCGCCCCGGCCTTGCTTTTCGCCCGTGTCCGTCCTTTGGACGGCCTCGGGTACGGGGTGGAGAATCTTCGATTCTCACACCCCTAGTCGCGCTGAAGCGCTCCCTCAATCCGCCGGACCGGGGTTTCGGTTCGCAAACAACGTTTGCGAACCTCCAGCCGCGCAAAGCGCGGCCTTCGAAATCCGCAGAACCGGCTTTGCGGTT
>DVJW01000094.1 GCA_018716505.1 Candidatus Faecaligallichristensenella faecipullorum | reverse complement strand
CGAGCACATCAAAGTATAGAGCACCCCACGCTCGGTAAACCGGTCGGCCCGCGCGCCTTCAAAGGGCAAGGTCTTCAAATCATAGTCCTCGCACCGCATGGTGTTCCATTCGAAGCCCACCTGCACCGAGGCCACCCGGTGGGCGCGCTGCATCCAGGCATGGCTTTCCATGAATTTGCCAAAGGTCTTTAGCGATTCGTAGGTTTCATTCAGGCTGCCGTCGGCGTGAACGTGGGCGTTGTAGTCGTAGATATCACAGGTGGTTCCGGTGTCCGGGAAGTTGGGACCGCCGGTATACACATAGTAATTGACGCCCTTGAGGCCCAGCGCCAGATTGGCCATATAGCAGGCCAGCAGGTCGCCCGGCAGGATGGGCGGGGTATCCGACGGCGATCCACCGGGCAGCTCCAGCGCCACCGGCGGCATGCCCATGGCCCGCAGGGTATCGCAGCTGGACAGCACCCGCAGCGCGTACTGGGGCGTCGGATTGTTCTGGGCCCAACCGGGATTCAGGGTGTAATAATGGTCGCTGCCCAGCAGGAAGGGCTTGTCCATGGACGCCACGGTCTCGGGGAACAGGCAGTTCATATTCGGGTTGGCCGAGTTGTGGCAGATGGGGCCGTTTAACCCATCCTCCCGCAGCCAGGAGGCCAGGAGATGGGCGTATTCGGCAATGGTGGAAAGATAGAACTCATGGTAGTCCCGCACCCGGCGGCAGGAGGCCGCGCTGGTGCGGTCCGCCTGGGCAGTGGGCATAACCTGCTCGAAGGCCGGATAATTGCTCTCGTAGGCCGCGTTCAGCGCGGATATATCCGTATACTTCTCTTTCAGATAGCGGGGATAGCGCCCATCCGCCTGGCCAAAGCCCATGGTTTCGGGGTTGTAATCTAGCGAGCCAAACCAGACATGGATGCCGATCAACTCGTTGTCCACCTGAAGCATGCATACCGGGCCGCCGTTTTCCATCATAAACGGACGGACCTGCTCGGCGAAGGCGCGATAATAAACGCGCGCCTTTTGAAGCAAAATGGGATGAAGATAGGAGACTGAGCCGTCATGGAAGGGCTTGCCCTGAATATCCATGGCCATAACCTGAGGATAATGCTCCATCAGCCAGCCCGGCAGTCCGGCGTTATCCAATTCGGAATACTGATAAGGGCCGGGCCGAAGCAATACCTTGAGGCCCACTTCCTGAGCCAGCCTCAAAAAACCCTGCAAATCCCGGTTATCCACGTCGCCAAAGCGGATATCCCCCTCGGTGGGCTCATGAATCAACCAGGGCACATAGGTGGCCAGGCAATTGCCGCCGGCCTCTTTAAACAGCTGCATTCTGCGCTTCCAATCCTGGCGCGGCACGCGGAAATAGTGGAACTCCCCGGAGACCAGATATTGATCCCGGCCATCCACTTGAAAGCCTAAGGAATCAAAGGAAAATGAAGCCATAATCATTCCTCCCGCTTAAATCGATGGGTGACGGATGCTCGAGTTAAAAACAAGTCAAATCTTTACCTTATTTTTATACAACGGAATGGCGATGCCGTCAATACCCAAATTGCGTTTCAGGCGAGTATGAAAGCGCGCGTTTCAGGCATACTAAGCCAAAACAGCCGCGGGAATATGAGCGCGGCGATATGAGGTGTTTGAGTATGTCGATAGGATTGATTTTGCTGGTCATTGTGGGCATATTGGTGCTTTGCGGAGTGGCCCAGCGGGTGCTGGATAAGCTCAGGCTCACGGACCGCCAGGCGCTGCTGTTTGTGGCGCTGCTGCTGGTGGGCGGATGGATTCCGGATATCCCGCTGGGCAATATGGTGCGGCTGAACATCGGAGGCGCGTTGATTCCCATTGGACTGTGCGTGTATCTCTTGATTAAGGCGGACAGCGCCAAGGAGCGGGTGCGCGCCCTGACCGCTTCGGTTATCAGTGCCATTGCGGTGTTTTTCATTGCGCGTTGGATGCCCGCCGAGCCCGAACAGATCTGGTTTGATCCCAACTATTTGTATGGACTGGCGGGCGGCGTGATTGCCTATCTGATGGGCAGATCCCGGCGCGGCGCCTTTATCGCGGGCGTGTTGGGCGTGGTGCTGGCCGATATAACCCAGGCGGTGATCCTTTGGAACCAGGGTGTGGATCAGGTGCTGCGCCTGGGGGGCGCGGGCGCGCTGGACGTGGTGGTCATTTCCGGCTTGACAGCGGTTTTGCTGGCTGAATTGGTGGGCGAAATTGTGGAGCGCGTGAGCCGGGGCAACCATCGCCCGGAGGACAGGAAGTTTGAACACGGCGAGTTTGTGGAGCGAGAGGGGGAGAAGGACAAGTGAAGAGGAGATGGATGTGCGCGCTGCTCATGGTTTGCCTGCTGTTGCCCATGGGCGCGGCGGCTCAGGAGAACCAGGCGGATGAGCAGGAAGATGCGGTGTATCAGCTGTTGGATGAACAGGGCCAGAAAATTACCAGCCATGCCGGACGGATTTATCAGGACGACGAATACATCAGCGGGGATGATATGCTCTATCGCGTGATATCCGTGGACGATGAGGCTCACACCGCCACCGCCCGCCTCATGGGGCAGGAACCGGCTGTGGACGCGGCCCAGCTGGCCATGGCGTTTTCCCAGCTCAGCGACCCAAATTCCGATAACGAAAACAGGAAAAAACTGGTGGCCATGTACGCCACGCATTCGGATGAAAGCTATGAACCCACCGACGGTACCCATTCCAAGCTCAAAAATGCCGGCATCTACGACGTATGCGAGGCGTTTAAGGAAAATTTGGAGGACGAGGGCATAGAGGTTATGCTGGACACCACCACCCATTTGCCCCACGATTCGGGCGCCTACCGCCGCTCGCGTCAGACCGCGGTGGAATTGCTCAAATCGGCCCCGGCGGCGATCTTTGACATTCATCGCGACGGAATTCCGGATCCGGATGAATATGAAAAGGAGATTGACGGCGAGGACGCCAGCAAGGTCAGGCTGCTGGTGGGCCGCTCCAATCCGGACGCGGACGCCAATCGGGAGTTCGCCAAACAGATCAAAAAGGTGGCGGATGAAAAATATCCCGGACTGATTAAGGATATTTTCATCGGCAAGGGCAACTATAATCAGGAACTGTATCCCAAGTCGGTGCTGTTGGAATTCGGCACCCATACCATTGAAAAGGACCGGGCCATTCAGTCCACCGAGTACATGGCCGAGGTCATTGACGAGGTGCTGTTCGGCGGGGTGGCCAACGCGGAAGGCGCGGTGAGCGGGGGAAGCGACCAAAGCACCGAAGCCCAGGCCCAACAGAACAGCGCCGGAGCCAACGGCATATTCTGGTTTCTGGGCATAGCGCTGCTGGCCGGCGCGGTGTATGCCCTGGCGGCCACCGGTAGCTTTAAGAAAATAGGGGAAAAGTTTTCCCGGGGCGCCAGCGAGATGAGCGGCGGCCTGGTGGGCAAAAAACCCGAGGATACGGATAAAGATAAGCCGTAAGCAAAGACGAATCCCTCATTGTTCCGGATGCGATCAGCCGGGGCAACGGGGGATTCGCTGTTTCTGTCACGCGCCCTGTTTGCGTGCTTTTACATAGCAATAGATGGCGCTGAAGACGTCGAAGCAGAACAGAAAGTGCAAAAGGATATTTAAGGCCGCCGCCTTTTTGGTAAATTGGCCGCCCCTATGGAGTTTCAAAATTCCGCTGATTCCATATTGACTCGTTGCCAACAGCAAGGTGTAGTCAAGCAGAAACAAAAAAGGAATCGCGGGAATGGCCAGGACCATACCGAAAAGCACAAAAAGGAAAGCCCACAGATAGAGGGGAATATTCCACAGCTTCAGAAACATATCCCAGAATAATAGCTTTCTCCCGGAGAAGTTCAGCTTCGAAAGGATATAAGGATAGACCATATTGAGAAGCAGAACAGAGGGGTATGTCAAAAGAAGAGCGGCACTTGGTCCCCAATCGAAAAATATCTTCACAAAAGCATAGGGGGCAATCATCAGCAGAAACATGGGGATCTTTTTCATTTGTATCCTCCTTTAGGGCTGAAGCTCCTTTGTTCTGTCTTCATTTAAAATTATAGCATATTATCAGAAATAATCCACTCATAATTCGCTGTCTCTTTATTTCTGGGAGAATATATAGAAAGGCTTGTTCTCTCTGTTTCGCCAGAGAAAACAAGCCCATGAGCTGTACCGCTGCGTTTCAATTACAACGACTTTGCCTCGCCGTTATAGACATATCCGCTGGTGGGATCCAGGGTTACGGCCATGCCGTCCCGCAAGGTATGACAGGCGTCGGGGGCGGCGAAAATAACCGTCTTTTCCAGCGCCAGGCCCACCACCGCGGCGTGCCCCAGATAGTCGTCCTCCTCCACCACGATGCCCGCGGCCCGCCGCATCAGCGGCATCAGCTCATTGCATGTCTGATGGGCCACCAGGATATCCCCGTCATGGAAGCGGGACAGCGCGTCCTGGGGATTGTTGACCACGCACACGCTGCCGAACACCTTTTGGGTGCCCAGCCCCTTGCCGTGCATCAACACATCGCCCACTACATGAACCTGGATCAGATTGGTGGTTCCGCTCATGCCCACCGGCACGCCCGCGGAGATTACCACCACGTCGCCATCCTTTAAGAGGCCGGCCTGGGTGGCGATTTGGATGGAATTGTCGATCATTTCCGTTCCGTTGGAGGCGTGCGGCGCCATGAGCGGCTTAACGCCCCAAACCGTGGCCAACTGATTGTAGACCATTTCCCGGCTGGTGGTGGCGATCAGCGGACACTTGGGACGGTAGCGGGATACCCGGCGCGCGGTGTTGCCCAAATCGGTGGGGGTGATGATGGCCGTGGCGTCCAAATCCGTGGCGATGGTGTAACAGGCATGGCTCACCGCGTTGGTGATGGAGTAGCGGCCGTCCAAGAGTTCAGGCGGCGCCATATTTTGAAGGGGGTTGGTCTGTTCGGTGTAAAGGGCGATGCGGCACATGGTGGAAACCGCTTCCACCGGATAGCTGCCCGCCGCGGTCTCTCCGGAGAGCATGATGGCGTCGGTACCGTCCAACACCGAATTGGCCACGTCGTTGACTTCGGCGCGGGTGGGGCGGGGATGGCGGATCATGGAGTCCAGCATTTGGGTGGCGGTGATAACCGTCTTGCCTGCCATATTGCACTTATGGATGAGCTCCTTTTGAACCGCGGGCAGCTGTTCCAACGGAATCTCCACCCCCAGGTCGCCGCGCGCCACCATTACGCCGTCAGCGACTTTGATAATATCGTCCATGTTGGCCACGCCGGTGTCGTTTTCAATTTTGGCGAAGATCAAGATGCCGTCCCCGCCGTGCTCGTTTAGTACTTTGCGGATCTCCATGATATCCTCGGCCCGCCGGACAAAGGAGGCCGCAATGGTATCAATGCCCATTTCGATGCCGAAAAGAATATCGTCGATATCCTTCTCGGTCAGGGCAGGCAGGCCCAGCTTGGTGCCGGGCAGGTTGATGCCCTTGCGGCCGCTGAGCGTGCCGCCATTGACCACCCGGGTATGGATTTCCGTGCCCTCGATTTGCTGAACGCTCAATTCCACCAGGCCGTCGTCGATGAGCACCCTGCGCCCGGGGGCCAATTCGTTGGGCAAGTTTTCATAGGTGACGCTTACAATGGTCTCATCTCCGGGAATGTCGCGCGTGGTCAAAGTAAAACTGTCTCCGGTTTTGAGTTTAATGGATCCGCAGGAATAGACGCCGGTGCGCACCTCCGGCCCTTTGGTGTCCAACATGATGGAGAGCGGAATGCCCATCTGCTTGCGCAGGCGCTTCAAGGTTTCAATGCGCCCGCGATGCTCCTCATGGTCGCCGTGGGACATGTTCAGCCGCGCTACGTTCATGCCGGCTTTGATCATTCGGGTGAGGGTGGCCTCGTCTTCGCTGGCCGGGCCGATGGTACAGATTACTTTTGTTTTACGCATACAATTTCTCCCCCCGTTGTCAAACATGGAACCAAATTGGTTAAGACAATCTATAAAGTTTCAAAATCAAACCCACTTTATATTATAACACAAAATAGGTGAAACTACCTGTCAATAATCTGTAAAATTGTAGTTTATGATGAATCATTGGTTTTCCAGATGAGTTGATCGAATATGCTTGACAATACAATACTATATTTTGTATAATATTGTGCGTTGATGAGAGGAGGTGCGGAATGAACTTTCCTTTGAGTGCGGGGTTGCTGGAGGCTTGCGTATTGGCAGAGCTGAACCGGCAGGATGTGTATGGTTATCAATTGACACAGCAGCTGCGCCAGGTTCTGGATATTTCAGAGTCCACCTTGTATCCGGTGCTCAGGCGCCTCCAAAAGGAAGCATGTCTGACCACCTACGATCAACCGTGTCAGGGCAGAAATCGGAGATATTATCGGATTACCGCCCAGGGTCAGGAGCGGCTGGAGCAAGCCAGATTGGAATGGAAGGATTATAAAAGCGGAGTAGACCGCATACTGGAGGGACACGAAGGGTGAATAGCAACAAGTTTTTGCGCCGGCTCAAACGGAAGCTGCGCAGTTTACCCAAACAGGAGCGCGACGAGGCGCTTCGGTATTATCAGGAGCTTTTCGACGAGGCTGGCGCAGATCAGGAGGAAGCGCTCATCAAGCGCTTGGGTCAGCCGGCCCAGCTGGCGGAGCAAATCCTGGAGGAAGAGCGCAAAAAGGGCACACATATTCGGGAAAAGAAGGATTTGAGCCGGCTCTGGCTGACCATTCTGGCCATCCTGGCCGCGCCCATCGCCCTGCCGCTGGCGTTGGCTTTGGGCGCGTTGGCTCTGGCGCTGCTGGTCGTTGTTTTTGCCCTGATTTTATCCGCTGCCGCCATCATCGCGGCTCTGATCATTGCGTTTCTGGCCGTGGTGCTGGTGGGCCTGGTCATGGTGGGGGTCAGTTGCTTTATTTGGTATGATTGGCCATCGGCGCTGTTCTTTCTGGGGTTCGGCATGGCGGCCGTGGGGCTGGGGTGCATGGGCAGTTTGGGCATGCTCTGGGTGGGACGGAAGTTCCATCTGTTCCTTAAGAAAATGCTGAACGCCCTCAGGGAAAGGAGGCGGATGCGCCGTGAAAAGAAATAAACTGGTATGGATAGGGCCGGTTTTGCTGATCGTTGGTCTGGTTTTGATGGCGGTGGGCTTCTTTTGTGGCGCTAAAGTCAGCGTCTATGTAACCAGTCAGGGCGTCATCCTGGAGGACGGGAGTCTGAACCAGCGCACGGAGAATCAGTTGGAGCCCTTTCAAAATCTGGATATCCAGTTGGAAAACGCTGAGCTCAGGTTAATTCCGTCGGACCATTATGGAATCGATATGTGCTATTATAATAAGCAGTATAATCCGCAATTCCTGCTCAAGGACGGCACGCTTACCGTGCGCGATAACCGGCAGGAGGACCGGGATGGCTCTGGATGGGTGCTGATGAACATCGATCTGCTCTGGAACAGCCGGCGCAACACGGTGGATATTTATTATGACGCCAGCCAGAAACTGGAAAAGGTGGAAATCAACGATGGCACGGGTACGGTTTGGATAGATGGACTCCAGGCCGGGGAATTGACGCTGGATAATGATATTGGCGATATAACGGTGAAAAATATGGAGTTGGGCCGCCTGACGTTGCATCAGGATATTGGATTGTTGATTATGAAAAACAACCGGATTGACCACACGGAATTGAATAAGAATACCGGGGAGTTGAGCGTGGATCAGCTCATGGGCCAAGAACTGAAGGCCGAAGTTGAAATCGGCGGCATGAATTTCACCGCATGTGAACTGGAACATGCTGAATTGGACTGTGCCCTGGGCGACGCGGCGATGAGACAATGGAGCTCGAATGGGCTGAAGGTGACCAGCGGAAACGGTTCGATAGCCATCCAAGGCCATCTGGGCGGAGAAAATCGGGTGGATTCCAACTTGGGCGATGTGGATATAGAAACCGATATGCCGGACGCTCAGTATTCGTTGGATATACAGACCGCTCTGGGCGCGATTACGGTGGATGGCGCGGAATCGGCCGGTAATATTGCACGAAAGGCGGATACAGGCCATTCGATCACGGTTTACGCAGCCGCGGGCAATGTGGATCTTTCGTTTAATCCATAGGGAAAAATGAAAAATGCGCTGTTGCAGAGAAAGCCTGCAGCAGCGCATTTTTTCGGTATTCCTGGAAAGCGAATCAATCCTCCACCGGGAAGATGTAAGAAAAGCTCTTATCCCCACTCACCGCATAGCGGGGATCATATTCGTCATAGATAAAGTCATGGGCGCGGTTCACCCAAAACACCGATTCCGGCCGTTCGAAAAGCATTTCGATCAGCAGGCTAAAAGCCGGCAGGGGCCGGTGGGAAGCCTTGATCAGATGGCGAAGGTAGTTCGCCAGGCGCACGCAGTTCTCCTCGGTCTTTTTAAGCCGCAGCACGCTGCCGTACTCCACGCCGAAGGCATCAAAGCAGTATTGGGCATAATCCCGGGCACGGCCAACCTCGGGGATAAAGGCCTCAGCCAACTGTGCGCAGGCCTCCATCTCCCGCGTAAAGGCCTCCGGGTTTTCATATTGGAATCCGGCAGCGCGGTCATAGGCCGCGTACAGGGTTTGAGCCATCTGGTATTCGGCGCGCAGGAAAATATGGATGCGCAATGGGCCCTCGAACACCCGAAGGGCATAGGGATTGGCGCTCTTTTTCAGTTCGGGAAGCAGCTTGTTCCCGTAGTGCTCCGCGATTTCCTGAACCGCCTGCGCATAGTCGTCGAACCAGGAATCCATCTGGTGGCAATTGTGTTTCCAGAAAAACAGCGGATTGTCGGTGTAATACACGCAATGGCGCAGGTAGGAGCCGTTTTTGCGCTGTTCAAAGCATCTGAGCAGGCGGCTGCGCGCGTCCCCCGTGAGGGCAAACCATTTTTCCAGGGCGTCGCCCTGAATGCCGTATTTTTGCAGGCCAAACCGGCGCGCGATGGAGGTCATGGGCCGTTCGCAGCCGCTCCACAGGCATTCGGCGGTGGCCGCGAAGAGCGCCATATACTGTTCGGTATGGTTCGCGAGCATATTGATCCAGTCGCAGGTCAGTCCGCCCATCAGATTCAACCTTTGAGCATCGGCAAACAGGGCACGGATATTCTTGGCCTGATCCATCCAGACCGCGCTGGCATAGCAGCTGTTGCACGAACTGGCCGCCACCACGGTGAAGCCGTTTCGGGCAAAATATTCCAGGGTTTCCGGGGTGCTGCCGTTGTAGGACCAGTCAAAAATCACGGTGTTCTCCTTTAATGCCGAGAGCAGCCGGGCCGAATCGGGATGGGGCTCGCGGATGCAATGATGCACCAGAATATCGCCCCAAATGCCCATGCGGCGGCCATGGGCGCGCAGGCGGTCGCGCACAAAGCCGAAATAGTCAATATACAGCTTAAGCGGCTCGCCATCCTCGCACAGCGGGCATTTGCCCAGCACCTCCACCTCGTCGCCGCCCACATGGATGAGTTCGGAAGGAAAGACCTCACAGGCTTCGTCCAGCAGACGCCCGATAAATTCCCGAACCTTGGGATTGCGGGCGCACAACGCGGCGGTATTTCCATAGCTGCGCAGGTCATCGTCGCGGCCATTGACCTCCATGAGCGAGCGAAAGCGCTGGGTATCCAGCAGATCGCCGCAATGGCCCATGACATTGAGCGCCGGAATGACCTGGATATTCAGCCGCCGGCCCAGAGCCACCAGCTCTTTGGCCTCTTCCACCTTCATGGCGCCCGGCCCCGCGAACCCCTTCAGGCAATCGAGCTCTATAAAGGTTTCCAGATACAGATAGCAGGCGTTCAGCTTGAGCTTGGCCATTTCATGCAGCGCATAGCGCAGGTAGTCCATGCGGGTTTGCACATGCTCCTGGGCGAAGGTGAGTTGCATGGCCCGATGGCCCATGCGCGGATAGTCGTACAGAGACCCCAGGGGCAGCTTTCCGCCAAACTGATTCATCAGGTGCAGCAAGGTCACCGCGGCGTACAGCCAGCCCGGGTCGTAGCCCGCAGTCACGCAGACGCCCTCTTTGCTGATCTCAAGGGAATAAGCCTCCGGATTTGCAAAATCAGCCGAAGCGCTGGTTACAAAGCGCAGGGGCAGACTGCCCGCAGGCAGCAACTCGCCGATGGAAATCTGAAATTCGGTTTCCCGGTCAAAGGCCATGGAATAGCCTGAGCAGGCCACCCATTCCTCTTTCAGGCTGGCCCGAACCGGGGTGGGGATCAAGGTTAGCTCCATGAAAATTCTCCTTTGGTTTACAGCATTGTCAGGGCCACGCCGTCCGGATTGACGCCGTATTCCTCAAAGATGGACAAGGTGTTTTCCTCTTTCAGCCAGCTTTCGGGCAAATAGTAGCGGTTCTGGGTCACCCCGGTCAGGAACCGGCCCACATTGTGGCCGTTCAGATAGATCTGGCCTTTGCGCATCTTGCCCAGAGTCAGGGCGATGGGGCGGGGAGAGTCAACCTTTCCGAAGCGGGTGGTGAACCATTGGGGGGTATAGGCCGAAGCCTGAACGCCGATGGGCGCGAAGGGCACCAGCAGGCCATTTTGCTTTTGGGCGGCGGAGACATAGTCGCACCGGCCCTCATAGGGGATGGACTCATTTAAGGCGCTGAAGCTCCAATGGCTGATTTGATCGCTTTCCTTGACCACATACAGCTGGATATGACCCAAAAGGGTGCTTACCTGACCCGGGTATTGGATGCGCACCGTGTTTTTACCCGGTTGGGGCACAGGCTGATAGCTGTGCCAGAGGTGAGAGCCGCCGTTCGCCCCGCCAAAGGATTGCCAAGGCCGCCGCACCATATGGGTATGGGGCGCGATTTCGCCGTTTACCATTACCTGGCAGGGGGCGTCATGCACGATGAGGATCATGCGCTCGCCCGGATTCAGGTCGAGGGCAAATTCCAGGGTATCCAGCTCACGGATTTCGGTAACATCCCGGCTGTAGAGATATTCCAGGGTGGCTTGGTCTATGGGGGTTTGCCCGATGTAGACCGGGTTTTCGACTTCCACCATGCGCGCGTCCACATACACATCGCCTTCGATGCCCAGGGGCATGGAGTCCAAACAGCAGCGGCCGGTATCCTCGCTGAGCAGCAGAATTTCGTTTTCCCCGGCGCGCAGCTGCACCGGGATGCGCTCGCGCAGCATGTCGGCCGGGTTTTCGTAATCAAAGCGCTCGTTCTCGATGCGCCGCTCGCCCAACACTCCGGCAAAGCGGCCGTTCACCAGCACCACCACCCGGCTGGTGTAGCAGGCGGCCAGCAGGGCGCCCGTGCGGTTGGTTTCGGAATGAATGGTTCCGCGGTACCAGACATAGCCGTTCAAGGCCCCCAGCTTTTCATGGAAATGGGGCGCGTCTATGGAGGCAAAGGAGCAGTTTTCCAGCGGGTTGCGCTTTTCCCATTGGGTCAGTGGGGGCAGGGCGCACACTGGTTTTGAATGGGCGCGGATTTCTTTATGCAGCGCGCCGTCTTTCCAGATATAGACCGTATCTTCCAGGGGGCTGGCTTCAAAATGCAGGCCGTCCGGGGTTTCATACGCCATATCTCCGCCCATGATGACCTGATCGCTCAGGAACCAGGCGCGCTGGGCCAGGAACTCATCCAAAATGACCAGCGTCAGGCCGCCCAGGCGCAAGGTCTTTGCCTGGTGCAGCAAAACCTCCACCTGCGCGCTCTGTCCATCCACGCTGGCCACATAGCTTTGGCCGGCGTTGCCCCACAGAAATACGGTATTGTCCCGCTCGCTCAGCAGGAACAGGTCGCTGTAATCCAGGGTCGAAGCGCCGATTTTCAGCCCCAGGCCAAAGACACCGCCCCGCACCGTTCCGAAGCGCACAACCCGGGTTTCGCCGTCCAACCGTACCTGGCACATGGGTTCGTCGCTCACCGCAAAGAGGAATTCGCCCATGGGCGCGGTGTGCAGGCAGGCGCGGGTGGCGCCCATGGAGGCATCCACATAGCTGGAGCAGGCGACCTGGCCTCCGAACCGGTCCAGAAATTGGCCGAAGGGGCGCATGTTATAGTATTTTTCCCGGGGCAGGATGCCGTCGCCCACCGGATAATCGCTGGCGTAGGAGGTGGCGATATTGGCCGCGGCATTAAAGCCGAAATTGGTGCCCCCGATAAACATATAGGAGTTGACCATGGCCTGATTGGCGGTGAACTCGATAACCCATTGGGCCACGTCCGCCGGGGCCATGCCGCCGGGCACCGGTTTGTACCAAAACACCATGGGCCCGGTCCACATTTCGGTGACGATGACCGGCTTTCCGGGTTGAAAGGCGCGCAGCTCGGGCAGGGCCGCCATGGTGTTGCAGGTATTGTAGGTTACGATCATGTCCTGATAGACATGGGGATCCACCAGTTTGGCGTCATAATTGATGGCCATTTTTCCGCTGGGAGCATGGCAATTGCAGGCGTTTATGGGCACCTCGCATCCATTTTCCCGGAGGATATCGGTGATTTTTCGAATATAGGAGGTGGTTCGCTCGTCCCATCCGCCATGGTATTCGTTGTCATTTTGAATCATCACCACATTGCCGCCCCGGGTGAGCTGGCGCGGGGCGACAATTTCCATCACCCGGCGCAAATAGGCCTCGGTATGTTCCATGAAGACCGGGTTATCGGTGCGCTGTTCCAGCAAGGGATCGCTGAGCAGCCAGGCTGGGATGCCGCCGCCCGTCCATTCGGCGCAGATATAGGGGCCGGGCCGGAGCATGACATACAGGCCCAATTCCTTGGCCAGATCGATAAAGGCGCCCAAATCGAGATCGCCTTCAAAGTTCCATTGGCCTTCTGTTTTTTCGTGCAAGTTCCAGGCAATGTAGGTGGCCACGGTATTCAGGCCCGCAGCCCGCGCCACCGACAGAGCACGCCGCCATTCGGCTTTGGGAAAGCGGAAGTAATGGATTTCGCCGGAATAGAGCCAAATGCGCTTTCCGTCCGCAATCAGGGATTTTTCATCGTAGGTCAAAGCCATAAAAGTCCCTCCTGCCGTATATCCTCGATGAGCCGCAAGGAATACTTAAGGCATTTCAAATATTCTCTGGCTTGAGGACAATTTTCCATGCACATTGTAGTACAGTATGATTGGAAATGTCAACCGAAAAGCGCTTGGATTTATAGGCATGATGGGAATACGGGGTTCATATTGCGACGGATAAACAATTAAAACGATAAGGGGGACAGTGGAAACGACGGCGGGAAGCGGGGCGATCCTTAGGCCCTCAATGACAGGAAAAAATCAGTGGTTTTGTCCTGTTTTATGTCCCAAAATACGAAAACAAGATTATGAAGAAATTTATAGATGAACGGACAACAAAGTATAGAATTAAATTCAAAATTATAGATAAAAGGATAATGGATAAAATTAATTTTTACAAAACGTTCGACGAATATTGACATCCGCGCATCGAAACGGTAAAATAGATTGTGTCCCAAATGGACAAAAATTTGCAAGGAGGGTGTTCCAATGAAAAAGCGCGTTTTCTCCATGCTGATGGTGGCGGCTATTATGTTGACTGCTTTCGGCGTTTTTGGCGGCGCTGTTGCGGAATCCACCGAGCCGGTTGAGTTGACAATCGGAGCTCAGAACCTGGGCTTCGACGGAAAAGACTACTGGCCGGATGAGTGGTTCCAGCATGTTGAAGAGGTTTTGAACGTCAAGTTTACCGAATGGTATCAGTATGATGACGACACCTTCGCCCTGGCCCTCGCTTCGGGCGACCAAAAAGATATCATGATGACCAACGACGCCCAGGCTGTGCTGACTGCCGGCGCCGCGGTGCCGCTGGATGATTATCTGGAGGAATATGGCCAGAACATCCTGAAATATGAGTTGCGCAATGAGCTGTTGCGCAAGTATATGTCCGGCGGAGATGGAAAGTTGTATTTCCATACCCCCAATACCGGATACGAGGATGCCACTGGCGCTGTCGAGGGTTGGAACGGCTTCCTGGTACGCTGGGATCTGTACGAGCAGCTGGGCTATCCGGAAATGAAGAGCTACGACGATTATGTCGAGGTTCTGGAGGATATGGTTGAGCTGTATCCCACCAATGAGAACGGCGAGCAGACCTATGCGATGGGCATCTGGAACGATTCCGGCCTGTGGGGCTGGGTGCAGGGTCAGATTGCCAACATGGGCACCACGGGCGTGGGTGATTACAACTTTGTTTGGGATACCAAAACGAATGAGATGATCAACCATTTGGTGGAGACCGATACCTCGGTTTCGCCCTGGTGGCAGGCCATCACCTTCTATCGTGAGTTGAACAAGCGCGGCTTGTTCGATCCGGATTCCTTCGCCATGACCAATGATGATCTGGACGAGAAATACGCCAACAACCGCTATGTGGGCGGCATCTGCACCTGGTATGTGGGTGAGTTGTACACCGCCAACCGCGAAAAGGATCCCGACACGCTGGCCGGTATTATGGCGGTTCCCTATGAAGGTTCTTCCGGATGGTACGGCCAGAACGCCATCATCGGCTGGAACGGCAAGAATTTGTACGTTTCCACCTCCTGCGCCGAGGAGAAGATTCCGGCCGCGGTTTCCTTCGTCGACTATCTGGATTCTGATGACGGCAACCGTACCCACTACTCCGGCATTCAGGGCAAGTACTGGGATTACGGCGATGACGGTGTGCCGGCTCTGCTAGATGCCGCTTATGAAGCCAAGGCTGCCGGAGGAGATACGCTGGGCGCCACCGGCATCAACCAGTACGGCAACTTCATCGGTTCTTCTGCCTTTGGTATGGCGGAGGATGGATACTACTATGACCTGGGCCTGTACAACCTGGGCAAGGGCTTGACTCCCTTGCAGCAGGCCTTTGCCGATCACTACGGCGTGAGCTACCCCGGCGAACTGCGCTACAAGATGGAGCAGGAAGGCAAAGGCTACAGCCAGAAAGTTTCTCTGCATACCACCATTGGTGCGCTGGTAAACGATGTGCCGGATGAGATTTCCACCATCACTTCCCGTGTGCAGGAAATGATGATCCGTTGGCTCCAGCCCTTGATCACCTGCGAGGACGACGCGGAGTTTGAGGCGCAGCAGCAGCAGTTCATCGAGGAAGTGAAGGCTGCGGGTCTGGATACCGCCTTTGAGTGGTATAACACCCAGTGGACCACCTTGCGCGATGAGATTCAGGCTATTATCGATGCTGAGGCTGCCACTGCCGAGACTGAGACCGAAGCGCCCGCTGACGCCGCCGAGACCGAGGCTGCTGACGCCGCCGAGACCGAGGCTGCTGATGCCGCTGAGACCGAGGCCGCTGATGCTGCTGAGACTGAAGCTGCTGAATAGCGAGCGGAAAAAGGCGCTAGTGCGCGAGCAATAGCGTGAGAAAGGGGCGGGGCGACTCGCCCCTTTCTTATCACTCATACGGGAAGGGAGAATATTATGGCACAATTGGGAACCGCCGCGGGCCAGCGCAAAAAGAAAAAAAATATGAGGCGCTATCAGCTTTTGCTTATGGCGCTTCCGCTAATGCTTTTGGTAGTTCTATTTGCCTATGTCCCGCTATTTGGCTGGAGCTATGCATTCTTTGACTATAAACCGGGCCTTCAATTGTGGGAGTGTGAGTTTAAGGGCTTTTATTATTTCAAGCAGTTCCTTACCGACCGGTGGGATATGCTGCGGGTAATGAAAAATACCCTGATTTTCGCACTGTTGACCTATGTGGTTTGTCCATTGCCCATGATTTTCGCGATTATGTTGAATTCGGTTCAACATGTCCGCTACAAGAAGGCGATCCAGACGCTGACCACCTTTCCCAACTTTATAAGCTGGATCATTGTGTATTCGTTGGCGTTCCAGCTGTTCAGCAGTGAAGGCCTGATTACCGAGGCCTTGGTCGCTTTGGGCATTTGGCCAAAGTCCTACAATGTTTTGTCTGATTCCGGCGCGGTATATTGGTTCCAAACGTTGATGGGCCAATGGAAGAACCTGGGCTGGAACTCGATTATCTACCTGGCCGCCATAGCCGGTATTGATCAGGAGCTTTATGAGGCCGCGGCCATTGACGGCGCAAACCGGCTCCAATCCACCTGGCATATTACGGTTCCGGGCTTGATTCCGACCTTCATCGTGTTGTTGCTGTTGGGTATCGGCAACTTTATGAACGTAGGTTTTGACCAGTATTTCGTGTTCAAGAACGCCGGTACTTCGGAGACCATTGAGGTATTGGACATCTATGTGTACCGCATTGGTATGCAGAACTACAAGTATTCCTATGCCATCGCCATTGGCATCATGAAGTCGGTGGTCAGCATACTGCTTTTGTTCAGCGCCAATGCGATCTCCAAGAAGGCCCGCGATGGCCAGTCGATTTTCTAAGAGAGGAGCCGGAAAGATGGTAGGAAAGAAAAGTGCTGCCAGTGTTGCGCTAGATGTCTTGATCTATCTTGTATTAGGGCTCTTCGCGCTGGCCTGCGTATATCCGTTTTATTACCTGTTTATTTATTCCATCAGCGATACCAGATTGGTGACTCAGGGTGTATCATTCTGGCCCAGAGGATTCAGCCTGTATAACTATGAGCAGGTTTTCCAACTGGAAGGCATTGCGCTTTCGTTCTTTATATCGGTGGCGCGCGTGGTGGTGGGCACTGCTCTGACGGTGTTCTGCTGCTCGTTGCTGGGTTATCTGTTTTCCAAACAGGAAATGCCTGCCCGTAAATTCATGTACAGGATGCTGATCATCACCATGTATGTGAGCGGCGGCTTGATCCCCACCTATCTGGCGTACAGGAGCTACGGGTTGCTCAATACCTTCTGGGTGTATGTGCTGCCCACCTGTGTCTCGGCTTACAACGTTATCTTGATCAAGACCTATATCGAACAGTTGCCGGATTCCCTGGAGGAAGCGGCCATGATCGACGGAGCCGGATATTTCAAGATCTATTACAAGGTCATTTTCCCGCTCAGTATTCCGATTCTGGCCACCATCATGATCTTTGCGGCCGTGGGACAATGGAACTCCTGGTTTGATAACCACATTTACAACGCCACCAATACGACTTTGACCACGTTGCAGTACAAGCTGTACAAGTTACTCAACGAGGCCAAGGCACTCACCGACCTGCTGAAGAGCGGTCAGGCCAGCAGCGCCGATATACAGAACGCCGCTCAGGCTCTGTCGCCCAAGGGCGTGCGCATTACCATCACCATGGTATCGGCCATCCCGATTTTCCTGGTCTATCCCTTCATGCAGCGCTATTTCATTTCGGGCATTATGATCGGCGCGGTTAAGGGCTGAGTCTTGTTGTCCGAACACCCTTCGAGGAAGCCGCCGGTAAAAACGGCGGCTTCTTTTTATGGAAAGGGTTTTAGACCAAAGGAAAAGCGGAAGGGAATGTAGAATCAAAGGATACAGGCATCATAAAAGGGGAGGGATTTCCATGGATTACCGGGATTTGGACCTGTTTATGGCCTGCGCGCAAATGAACGAGCAAGCGTGTGCCCCGATTCCTGAAGGCTTTTTTATCCGATCGCTTCGGGAATCAGAATTGGATATATGGAAACGCATCCATTTTGACAAACCACAAACGGCGGAAGAATATCAGCCTTACATGGAAGAGTGGTTTGAGCACCATTACGCGGCCCGGCGGGCCTTGTTTTTTGAAAGATGTCAGGTGATCTGCGACAGCAGTGACCGGGTATTGGGGACCTGCTTCTGGTGGGAGCATGAAGAGGTTATCCCCACCTTGCATTGGTTTAAGGTGATCAGAGAGGCAGAAGGCCAGGGCTTGGGCCGGGCGCTTTTGACCCATGTTATGCGGGACATTCCAAAGGGCATGTATCCGGTGTACTTGCATACCCAGACCTCCAGCATGCGGGCCATCAAGCTGTACACCGATTTTGGGTTTGCCCTTTTGGACAATCCCAGATTGGATGAGCGGGACAATGGGCTGGAGGAGTCCATGGAGACCTTTGCGCGGCATATGACGCCCCAGGCCTTTGCGAACCTTAAGGTGGCGCATTATGATGCGGGCAAAATTGTTCCGATAAAATGGGAGAAACGGCATGAATAACGGACAGCAGACGCTATCGGAATCCAATCAAGTGGTTCGGAATCAGGATAAGGTGTACCGGCCACAGCAGCCCTGGTCGCAAAACCGGATGGATTTTCTACGCCATTTGGAAAGGGCCGGCCTTCCGGTGGAACATATGATCGGCCTTGAATCCGGGCAGGAGGTCTATGCCTTCGCGGCGGGCGAGATGGTTCATCCCCGGAAATGGTCGGATGAAGCGCTGTATGAGATGGGCCGTTTGGCCCGGGCGCTGCATCGGGCGGGGGCGGAATTTGTGCCCCAAGACCCTGAGGGCTACAAGCCATGGTGCCTCAGGGAAATTGGAAACGGGAAAAGAATATGGTGCCATGGGGATATTGCGCCTTGGAATATGATCGCAAGACAGGGTATGCCCAGCTGCCTGGTGGATTGGGAATACGCCGGGCCTTTGGATCCCATGGTGGAACTGGCGCGCATATGTTGGCTCTTCCCTCAGTTGGTGGACGATGATTTGCAGAAGATCTATGACTTGCCCAGCCCTGAGAAGCGGGCCCAGCAAGTCCGGCTGATCTGCGAGGGCTATCAACTGGAGCGGCCTGCCCGGGAAAAACTTGTGGAGCAGATTATCGAGGTCATCGTGTGCGAGACCGCCCATGAGGCCATAGACGTCAACCTGACCTTTGAGGATAGCGGGAATCTGTGGGGGTTCGCCTGGCGCACCAGGAGTTTATATTGGACCTGGAGAAACCGAAAACTGCTTGAAGAGGCCATGAAATAAGGGGGCTGGTGCATGAACCATTGCTTTGGAATTTTTGCCCATGTGGATGCCGGGAAGACCACCTTTTCCGAGCAGATACTGTATCATGCCCATGTGCTGCGCGCCCCCGGCAGGGTGGATCATCAGGATACGTTTTTGGATGCGCACCAGTTGGAAAAAAAGCGGGGGATCACCATCTTTTCCGATCAGGCCCATTTTTCCATGGATGGGCAGGAGTATGAGCTCATCGATACCCCGGGACATGTGGATTTTTCCGCGGAAATGGAGCGGGTCATTCAGGTCCTGGATTTCGCGGTGGTGGTGGTCAGCGCGGTGGAAGGGGTTCAGGGGCATACCGAGACGGTGTTTCGATTGCTCAAAAGCGCGCGGGTACCGGTTATTTTTTTCATCAACAAGATGGATCGGATGGGAGCGGACTTTGAACGGACCTGCCAGGGGATCCGACAGCGGTTGGGGTGCGCGTTGCTCGATATGAACCGGCTCATGGAAAAGGGCTGGGAAACGCCCATTCAAGAGCAGGTGGCCGAAAACGACGAGCGGCTGTTGGAGGCGTATCTGGAGGGCGCGGCCGGTTCGGATCAAATGGAGCGCGGCCTCAGGGATCAGTTTGCTCAGGCAAAGTTGATGCCGGTGTTTCGGGGCTCTGCCCTGAACGGTCAAGGGATTGAGGAATTTTTAATCGGCTTAAAGCGGCTGTTGACGGAGAAAGGGCAGGAGACGGCCCGGAAACCCTTTGCCGCCCGGGTCTACAAAATCCGTCATGACGCGGCTGGGGCGCGAATTGTCCACATCCGGGTAATGGCCGGGGAAATTCACACCCGGGATGAGGTGGAAGGCCAGAAGGTCAGCGAAATTCGCCGCTATTCGGGCAGCCGGTATCAAAGCGTGGGCAGGGCCGTGGCCGGGGAGCTATGCGCCCTGGTGGGTATCGGCGGAGTCAAGCCGGGCGACGGATTGGGTGCGTTGAGGAAAAAGAATAAACCGGAGACCTTGCCGCTTTTGCGCTCAAAACTGATATTGGAGGACGGGGTGTCACCGGCAAGCGCCCTGGGTTGTTGCCGGATACTGGAGGATGAGGATCCGCTGTTGGCGGTGGAATGGAGCGAGGAGCTTCAACAGATTCACCTTTCGGTCATGGGCGTTATCCAATTGGAGGTATTAAAGGAGCTGTTTTTCGAGCGGTTTGGGTTAAAGGTTTCCTTTGGCCCTTGCGAGGTGGTGTATAAGGAGACCATTGCCGGGCCGGTGATTGGCTATGGCCATTATGAGCCGCTGCGCCACTACGCCGAGGTGCATTTGCGCCTGGAGCCCGGCCCCCGGGGCAGTGGGATTCAATATGAGAGCCTGGTTTCTCCGGATGATTTGGAGGTTCAGCACCAGCGGCTGATTGGCGTCCATGTGATGGAGAAGCAGCACAAGGGCATGCTCACCGGATCGGCGCTCACGGATGTAAAGGTGAAGCTCATCGCCGGCCGGGTACATCTAAAGCACACCGAGGGCGGAGATTTGCGGGAAGCCGTGTATCGCGCCATCCGGCAGGGATTGGAACAGGCGCAAATGATTTTGCTGGAGCCCTGGTATCGTTTTGAATTCACGGTGCCCGAGTCCGCCCTGGGCAGGCTAATGGGCGATTTGGCAAAGATGGGCGCCAGCTTTGAATCCCCCCGGCCGCAGGGCATGGATATGGCGGTGGAAGGGCGGGCTCCGGTGGCCGAAATGATGGATTATGCTCAGACGCTGATGAGTTATACTCACGGGAAGGGCGGCTTGCGGCTGGAATTTTGCGGGTATGCGCCCTGCCATAATGCCCAAGAGGTCATTGAAAAGAAGGGATACCATCCGGAACTGGATTTGGAAAACACCTCGGCCTCGGTGTTTTGCGCCAAAGGCGCCGGGTTTGTGGTGCATTGGAGCAAGGTAAAGGATTTTATTCATATCAAATAGGCGCGCGTTGACAGAAAAATGGGCGCGGGCTATAATGACGATGATACACGGGAGGTTGATTACGATGAACGCGAGCGAGGTTATTCTGGAGAGAATCAAGCCGGTGGAACAGATGCTGAGCGTCAAAGAGGGACTGGCGCAAATGTTCCGGCAATGTTTTATGAATACCTTGGACACCACCTGGCAGAATGAGCCGGATGGCACGTCCTTTGTGATTACCGGGGATATTCCGGCCATGTGGCTCAGGGATTCCACGGCTCAGGTCATGCACTATGTGCGGTTTGCCGGGGATCAGGCGGTTCGGGATATGCTCAAGGGCCTGATTCGCCGCCAACTGGGCTATGTGCTCAAAGATCCCTATGCCAACGCCTTTAACCGAACCGATTCAGGGGCCGGCTTTGGGGAGGACAAGCCCGCCCGTTCCCCCTGGGTTTGGGAGCGTAAGTATGAAATCGATTCCCTCTGCCATCCGGTGCAGCTGGCCCATGCCTACTATAAGCAGTGCGGCTCTTTGGACTTTTTGGATGATCAGGGCATGAAGGCCATGGAGACCATCGTATCGGTCTTTGAGCAGGAGCAGCATCACTGGGATAGCCCTTATTGGTTTATTCGCACCAATTGTCCGCCCAGCGACACCTTGCCCTATGAGGGGAAGGGCAATCCGGTGAGCTATACCGGCATGACCTGGTCGGGCTTCCGGCCCAGCGACGACGCCTGTATGTATGGATATTTGATTCCCGCGAATCTGTTTGCGGTGATTACCCTCAAGCGCATCGCGGAAATGGTGGGCAACCGGGGCCAGATGGCGCTCAGCGAACGCGCCACCATTTTGGCCGCCCAGATTCAACAGGGCATAGATCGGTATGGCCATGTGAATCATCCGGAATTCGGGGATATCTATGCCTATGAGGTGGACGGGCGGGGCAACGCTCTGCTCATGGATGACGCCAATGTGCCCAGCCTGCTGGCCTTGCCCTGCATGGGCGTCTGCGAACGCGGGGATGCGACCTATCTGCGCACCCGGAAGTTTGTGCTCAGCCAGGCCAACCCCTATTATTATGAGGGAACCCAGGCCAGAGGCGTGGGCAGCCCCCACACCCCCAAGGGCTACGTTTGGCACATCGCCCTGGCCGTTCAAGCCATGACCAGCGATGATTTGGACGAAATCACCGGCCTGGTGCGCATGTTGCTGAACACCAATGCGGGCACCGGCTTTATGCATGAGGGATTTGACCCCAACGATCCCAGCCGGTTCACCCGTCCCTGGTTTGCCTGGGCCAACAGTATGTTTGGCGAGACGATTTACAGCCTGTATGAGCGCGGACTGTTGGACGAGGTATTGCGGCGGCTATAAAAATTTTGATTCCATGCCCCTGGCGCGAAAGCGCTGGGGGCCTTTCTTGAGCATGGGGCCGGGCGTTTTTTCATATGCTTCATCAGAGCTCCGGTGGAAGGGGGAAACCAAGGTGCGATGGGACGTGGTGAGGGAAGGCGAATCGCTGAGCATGCTTTCGGCCAGGTTGGCCCGGCCGGGCTGCATGTTGATGCGCGCCAATCGGATTTACAGCCCGGCGTGGCTGCTGCCCGGGCGGGAGATTGTGGTTCCGGATGAGGATTTTTGCCTTTGGGATAGCTTTCGATGTCCGGTGCAGGCAGTAAAATGTCCGGCCACCGAACGCAGGCGGAGGGCGGAAAGGGTGGTTGGTCTGGGGGATAGCGTGACTTCGCTGGCCCGGGAAACCGGCCTCACCGAGCGCATGGTATACCGGGCGGCCAAGCGCTCCCGGGGAACGTTGCCCCTGGGGCTCAGGCTGCGCCTGCCTGTGCCGCCGCAGGGCTGCGTCTGTGTAAACGCGCTGCCCGGCATGCGGCTGGAAGATTTGGCCCGGCGCTATGGGGTACAGGCATTTGAAATTCGCCAATTGAACGATGTCTGGGGGCCGGTATTGCCCGGCATGCGGCTGTTGATTCCGGTTCGAGGGTGATTTTACACCCGGCCCGGCGCAAATGAGGGCTGCGTTGTGCTATAATGTCTACCAAAGAAAGGGCGGTTTTGAATGACAGAACGGGAGCAGCGAGCGTTCAATGAGGCGCTTTTGGCATGGCACGACGCCAACGGGCGGGATTTGCCCTGGAGATATGAGAAAGATCCCTATAAGATCTGGGTTTCAGAGATCATGCTTCAGCAGACCCGGGCTGAAACGGTGGTGGGATACTATCATCGATTTTTGAAAGCATTTCCCACGGTTCAGGCGTTGGCCAACGCCCCGGAACAACAGGTTTTAAAGCAATGGGAAGGTTTGGGCTATTATTCCAGGGCGCGAAATTTGCATAAGGCGGCCCAGGTGGTCACCCAGGAATTGGGCGGGCAGTTTCCGGACAGCGCCGCCGGACTCAGAAAGCTCCCGGGCATAGGGGAGTATACCGCGGGCGCGGTGGCCTCCATTGCCTTTAACCGGCGCGAGGCCGCGGTGGACGGCAATGTGATTCGGGTACTCAGCCGGGTATTGGGCATCCGGGAGAACATGCGCCTGCCTGCGGCCCGGAAAAGATTGAGTCAAATGGCCGGGCAGATGGTGGATGAGGCGCGTCCGGGCGATTTCAATCAGGCCATGATGGGCCTGGGCGCGCTGATCTGCACCCCAAGGCGGGTGGATTGCGAACAATGCCCGGTGGAAAAATGGTGCGATGCCCGAGCGGTGGGGGATGCGCTGGAGCTGCCTGTGCTCCCGCCCCCGGTGGACAAGCGCATAGAGCATCTGGGTGTGGCGCTGGTGATGTGCGGGCAACGAATCCTGGTCAACCAGCGTTTGGAGCCGGGATTGCTCTCGGGCATGTGGCAATTTCCCAACTTTCTGGACGCCATAACCGAACCGGCGGTCAGGGAGTGTTTGGAGGAAATGGGGCTTAAGGCGCTATCCAGAGCACGCAGGTTGACCGAGGCAAAGCACGTATTTACCCACAGGATTTGGAAAATGCGGGGCTTCGCCTTTGAAAGCGCCGAGGCGGTTTCGGGGGCTGGACGGTGGGTCGATCTGGAAGAATTTCGCGGACTGCCCTTTCCGGTGGCCCTCAGGGCGTACAAAGAACTGGCGGAACAGATGATGGAGGAACGGTCATGAAAGCCACGCTGGTGGCGCTGAATGCGCATTATATGCATACCAATCTGGCGCTAAGGCAGATTATAAAGGCCATGCCGCCTATTGAATGGGCGGTGGAAATGGTGGAAGGGCATATCAACCTGCCATTTTGGGATTTGTTTACCAAAGTCATGCGTACCAATCCCGATGTGTTGGGGATTTCTTGCTATATCTGGAATATTGACATGGCATTGAAATTGGCGCGGGCGGCTCGGAGGGCCAAGCCGAATCTCAAGATTTTTGTGGGCGGCCCGGAGGTGAGCTATCGGGCGGAATCGGTGTTGGATTCGCAGGACGAGGTGGATTGGGTTTTAACCGGGGAAGGGGAAAAGAGCTTTCCCATGCTGTTGGAAGCGGCCCAAGGGGTGCGTGCGCCGGGCGATGTGCCAGGCTTATGCTGGCGAGACGGAGAAAAAGCGGTCTGCAATGCCCAGTTGCCGCCGCTGCCACCCGAAGAATGGCCGGATGTGTATGAGGACGGCATAGCGGGGCTGGAGAACCGGCTTCTGTACATCGAGACCTCCCGGGGATGCCCCTATAAGTGCCAATACTGCCTGTCCTCCGCTCAAGGCGGGGTGCGGGCGCTGGATGCCCAGGAATCCATTCGCAGGCTGACCTTTTTGGCCGGGCATGGGGCCAGGATTATCAAGCTGGTGGATCGGACGTTCAATTTTGACGTTGGGCGGGCCCGGATCATTTGGCAGGGACTCATCGACCACGCGCGGGCCACAGGGGTTCGGCCCACCTATCATTTTGAAATCGGCGCTCACCTGATTGAACAGCGAAGCCTGGAAATCCTGGCCCAGGCGCCCAGGGGGCTTTTTCAATTTGAAATCGGCGTGCAGACCAGCAGCGAGCAGGTACTCAGCACCATCAGCCGCGCGCCCAGCTTTGAAAAGGTGCGCCAGGCTACGCTGGCCCTCCGGGCGTTGGGCAATATCCACCTGCATGTGGATTTGATTGCCGGATTGCCTGGGGAAGGATTGGAGAGCTTCGCGAAATCCATAGACGACGTGTGTGAAATGCGGCCGCACAAGGTGCAGCTGGGCTTTCTGAAACTCTTGCATGGCAGCCAGTTGAGGGCGGATGCCCAGGCCCATCATTTGATTTATCAACCCGACGCACCCTATGAGATCATTCGCAGCGATCGGATGAGCTTTGAGGAACTTTGCCATTTAAAGGACGTGGAGACGGTCATGGAATGGTTTTTGAATTCAGAGCGCTATCCGGGCTGCATACGGCTCTTGCGGGAGAAAATGGGGTGGTATGCGCTCTTTGACGCTTTGGCGTGCACCTTTCGAAGCAAGGGCATATTGGAGCGGGAGCAGTCCGAGAAGGGACGCGCCGAGGCATTGTTGGATTTTATGGAGATGAGGGTTGAGCCGCCATGGGCGCGGGCCATGCTCAGTCACGACCTGTTGAGCGCGGGCCGCCGCAGGGATCTTCCGGAAAGGCTGGCCTTTGAAGAGGACGGCGAATTGCGCGCCATGCTGAGGGCGCGCTTTCATCCGGTGCGGGGGCAGAGCGCCAGAAGATACTCGGTGGATGTATTGCACTATCTAAGCACCGGGGAAAAGCGGGCGGAAGAATGCGTCGTGATCTATGAGGCCAGGGCGAAATAGGCCAGAAAGGGACGAGATGGAAACAAAAGCGTTTGACGAAGGAACCTGCATAGCCCAGCTGATGGGCTTTACCAAGGACGAGCTCAGGGATTTATCCGCGGCCATGGGATTGCCGGTTGCTGCATTTTGGTCCAAGGACCGCATATGCCGGGCCATGGTTCAAGCCATGGGAGAGAACCCGGCGAGCACGGCCGACTGGTTCAGCCATCCGCTGCTCAAAGAGCTCAGGGATTTATCAGAGCATGGAAGACCTGCGGAACCGATGATGCTCGGGCACCAGGCGCCCGCCATGGCGGAACAGCTTTTGGCCGTGGGGTTGGCGGAATGGCATGGCCGCGCGCTTATGATTTGGCCCATGGCCTTTCAAATCGCCATGGCATCGGATGAAGAGCGGGAGAAAGCGCGGTTTCAGGTGGATTTATGTGCCGAAGGCATGCTGTGCGCCTATGGTATCATGGAAGAGGACGAATGGGTGCGCCATATGACCGCGCTGTGGGAAGGATGGAGTGAGGCGCAGATGGCGCGCCATCTGCGTGCGCGGCTGGAACTGTTGGACATGACCCAACATTTGATCCGGCAAGGGCGGCGATGGTGGGCGGATATACAGATGGACGAACCCGGTCAATGGGTGAAATGGTATTTGGAAAACCAGAGAATGGGATATCGGATGTACAGCAAAAGGGAATACCGGAATGCCGCGCTTACCGGATGGATTCAGGAGCCCCAAGAAAAGGAAGAAATCATAAAGATTTTGACCGGGCACGGCATGGAACAGAGTCAAGCCGAGGATGCGCTGACCATGGATATGCTGGAATGCCAGAATCATCCGGGCCGCGAGGAAGCACCCGGCTTTGTGCGCCATTTCGTTGAGCGTCATCCGTTGGAGGGGGAGCGGATAACCGAACTTTATCGGGCGTATTGCCGGAATATGGCGCTATGGATTTATAAGGGCGATACCGCGAAATCCAGGGATTGATTTGTGGCTATACAAAACCGGCCTGCCAGTTGGCAGGCCGGTCAGCGTGTCGAACAAGTCGACACGCTGTCAGGAAAATGAATACTTCATTTTCCTGAGTTGCATCATTTTCCTGTCACCTTCGGTGACGGCCGGAAAATGATATCGGAAGCGGCCACTTGGGCCGCTCCTCGCGGCGTACATGCCGCCGCTGCGGATTTCGAAGGCCGCGCTATGCGCGGCTGGAGGTTCGCAAACGTTGTTTGCGAACCGAAACCCCGGCCCGGCGTAGGCCGAGGCCGGGGCGAAGATATGAAGGGGCTCTGGCCCCTTCATGCATCCCCTGAGTAAGGAATTGGGTTTTTTGACAGTCTGACCGACCTGCCAAACTGGCAGGCCGGTTTTGTTTTACAGCTTTTTCTTGACCGAGGAGACCAGCGAATTGAGCTTGCTGGTCAAGGATTTGATCTTGCTCAAATCGCTTCCGTCCAGCGCGTTCTGCAGGTTGGTGCGGGCGGTCTTCAGCTTCTTCTTGTTCGCATTGCTGACCTTGTCATTGGAGATCAAGCTGCTAGCATTGCTGATGGCCTTTTCGGCCTTCTTGCGGAGGGTGCTCTCATTATCAGAGTCATCACTGCTCGAATTTTTGCCATGCACCGTGCACTTGCCTACAGAGGCGGAATTCTTATTGGTGGAAGCGCCCTTGAAGTATTTGCGCACTGTGCTGATATCGTCGTTGCGCAGCGGATGGCCCTCGGGAATATAGATAGAACCATAGCTTCTCACCGAGGGGCAATAGGAGTTGGGCGCCTTTTTGGATACCGTGCACAGCTTAACCGTGCGGTGCATGTTGCAGCTCTTGGTGGGTTCGGTTCCCGCAAGATAGTAATCGGTGGTAATGCCATAGCCGTTTACGTCATTTTTGCAGGCGCTGGTGGGCTTCATGCCGGAGACGGCACAGGCCTTGGCCTTCACCAGACCCACCTCCGAAGCCGATTTGTTCATGATGTTCCGGTCTTCGGTGATGCCATTGACCTTGTGAACCTGTTTCATGATGGCGGCCCACAACGGCGCGGCATACCTACCGCCCTGAGCACCCGAAGCCAACGGCTTGTAGTTGTCGTGGCCGATCCAGACCGCGCCCGCATAGTAACCGGTCATTCCTGCAAAGAACACGCCGCGGTGGTCGCTGTTGGTGCCCGTTTTACCGGCTACGGTGAAGTTGCCGAATTGAGCCCGGGAACCGGTACCATCGGTTATACAGCCCTTCAATACGCTGATCAGCATCCATGCGGTGGATTCCTTAAAGGCCTGACGTTTGATCTGAACCTGTTGAGCATCAATGTACACGTTACCATTGGAATCCACCACCTTGGAGAAAGCCAGGGGTTCCAAATACTCGCCGGAATTGGCGATGGCGCCAAATGCGGCCGCCATTTCCACCGGACTGATGCCCGAGGCGCCCAGGGCCAAGCCTGCGCCGGTGGCGCTGATATGATCCTCACTCACGCCCAACTGCAGCAGGTAATTCACCGAGTTCTCAATTCCGACGTAGGTAAACAGTGCTTGCGCTGCGGCCGTGTTGTGGGATTTGTTGATGGCCTT
The DNA here is from genome assembly GCA_018716505.1 of Candidatus Faecaligallichristensenella faecipullorum. Classification (GTDB taxonomy): domain Bacteria; phylum Bacillota; class Clostridia; order Christensenellales; family Aristaeellaceae; genus Faecaligallichristensenella; species Faecaligallichristensenella faecipullorum. Next base: position 5,292 of record DVJW01000094.1, on the reverse strand, counting down.
GCGCAGGCTTTCCACTCCGGTAAAACCGCCGCCGCCATAGTTTTCCGGATAACCCTTTTTGGAATCCCATCCCTTGATTTTTATGGGCGCGTTGATGACCGGACTTCCGGGAGAATAACCCAAATCAAAGGCCGGACCGTACACCGAGAGGGGTTTGATGGATGAACCCACCGGCATTTCCATTTGATAGGCACGGTTCAGCTGTTTGTGGCGTGTAGGGGTCGAACGTCCGCCCACAATGGCAACCAGTTCGCCGGTATGCCAGTCTGTAATCGCTGCGGCGGCCTGGGGCTGCTTCACTTCCACATACTCGCCATTGCCCAGGGAGGTCTTATAGACCTTATCGGCTGAGCGGCGGGTGCTGGGATAGTTATCCCATTCGCTGACCACCTTTTGGGCTGCCTCTTGGGTCTTGGGATCCAAAGAGGTGTAAATGGAGTAGCCGCCGGTGCGCAGCTTGTTTTCCATGGCCGAGCGGTTGGAAGCGGTGTCTTCCAGGTTTTCCACGCGCAGCATTTTGGTCACAACGTCGTAAATTGCGTATTCCACATAATAGACGTTGTCGTACATCTCTTCGGAGGAAGAGGGCGAGGTTTCCAGCACGTGAACTTGTTCGTTTATGGCCTGGTCATACTGTTCCTGGGTGATCATTTCCTGCTGGAGCATCTGCTTCAGCACATAATCGGTGCGGTCGTCGGTCTTTTCCGGGGTATTCCGGCTATAATAGTTGAGCCGGGGGTTATAGCCATAGGGATTGCGGATCAGACCGGCCAACATGGCGCATTCGCGGAGAGTCAGTTCGTTTAGCTCTTTGCCGAAATAATCCTCCGCGGCCACTTTGACGCCATAGTTGCTGCCGCCCAAATAGATCACGTTCAGGTACTCCTCGAGGATGGTGTCCTTGCTGACTACGTTTTCCAGCTGAAGGGCCAAATAGGCCTCCTGAAGCTTGCGCTTATAGGTTTGGTCGCTGGTCAACATGGTCTGTTTAATCAGCTGTTGGGTGATGGTGGAACCACCCTGCATGGAGCCGTTGAGCAAGTTGGTCACGAACGCGCCCATGATACGCTTAATATCCACACCGTTGTGGGTTTCAAAGCGGGCATCCTCAATGGCTATGACCGCGTTTTGCAGCATTTCAGGCACTTCGTCCAAAGAGACGTCCACACGGTTTTCCGTACCTTTGAAGTCAGTGATCAGTTCGCCATACTTATCGTATATAAAGGAAGTTTTGGCTGTGCTGTCAAAAGCGGTAAGATCCAACGCCGGCGCGGTCTCGATCCAAGCCTTGGCGACGCCCAGCAGAAGGCCGCTACCCGATACCCCGATAATCAGGACCACAAAAAACAGCATCTTGGCGGTGGTCATAACCACCGAGAAAAGAAAGTTTGGATCCTGAGTTCGAGGCTTGAACAGCGAAGGATGAGGTGATTTTTTTCTGCGATTCGAATGCATTTTAATCCTCCTGTAAACAAGCGATGTCTTTAGCAAGGCGACCATCGCCTTATTATAGCATAAATCTTTGGGCGAATCACCAGTTAAAGCGTGTTATTTTCGTGATTATTTGGGCACATCATCGCCACAAGCCGAATATCCATAGAAAGGAAAAGGCTCAGGTGTGCGCCCATGGGCGTCATATCAATTTATAGACGGAGGAGGAAGCCTTATGGTTGCACAGAAACCACGAAAAAAGCGATGGCAACGTCGAATTTTGACGGGCATTTTTACATTTGTGCTGTTGGCCGCCCTTTTGACGGCCTATGCCTTTTCCAATTTAAACCCCATTTTGATCGACATGGCCCGGGCACGCGCCCGGCAATTGGCCATGGAAGCCATAAATGAGGCGGTATCCGAGGTCATGGGGCGGCAGATGACCTATTCGGACCTGGTGAATGTGCTCAGAGATGAGAGCGGAAAGGTCAGCATGCTTCAGGCCAACACCATGCTGATGAATGAGTTGGCTTCGCGCGCGGCGCTGGTGGCCCAGCGCAATCTTGAGGAATTGGCTGACCAGGGAGTGGAACTTCCGCTGGGCGCGGCGCTGGGACTCAAGATTTTTGAGGGCGCCGGTCCCAAATTTCGGGTCCGGCTGGTTCCGGTGGGCTGGGTAACTACCGGCTTTGTAACGGCCTTTGAGGACGCGGGCATCAACCAGACCCGGCATGAGATTTCACTGGAGGCCAGCACGGTGGTCAACATCATCATTCCCACCGGTGCGGGCGCGGTGGACGTATCCACCTATGTGCCCATTGCCGAGGGCATTATTGTGGGCGGCGTTCCCGAATCCTTTGTGGAGGTGCCGGATATAGATTCCATGCTCAACATGGCCCCTTAGCGTGTTGTATAGAGATTTATAACGATAAATTAGCACAAATTGCCCGGAAAGCAGCCATTTTGCGAGGCTTTTGCTTTGACAAAAAAATGCGGGGTATGGTATTATGATACGTAAGAATTTATTGCTATCAGGGGGCGCATCGAATGTCGGGTCATAACAAATGGTCGACGATTAAACGCAAAAAGGAAAAGACAGACGCGCAAAAGGGCAAAATCTTTACCAAAATCGGAAGAGAGATTGCCATTGCCGTGCGCGAGGGCGGCAGCGCGGATCCCAATACCAACGGGAAGCTGCGCGATGTCATCGCCAAGGCCAAGGCAAACAACATGCCGAACGATAACATCATTCGCTCCATTAAAAAAGCGGCGGGCGAGGGCGATGCCGCCGCTTATAAAGAAGTTACCTACGAAGGATATGCTCCGGGCGGAGTGGCCATTATTGTTGAGGTCGTTACCGACAACCTCAACCGCACCGTTTCCGAAATCCGCCATATCTTCGATAAGAACGGCGGATCGCTGGGCGCCAGCGGCTGCGTGGCCTGGATGTTTGAGCGCAAGGGCGTAATTGAAATCGACAACAGCAAGGGCATGGATGAGGACGATCTGATGATGATGGCCTTGGATGCCGGGGCGGACGATGTGGAAACCGGCGAAGGGATGGCGGTGGTGTACACCGATCCCACCGAGTTCTCCAATGTTCGGGAGAATCTGGAAAAGCAGGGCTGTGTTTTCCTGAACGCCGAGCGCAGGATGATCCCCACCAATACCGTGGAAGTTACCGATCCCGAGACCGCCGAAAAGGTGCAAAAGCTTTTGGACTGGCTGGATGATTATGATGACGTTCAGGATGTTTACCACAACGGCGAACTTCCCGAGGACGAGGAAGAGGACGACTAAATTGAAGTTTGGCGGGCGTTCCCTGAAAAGGGGAGCGCCCGTGCTTTATTTTATCAGGGCTTTATCTTTTGGCCCGACGGCGCTATAATATATAGAACAGATTGGAAAATATTGGCGCCTTACAGGGCGCACGGGAGCGGTAAAGCATGGATCAGGACAGACCCATAGGAATTTTTGATTCGGGCATGGGCGGCATCAGCGTGCTGAGTGAAGCGGTTCGGCTGCTGCCCAATGAACGGTTTATCTATTTTGGCGATAATTTGAACGCACCGTATGGGGTGCTGCCCGAGGAAAGAATACGCGAACTGGCGCTTCATGTGACCGGCCGCCTTGTGGCCCAGGGCATCAAAGCCTTGGTGGTGGCTTGCAATACGGCCACCAGCGCCGCGGCGCAGGTCATCCGCCAGCGGTTGGAGATCCCGGTCGTCGCCATGGAACCGGCCCTGAAGCCCGCTTCTCAAATGCGCCATCAAGGGAAAATTCTGGTTTTGGCCACGCCCATGACGCTGAAGCTGGACAAATTTGCCCATTTGATGGAGCTATATGGCCAGGAGGCGATCAAAGTACCTTGTAAAGGGCTGATGGAATTCGCTGAGCAGGGGGAACTTGAGGGTGGGCGTATCGATAGCTTTTTAGAGCGGTTGTTTGAGCCCTATCGGGGGCTTGATGTGGATGTGGCGGTGTTGGGCTGCACGCACTATGTGTTTTTGAAAAAGGCGATTTCCAAGGCACTGCCCGGGGTTCAGCTCATCGACGGAAATCTGGGCACGGTGCGCAGGTTGCGCCAGCTGCTGGATGAAAAAGGCATGCTCAGGGAGCATGGGCCCGGAGAAGTATGCTTTCAGACTTCCGGGGATCCGGAAACGGTTATTCCCAGGATGAAAGCGCTGTATCAGCTGGCAAACCGGTCAGAATTGGATTAAATTGAAGCCGCGAACTCCATCTGTGTTCGCGGCTTAGGTTTTATTCGACGATTCGGATTTGGGCGCGATCGGACTTTCCATCGCCGCCCTGACAGATTACCTCCACTGAACCGGTTTTCAACCCGGTCAGCTGTCCGGAAGAATCGATTTCGGCAATTTCTGAATCGCTTACCGACCAGCTAACGTTCAAATCATCGGCCCAGCTGGGCACCACGGTGGCGTTCATCCGCAGGCTTTGTCCGACGGTTAATTCCGCGCTCTTGGGATCCAACTCTATGGCGGCCACGGGCTCTGGCTCCAGCGCCACCATGGAGACCGTGTAGCGGAGTGGATCGCAGCTTTCCCCCGAGGCATCCGCCAAACCGCTGACCTCCACCTGCCAGACTTGATTTTGTTGGTATCCATTTTCCAAGGCTGCATACTGGCTCAGGTCGGGCCGGAAAATTAAGCAGTCCCCCTCGCCATAGCGCTCAGTGCTGAGCACAAAATACTGCTGAGTGGGATTGGCGTCGAATTGAGCGGCGCTTTGGGGATTTTCAAAGGCGAAGGAGGCGCCGCTCATCAACTCTGTGAGGGTGACAACGGGTTGGCTGGCGCTCAGGTCATAGGAAGAGGGGTTAAAGGAAAGGGACCATGGGGTGTCCGCAGTCAAAAGATCAGCCGGAAAGGCGCCCCGACTGGGCCAGCAGATGGCTGAATAATCGAACTCCGGAGCGGATTGATCGCTGACCTGCATGACCGCAAAGCTCATTCCCTGCTCTGATCGGGCCAAACCGAAGCCGGTATACAGCATATTGGGGCTGAGCAACCAGCGCCTGTGGCCCAGGCGAGGCAGGTTATAGAGGCTTTCATCCCGCATATAAGCCGAAGTGGCGCTGACCAGCAAGGTGTTCTCCATCCAATTGGCCGCGAATAAATTGCTGGTGGAGGTGCTGTCCAGACCCTGTCTATAAAACTCGTCGGACATATCCGCTGGCTGATCCGGCTGATGGCTGATCTGACCGCTGGCGCTCAGCAACACCGCGCCGGTTTGGGAAAGTTGATTAAAGCCGTCCGAAAGATAGAGTTCATCGGGCAGATAGGCCAGATAGCGCACGAATTTTACGCTGTTCAGCGCGTCGGTCAGCGCTTCTTCCTT
>DVJW01000008.1 GCA_018716505.1 Candidatus Faecaligallichristensenella faecipullorum | reverse complement strand
CCCCTGGCGGGGCGCAAGTTTTATGGAGGGGCCAGGGGGAGGTTTCCGTAATACCTCCCCCTAGGCCCCTCCAAATTAACCGCCCGCGCCAGACATTCGTCTGTCGCGGGTACGGGCTTGCGGAGCCCTTCGGGCTGTCCTCAGCCCTAGTCGAGCCTTTCGGCTCTCCCTCACCACCCCTACCCCCTCTAGCGGGACGCTCATGGGGGCCTCACGGCCCCCGCCGCGACTGGCTCCCCCGGGGAAGGAACCGGCCTGATCAAGGCGGGAAAGAATTCCCTTTAATGAACTGAGTTATGCGGATCTGGGCGGCAGCTGAGGGGACTTAAGGGGCGAGGGAGCGCGCAGCGCGACCAGGCGGTTGCAAATCGAAGATTTGCGCCGCCGTACCCGGCGAACGGCGGAGCCGTTTGACGGGCGAAGACGGGAATCGGAATCCCCCCTAGTCCCCTCGCAACTTCGTTTCCCTTTCCAAGGGGTTTCATTTCCTTTGCCAAAGGAAAGCAAATTTGCTCAGAGACGCTCAGACCTTGTGTAATGGGGGCGGCGGGATCAGCTTACCCCTTTTCCAGCGCTTCTTGAAGGGTTTCGATCAGCCGCCGGTTGGAGGATTCGTCCTTGACCGCCAATCTGAGATGCCGCCCGTCCTCCAGGCCCTCAAAATCCGTGCACCAGCGCGTGAGGATGCCCCGCGCCTTGAGATACGCCATCACCGGGGCCGCGGGCCGGTTCAGATCCGTCAACAAAAAACTGGCCTCCGAGGGGTAGACAAAGCAGCCCAGGTCCTGAAGCGCCCCGCGCATCTCTTCCCGCCGCCGGGCGTTTTCCCGGGCGTCCGCTTCGATTTCCGCCCCATGGCCGGGCAGGGCGCAGGCCACCTGTTCGGCGAAACAGTTGAGCTCCCAGGTGAGCTGAAAGCGCTTCAATTGTCCGATGATTTCCTCCTGGGCCAGAAAATAGCCCAGCCGCACCCCGGGAATGCCCAGGATCTTGGTCATGGAGCCCAGCACCATCAGACGGGGATGATCCGCGATCAAATGCCGCACCGAGCGGTGGGGGCAGTAGGCCACAAAGGCCTCGTCCACCGCCAGGTACCCCTGAACCGATTCCACCGCCCGCAAAAGGGACAGGATGTCCGAGGGGTCAAAGGCCGCGCCCACCGGGTTCATGGGGCTGCACAGATAGGCCAGGCAGCCCTTTTCCAGCCGGCCCCGGGCGCATTCGGCGGGGGAAAGGATTTCGCGCCCCCTGAGCACCGGGATGGACGATACCTTTCCCGGCCGGTTCAGGCTCTGGCGCTTATATTCCTCAAAACAGGGGGAGAAGGTGAACACCGTGCCCGAGGACAGATGGCTGGCCATATCGATGGCCGAGATGCCCCCGGCCGTGGGCAATACCCAATCCTTTGGCATGTTCAGATATTCGGCCAGGGCCGACTTCGCCCGGCGCATTTCCGGGTCCGGGTAATAGGCCGCGTTTTTCATCCCCTCTTCCAGGGCGCGCCTCACCCATTCGGGGGCGCCCCCGGGCCGGATGTTGGCCGAATAATCCAGCCATTGATCGGGCGTGCCGGAAAACCAGACGTTTCCTCCGTGACTCATTGCGTTTCCTCCATGGTTCCGCCCAGGATCTGTCCCGCGGCGTCGGTGAACAGGATATGAATTTCAATTTGCCCATGGGTCCTGAGGGCGCAATAGCGCTGGGCCGAGCGGGCCAGTTTGCCCCATACCGCGTCAAAACCGGCCTCATGAATCAGGACCATGGCCGCGTCGGTGGTGGGACAATCGTAGATCCGTTGAATCAGCGCGCGGTCCGCGCCCATCAGGGCCAGTTGGGTGATGATGGCCTCGCGCCGGGCGTCCGCATAGCGGCTGCTCGTCTGCATCACCCCGGCGGCCACCTTGCAGAGCTTGCCCGGATGGCCCCCGATGAGCAGGCGGGAAACGCCCAATTCTTCGGCGGCGTCCAGCATAAAGCCCAGCTCGTTGCTCACCTGAACCACGCACGCCCCGGGATACAACCGGGAAAGCGCGGCCTCGCCCTGGTTTCCAAAGGTGAAGATCAGATTTTTTTTGCCCTGGACCACCCGCATTTTGAGCTCCTCATACAGGGAGTCCTTGAGCGCTTCCTCGCTCATGGGCCGCACCACCCCGCTGGTGCCCAGGATGGACAGCCCGCCCTCTATGCCCAGCCGGGGGTTGAAGGTGCGCCGGGCAACCTCCCGCCCGCCGGGAATGGAGAGGGTCACTTTGGCCCCCCGCGCGCCGTACACGCTGCGGACGGCCCGGGCGATCATCTCCCTGGGCACCGGGTTCACGGCCGGCTGGCCCGGCGGAATCTTGAGCCCGGGCAAGGTGACGGTGCCCACCCCCTCGCCGGGCAGAAAGACGATTTCCCCCTTCTCGCTCAGGGGTTCCACCCGGGCGATGATCTCCATGCCGTTGGTGATATCCGGGTCATCCCCGGAATCCTTGATCACCCCGCACAGGCCGCCCTCATGGGGCACGATTTCCGGGGCAAAGGTTCGCCCCTCGGGCAAGGTGATCTCCACCCTTTTGGGGCATTCGCCCTCCGCCTGCCAAAGGCAGCAGGCCAGCGCCGCGGCGGCCGCGCAGCTGCCGGTGGTGAATCCCTCTCTTAAAGCACGCACAGTATGACCTCCACCAACACAAGGATCAGCGCCATGAGGCCCGAGGTGACAAACATCAACTTCACGGCCCGGGAGATGTCCGCGATTTCCACCGGGCGCAGGTTGTCGCCAATGGTGGGCTTTTTGACCAGCTTGCCGAAATAGAGATGGTCGCCGCCCAATTGGATGCCCAGCGCCCCGGCGGCCGCGGCCTCGCTCCAGGCGCAGTTGGGGCTTAGATGGTTTTTGTGATCGCGCAGCAAAACCCTCAGCGCGCCCTGGCCGTTCAGGCCCAAAAGAAAGGCGGCGGCGCACATCAAAAATCCGCACAGCCGGGCGGGCAGGAAGTTGAAAAGGTCGTCCAGCCGGGCCCCGGCCCAGCCGATATCCCGGTATTTTTCGTCCAGATAGCCCACCATGGAATCCAGGGTGCTGGCCGCCTTAAAGCCCATGGCCAGCACCGGGCCGCCCAGGGCCAGATAGAGCATGGGGGAGATCACCCCGTCGGTGGTGTTCTCGGCCACGGTCTCAATGGTGGCCTTGACGATCTCCGAGCGGCTGAGCCCGCTGGTGTCCCGGCCCACGATGCGGGCCACCTGGGTTCGGCCTTTTGGGAGCGACTGGGAAAGCGCCCCGGCCACCCCCTTGGCCTCCTTGGCCAGGCACCGGGCCGAGAGCGCGGTCCAGGACAGGATGGCCATGGCGGCAAACAGCGCCCACCGGCCCAAAAGGGACGCGGCCCATAATATAAGGAAGCAGGCGGCCATAGAGAAAAGCACCGTGGACAAAGTGAGAAAGACCGCGCCCCGGCGCAGGTTGCCGCCCCGGGCGCGCAGCTTTTTTTCCATCCAGGAGATGTATTTGCCCATCCAGATCACCGGGTGGGGCCAGCCCTCCGGGTCGCCGATCAGGAAATCCAGCGCCAGACCGGCCAGCATGGCCCCGATATTGAACACAAAAAATTCCATGGAAATACCGCCCTCTTTGCGTTGGTTGAATGCGTCCTAGTGGGTGCCCCAGACCACTTTCACGCCGTGACCGGATAGGTAATCCGCAGCCTTTTGCATATGGGGACAGGGCGTTCCGTCCTTATTTTGGCAGCACTTGCCGATATGGGCCACCTGGGTTTTGCAGGACACGATGCGCTCCAGCTTTTCCATCATGCCCGGGTCCTGCTCCGGATCCACCCCGCACTGGGTGCAGCGCAAAAAGGCGGTCAGGGTCAAGGGCTCGTCCTGATACCCGGCAAAGGCCGCGCGCCGTTCGTTAAAGGCCTTCAGGCAGGCCACCCCGGCGCACACCCGGTTGGATTTCAGACAGCTCAAAATCGCGATGTTCTTCATGGCCAACGCCTCCTTGGATTATTGGGGCAAAATCTTTCGAACCTTTTCCACGAACCGCCGCTGCACCGGCCCCAGCGCGCCCAGGCCCTGCATGCGCACCTTGACCTCAAAGCCCAGGTTTTGCAGGATGGATTTCCAGGAATCCGGCTCGTCCCCGGCCAGGTCGTTCCGGGCGTGATCCCCGGCCACCAGCATCAGCGGCATCAGGCTCACCCGCTTTTCGGGCAGCGCTTTCAGGCCGTCCAGGATGGAGTCCAAGGTGTGGGCGCCCTCCACGCAGGCCAGAAACACCTCGCCCTTGGGCAGCCTTTCCCGGAGCCGCGCATAGATCCCGTCCGCCGCGTGCTCGGTGCCATGGCCCATCATGATGAGCGGGCGGCCCTCCTCCCGGGCCAGGCCGCCCAGCAGGCCGGCCATCCAATCGAGATCTTCCTCCGAACACAACAGCGGCTCGGAAAGTTTGAGGCTTCCCGCGGCCGAGGCGGCCAATTCGTATTCCTCCCCCGGGATGATGTGGGTGGAGGCCAGACACAGGGGATCATAGCCCGCTTGGAGAAGCCGGGCTATGGCCTCGGTCTCCAGTTCGATTTCCTGGCCCTGATCGCGCAGCTTGCGCACGATCATGCGCGAGGTGTAGGCCCGGAACACCGGCCAATCCCCAAAGGCCGCGCCCAGGGCCTGCTCCACCGGCAAAATGCAGCTTTGGGCCGCGTCCGCGTAGCTGGTGCCAAAGCTGATGGTCAAGACCGCTTTGTTCATGATGCAATGTGCTCCCATCCTAAAAAATGGCGGCGAATAAAAAAACAGGACAGAGCGCACCCTTCGGTGGATTCTGTCCTGCACAAAGCGAGCCCGCGGCCCGCGCCGCTCAGGCTTTTCCATGCATATCCCTCTTTAGTCCGAAGAGCGGCGGGCGGCCCGAAACATCCGGGCGCGCGCCTTTTTGATACGCGCATCCACGGGCAGGTCTTCTGACTCAGGCTCATCGCCCCCCTCGCGCGGTCTTCTCGGCCATCTGGCCAATGACCCTTGCGCTGGGCTCCCCTTCACAGCAGCGGTCCTGTCGGAGAATCGCACTCCGTTCCCTTTTCACCCGCGCTCATCCGGCGCGGACACCTGTGGATTTGGCTATGCTGTTTTTCATTCCCGGCCGGCGCCCGTCCGGAAGGCCATGCGTCCTGCCTCCGGCGAGCGTCGCTTAGGGTATTATAATATATCGCGGCAGGAATGTAAAGCGCAGGTTTTTTGAAGGCCCGGCCCGGCGCCCAGGCGCCGCAAAAAGGAAGAAGGTTCCTCAAAAGTCCGAAATTCTCCCCCATTATGGGCCTCCGGCGAACAATTTTGGAAGGCCGGGCATTGCTCAATGTTAAGAAAAGGTATAAAATAAAGGAAATTTCAGTGAGTGAATTTGGGCGGTTGGGAGGAGCGGAACATGTTCAAGAGCATTCGGTTCATGATGGGGTATGTGTGGAAAGTCCGCAAGCGGTATGTGATCTATCAGCTCATCTATCAGATCCTGACGGCCGCGATTCCCCTCGCGGATATCGTCATTCCCAAATTCATCATCGACGAGCTCACCGGCGCCCAGTCGGTTCCCCATATCGTGGGCTGGATTTTGCTGTTGGTGTTCATCAATCTGGTGGGCTCGGTATTGTGCGACTATCTGAGGAGCAGGTGCTTCACGCTTAAGGGCGAGGTGTTTACCGAGTTTCAGACCATGATGGCGGAAAAGCTCTCCAGCTGCGACTTTGAGCGGCTGGAGGATCCCGGGTTTCTGGATGTCCGGGCCAAGGCCGAGCGCTTTCTGTTCGCGGACGGCCAGGGATTCGCGGCGGTGCTGGACAAGGCCTTCAACGTGGTGGGCAAGCTGTTGAGCTTTACCGGCATAGTGGCCGTGATTTCCACCCTGAACTTCTGGGTGCTGCTGGTCTTCGCGGCGCTGATTCTGCTCAACGCCTACTACGGGGCCAGGGTGCGCAAGCAGTACATCCAATGGGACCTGGAGAAGGCGCCGGTGGAGCGCCGCACCTCCTATCTGAACAATTTGGTGGGCGACTTTGCCTTCGGCAAGGAGATCCGCATCTACGGGATGAAGGACTGGCTGGTGGGAAAGGTGCATGAGCATCTGCAGGCATCCGACGCGTTCTACAAAAAGCAGGTGCGCCTGACCAACAAGGCCGACTACCTGGCCTCCTTTACCAACTTTCTGCTCAAGGGCATCGCCTATCTGTACCTGGCCTTCAGCGTGATCCGCAAGGCGATCGGGCTGGGCGATTTCACCATGTACACCGGGGCGCTGTTGAACTTTTCCGGCGCCATGCAGAGCGTGATGCAGAGCGTGGTGGAGATCGCCCAATTCAAGGGATATTACGACGCCCTGGAGGAATACATGGAGGTGCCCCGGCGGATGTACCAGGGCGAGCAGCGCGAACTGTCCCAGGCGCCCTATGAGATCCGGTTTGAGGACGTGTCCTTCCGCTATCCGGGCCAGAGCGCGGATGTGCTCAAGCACATCAACCTGACCTTAAAGAGCGGGGAAAAGCTGTCGGTGGTGGGCGAAAACGGCGCGGGCAAGACCACCTTCGTCAAGCTGCTGAGCCGGCTGTACGACCCCACCCAGGGGCGGATACTGCTCAACGGGGTGGATATACGCAAAATCGATTACCGGCAGTACATGGGCATCATCGGTTCGGTGTTCCAGGATTACAAGCTGTTGGCCTTTACCCTCAAGGAGAACGTGGCGCTGGATCAGGCGGAGGGGATTCCGGACGAAAAGGTTCAGGAGACGCTCATCAGGAGCGGGCTGGGCGGAAAGCTTTCCCAGCTGCCCCGGGGCGTGCAGACCCATGTGTACAAGATCTTCAGCGAGGAGGGGTTTGAGCCCTCGGGCGGCGAGGGCCAGAAGATCGCCCTGGCCCGGGCCATGTACAAGGACGCCCCGGTGATGATCCTGGACGAGCCCACGGCCGCGCTGGACCCGCGGGCGGAATATGAGATCTACCGGAATTTTTCCGAGATGACCGCGGGCAAGACCACGGTGTTCATATCCCACCGGATGTCCAGTTCGAAGTTCTGCGACCATGTGGCCTTTTTCCGGAACGGGGAGATCGCGGAGTACGGCACCCACGACCAACTGATGGCCAAGGGCGGGCTGTACAGCGAATTGTTTACCATGCAGGCCCAGTACTATGTGGACGGCTAGACCAGAGAAATGCAGGTTGCGCATTCACGGCGCCAGGCAAGGGGCGCCGTTGACTATGTTCAAGCACCTTGGTTCCACGCCGGCCGGCATGCTTGAGCGAGGGGATAATAAAGAAAAAGGGCAACGGGCCTGAAAATGGTAGCCTTTGCGGGGCTGAAATTTTGCAAACTGGGCGTAGGGCAGGGAGGAAAACGCAGACACGGACGCGGCCTGCCCCGGGAAACCGTGTTGCCCCTTGTTCACTGAGCGTTTCTGCGGTTTTGGAACGCCATCCATCAAGAAACGGCACGGCGGAGGCGCATTGATGCGATACACATCTGGGCGGACATGCCGGGAAAGGCCGGCCCGCTGATTTCGCCGGCTGTGATTCTGAAATTCATGATTTTCAATTACAGGAAAATCGAAAGATTTGGCGAAAGAAATAACATACCGGTTTTCCCCGTGAATACCGGCGGCGATTGTTTGCTTTTGGCCCAGCCTTACATGGAGGGTGGGACCGATAAATGCCCATGGAGGTGCGGGCGGACGCCGGATTCGAGCGGCTGAGCCCCATGGCAAGAGGGTCCGGTATATCTTTTCCCTGAATTATCTGATTCCGCCGGGGGGTCCGCCGCCCATATGCGCCATGGCGCGGGCCGGAGCCTGGGCCGGCATGTAGGAGAATGTGTAAATGCGACCTTCCATTAAGGATGTGGCCAGGCATTCGGGCACGTCCATATCTACGGTATCCAATGTGCTGAATAAGCGGCACAAAGTCAGCGACGAGCTGGCCGAGCGGGTGCTTCGGTCGGTGGAAGAGCTGGGCTATGTGGTCAATCCGGTGGCCAGCAGCTTAAAAAGCCACAAAACCGGGGTCATTGGCGTCATCATTACCGATATTAATTGCATCTTTTTTCCACCCATGCTCAAGGGCATCTGCAATGTGCTCAGCGCGGCGGGCTACACGGTTTCCTTGTACGATTCGCGCCAGAGCCCGGAGCGTGAAATCAGCGATATCGAGCTGCTGAACAACATGATGGCCGAGGGCGTTATCCTGGACAGCGTGGCGGCCGCTGCAAAGCGCGCCTATTTTGAGGAATTGGGCCGCAAGAGCAATGGCAGAATGCCCATCGTGTGCGTGGAAAACGATTTGAGCCCATGGGGATTTGACTCGGTGATGATTGACAACCGCGCCGGCGCGCATACCGCGGTCCGGCATTTGATTGAAATGGGCTGCCGCCGCATTGTACATATCTCCAATTCCAACGCTTCCATGATTGCAAAAGACAGACGGGATGGCTATTGGGACGCCCTGAAGGACGCGGGCATTTCGCGGGATCCCGCCCTGCTGTGCGAAGGGGATTTTTCGCCCCAGAGCGGCTACAAGGCCATGTCCAAGGTGATTCGCTCCGGAATATCCTTTGACGGGGTGTTCGCGGCCAATGACCAGATGGCCATCGGCGCGCTGCGCGCCCTGGACGCGGCGGGCATGAGCGTGCCCGGGGATGTGAAAATCGTGGGATACGACAACACCTTTGTTTCCTCGCTGGTGAGTCCCTCGTTGACCACCATCAGCGTGCCGGGGTACGAGATGGGCACCGTGGCCGCGCAGTTGTTGCTGGATCGAATGAACAATCCGCGGCTGCCGGTGCACCGCGAACTTTTGGAATATGAATTGCTGATTCGCCGTTCCACCGTGGCATCCGCCAAGACCAGTTGGGATATGACCTATTGGTGAACGGATGTGCTTTGCGGAATCCATCCATCGGTGGATAAAACAGGGTTGACGGGAAAGCTGAAAAGCACAAGGCCCGCCGCTTCAAATCTGGAGCGGCGGGCTTGTTTTATGAAAAATCCTGCGCCCAGTTCCCGGCCCCGCAACTTTGGCGGTAAGCGGAGGGGGAAAGCCCGGCCTCGGCCTTGAATACCCGCACAAAATAGGCGGAGGAGGCAAAGCCGGTCTTTTCGGCGATCTCCGCAATGCTGAGGTCTGTGGTGAGCAACAGTTGCTTGGCCTGGCCGATGCGGAGGGTAGCCACATACTTGGTAAAGTTGACGCCCATGTATTCCTTGAAGAGCCGGCTTGCGGATTTTTCGGGCATCTGAAGCGCCTCGGCCAGGTCGCTCAGCCCCAAATCGCTGTGGGTGAATTTGCGCTGAAGCAAATGCCGGATCTGTTCGGTGATATCCGATTGCCGCCGGGCTTCCATCTCCCGAACTTGCTGAAGGTAGTCCGCCAATACCGAAAGGCAGGCGCTTCGGATTTCCGGCAGGCTGTTTTGCGAGACGATGTGGGCGGCCTGATTGCTGGACATCGAGATCTCCAGCTTGGCCAGGGTGCGCCGCAGGTTCTCCACCAGTTGGAAACAGGCGTACCGCTGAAGCAGGAAGGAGGGGGTGCTGCGCTCAATGCCGTCAAAAATTGCCCGCATGTATTGAAGCGCGGCCTCGTCCCCGTTTTTGAGCGCCCGGGCCATCTGCATCAGGTCCACGGAATGATCGTTTTTTTCGGCTTGCGCGTCGCGGTGGAATTGTTCATACAGGTTCAAAGCCGCGCTGTCGTCGAAGGCGCAGATGGCCTGCAGATAGGAGTTGTGCAGGGCCTTCCAATGCGCCACCGAGCCGCCCACGCTCAGGGGGACGCCGGTTCCTTTTTGCAACCCGTGGGCCAGGGGGACGCGTTCCTCTTCGCCGTTGATCCGGCAGAGGAACACATAAAACCCGTCCCGATACATCTCAAAGGGGAACACCCGGTCCGCGCAGGAAAGATCGTCCTTGGTCCAGTCCGGGTCCGCCTCTGGGTTCAGGCGGGCAATGGCCGCGAAGTAGCGGCCCTTTGTCCCCAGGATGCCGTCCAACAGCGCGGCCTCCTGGGCGTTGACCGCGTTGCCGTCCAGCAGTTTTTCGATCAGCTGTTTGACAATCAGCGTGCGGTTTTCACTGTCCCGCGTCACCAGCTCCCGTATCCGGGCTTCCTTTAAACTATAGGCCGATTGAATCATTTCATATTCGTTTTTCCCGAATGAGGATTGCAGGTCCAAGCTGCGCATCAGCCGCGCCAACGGCCGGTAGGTGACATAGCAGGCCAGCGCGATCAGAATCAGCGAGATCAAAATATCCGCCGGAATGACCAGATGCAGGGCGTGCTCAAAGGAGGCCGCGCCCAGGGCATAGGCGCTGAGCGGTATGAAAATCACCGCGGACTGGCCGGATTTTGGGTTGGAAACAAAGTAGGTATGGGTGCTGTCGTCATACGGCGAGGCGGTCTCGCAGATTTGCCTTACGGTCTGGAAATCGATGGTCTTGTCCTTGTTCACATAGAGCAATAGAATTCACATGAAGTTCGAAGATGTACCAATGAACGTTCGGAAAAGGGGACTGGCGTTACAAAAGCGCTTCGCATTTGGTGGACACTGAAAGCTGAGGGAAAAACTGAATCTCTGTCGACGCAGCCAGACAAAGAACATCCAGACATCAAAATGCAGTGTCTACTTTTTCGATGGCAGTACAACTATGTCATTGCGCGCGATCTGGGCCGGGATTTGGCGGCGGAGGGGTATGAAATTCACGGAAGAATTTACATTCACCACATGAACCCCATATTGCCGGAAGATTTCCGTTCTTCCATCGGGGACGCGCTCGATCCCGAATTTTTGATTTGTACAACCTTCGACACGCACAACGCAATTCACTATGGGGATCCTTCGCTGTTGACCGGCGAACCAGTTATAAGAAAACCCAACGATACCTGTCCATGGAAGCGGTAAACGCGACAGGCTGTGCTTACGCAGTCCGGAAGGAGGTTAGCGCTAATCGACAATGGTATTGACAGAAGTCTGGTTGATGATGAGGAAATTGATTTTTCAGATTAGCGGTATATAATGCATTATCGCACGATGCTGAAAGGGCGGCAAAAGATGAACGGAGAGAGGTGTTGTCGATAATGTATGGAATGTTAGACCGAGATACTATGGTTAGTTATGGAATAGAATGTGCTGTGACTGAAGAAATTTGCAATGAACAGATTTTGAAATTGGTTGAAATCATACGGAGCCACGAGTAGTAAACAGAGAGCCGCGCTATTGTTTTTGGTGCGGCTCTTACTCATTTTATGATGCGTTACTAACGGGTTACTAACAAATAAAATCAAATAGAAAAGTAAAAAGCCCAAATCCTCAGTGATTTCGGGCTTTTTCTGGAGCTGATGACCGGATTTGAACCGGTGACCTCATCCTTACCAAGGATGCGCTCTACCGACTGAGCTACATCAGCACACGCGACGATATTTAAGAATCAAGCGCGAATGTTATGATACACCATTTGGCGGGGAAATGCAAGGGATTTTCGAATATTTTCCAATAATTAACAAATTGGGACGTTGGAGCGATTTGGAACCAAGTTCGCCCGAAAAAAGTCAATATGCAATGAGCTTGTGAATTATGTGGGTTTCTGCTATAATAGATAAGTCCTGGTGTATTCGTTCGAAAAGAACGAATAGCTTTATTGTAAAGCCGGGACAGCATAGAGCGTTGGGAGGAATGAGGCAGGATGCGGAAACCGCTGAGAAGTTGGGGCGTTCGGTTGGCGCCGGCCATGGCGGGCGTGCCGAATGAACCCAATTTACGCGCGGGCTTTCTGTTTGCTTCTTCCAATCAAAAATCCGGGCGCGGCGCCGAACAAAAGGGTTCCTATACCCCTAACTTTCGCGCGCCGGGCAGGCGCAGCATTGTGAAACTTCCCCGGCGCACGCTGATTCAGATTTTGCTGATTCTGTTTTTGCCGCCGGTGGGGCTGGCGGTGCTTTGGCGCAATTCGCGCTACCCCCTGCGGGGCCGAATGTTGCTTTCGGTGTTGGCCATGGCGTCCATGACCTTGATCTTTAGCCTGTTTTTGTCCTCGGGCGGGCCCGATCCGGTGTCGAATTCGCCCGTTGTGCCGGTGGCCGCCTCGGCGGCTACCCCCGAGCCCACCCCGTCGCCCACGCCCGAGGCCACCATGGAGCCCACGCCGTCGCCCTCCCCTGAACCTACGCCCACGGTGTATGTATATGTGTCGCAGCAAGACGCCAGTGTGTACCATGCGTCCGCAGGCAATAACCGGCGCCAGCTGACCCTGGACGAGGCGGTGGCGGAAGGGTTGGAGCCCTGTCCGGACTGCTACCCGTCCACCGAGGAGGCAGAATAAGCCCGATTTTCCAAAGAATACGAAAACCGCGCACTCAGGTGCGCATAGGCCTTCGGCTTCGGGCCGAAAGCCATAACCCAAGGAGGCCGATTATGTTTTGCAGTAACTGTGGCAAAACCCTAAAGCCCGGGGAGAACCAATGCCCGCATTGCGGTATGCCGGTGAGCGAAAGTCCGTTCTCCAGTATGTCCTATACCGCCGCGCCGCCGCCGGAAAATGCGCGGCCGGAAAGGCCGGCGCGCCAGAGTGAGGATGGTTATGCCCCGGTCACCAGAACCACTTATACCCAGATGGACGAGCGGGAACAGGGGGATGTGTACTCCCGAACCACCTACCGCGCGCCCCTGAGCGAGGAGGAAAACGCGCCCCAAGAGCCCGGGCCGGCCGCGGGCCAGTCGGTAGAGGGGGAGTCCGCGCCCATGGACGGCGAGTCCACCGGTCAGGATCTTTCCTCGGTGGTTCCGCTGGATAAGGTATACGAAAGCATTCCGGATTTGGAGGAGGGGGAGGAAACCGCCGAAATACCGCCTCTGCCCCCCGTAAACCGTCCGGGCATCAGCGAAGAGGTGCGCCGCTATATGGAGGAGGCCGAACAGGAACGGCGTCACGCCGCCTCCAGGCCCGCGAAAAAGCGCTTCTCGCTGTTTGGTCTGATGGGCAGCGATTCCCGCCAGCAGGAAGAAGAAGCGCCCATGGACGCGGATCTCTCTGAGGCCGACACCCAGAGCGAGCCCCAGGCCCAAGAGGCCGCCGGGGAGGGCCAGGAAACCCAGGCCGGCAAGGCCGAGCCCACCGCAGCTAAAACCGCGGCCCAAAAGATTAAAGCCATCGGGAAAAAGACGTCCGGGAAAAAGGCGGCCGCCGGAAAGGTGCCGGTAAAGAAGATTGTGGGCATGGTGGTGGCCTTGGGCGTAATTTTGGTGGTATTGATTCAGGGCGTGCGCTATTTGAAATATGTAACCACCCCGCGCGCCAAGGTGCCCACGGTTTCGGTGGAGCTGTATGATAATGGCATGGAACTGATTCAGTCCCATGTCACCGATGAATATCGCGCTGAAATTGTTCAGCTGTATCAGCAGGACACCAGCGGTGCCACCGCCACGGCCCGCCAGCAGCAGGAGTTGGATGAGATTCAAGCCCTGCTCAACGAGGATCAAAGCCAGCGCCTGGAGGACGACGCCCTGTTCGTCAAGGCGCTCATGGCCATCCAGCAGAACATCAACAATGCCTGCACCTATGATTTCCTGGCGGCCAGCAATGCCTCGGATACCCAGTTGGAGGATCTGAAAACCCAGGCGGACGACCAATGGAGCGAGGTTCAAAACTTGCTCAAGCGGTTGGAAAACGCCACCGAGACCCGGGATCTGGAAAACCTTAACACCGGGGCCAACGAGATTTTGACCGCCACGCCCGAGCCTACCCCGGAGCCCGAGGTGGAGTATACCACCTTGAAGCGGGGCCAGAAGAACAGCACCGAGGTCAGGCGCCTGCAAAACAGGCTGTATGAGTTGGGCTACTTCAACGACGTGCGGGACGGCGATTTCGGCAGCAAGACCGAACAGGCGGTCAAGCGCTTCCAGAAAACTGTGGGCCTGGAAGCGGACGGCGTCGCCACCCCCGAGCTTCAACAGCTGCTGTTCGCGGATGACGCGCCCGTAAGGAACACGGCCAGTCCCAATCCGTCGGCCAGCGCAACGCCTGAGGCCAGTGCGACGCCTGAGGCGGACGGCGCGTCGGCCAGCGCCACCCCGGCGCCCAGCGCCACTCCCGCCAGCACCGAAGCGGCCTGACGGCCGGTCTTTTCCCCGGCGCCCCCCAAGGGCGTCGGGGATTTTATCAATAGACGGATTGGAAGCGATTTTATATGGAGAAAAACAAGCCCACGCTGCATCTGATGGTGGGGCTGCCCTGTTCCGGGAAGACCACCTATGCCCAGCGCCACAGCGATGAATGGCAAGCCATGGTCTTTACCCCGGACGAATGGCAGATTCCGCTGTTTGGGGATGATTTCGGCCAGAAAGAGCATGACGAGCGCCACAGCGCCATAGAGCGCCTGATGTGGCAGGCCGCCGCCCGGCTTTTGAGCCTGGGGGTCAACGTGGTGTTGGACTACGGATTTTGGGCCAAGGAAGAACGGGACGGACTGAGAAGATGGGCGCTCAAGGAAGGCATCCGGTGCGAGATCCACTATATGGATACCCCGCTGGAGGAGATTGGCCGGCGGTTGGAGGCGCGCAATCAGCACACCGGCGGCAAGGCTTTCAGGATTGAATTTGAGGATATATTGGGATGGGCCCGGGTTTTTGAGCCGCCCAAAACCGAGGAGATTGAGGGCGCGCTGCGGGGAGAGCAGCCTTGAAATCCAATGAGATTGCATGGCCTCCCGTTCCGGCGAAGAGCTGGACGGGAGGTTGTTTTTTGTAAAAAAGAGCTGGCCAGCCGGGGAAAGCTGTGATAAAATAAAAGTAGATTTTTGTGAATTTGGGGATCAAGGCGAGCATGGGGGAAAGCACAATGGAAGAGAGCAAGCGCGCCTGTTTTATGAGCAGGGCGTTGACGGCGCTGTTTTGGATCCATATCCTATCTATGATAACCAATATCCTGACACAGGACAAAGTCGCCGAAATGGTTCCGCAGCTCTATATGCCCGGGCTGGTGGTGGGCATCGTGTGTCCAGTGGCGCGGATTGTGTTGATGTTTATGATGTCTTCGGGCAATGGGCATTACCGAGGGGCTGCGCTGCTGAATATCGCTGGGATTGTTATGGACGGCTCTATATTGTTTATGCCCAACGACGAGAAGGGCATGGTTGGCGCGCTGATTCTGTATGCGCTGACGGTGGCTGCGGGCATGGCTGTGGTGTATTTTGAGATTCGGGGCCATGCCCGGCTGCTGCAGGGCGTAGACGGCGGCCTGGCGGAAAAGTGGAGGCGTCTGGGCGGCTGGGTTATGAATATAGCCGTTGCGTTGATGTTTGGGTTTGGATTTATGATGGTTCTGCGAATGATTGGCTTGCTGGTCGTGGTGGGGGTTTTGATCGTCTGGATTATCTTTGAGATACGGATCCTCATCAACCTTTATAAATCGGCCCGGGTATTGAAAGGACAAGGCCACTAGAGAGGGGAACAGAGGAGGGGAAGCGGAATGGAGGAAGACAAGCGCGTTGAACAGGGGTTGGAGCCCCAGGGCATGACGGCCGAGCGCGCCCATTTTATGGGCAAGTGGCTGACCAGGTTGTTTTGGCTGAATATTTTGAACATCGTGGCCAATGTGCTGACCCAGGAGGAGATCATCAACAGGGTTCCGCCGCTGTATTGGGTGGGCTCGGCGTTGAACATCATTTTCCTGGTTGGGTACATTCTGGTTTTGTTCCGGATCGCCCCGGGCAATGCCTATTACCGCAAGGCCGGCTTTATCAGCGGCGCTCTGGCGGTGGGCGGCTTTGCGTTGGGCACCATGCTGGCCGTTTTCCTTTATCGGGGTATGGATATTGGCTGGATGGGGGCCGCGTCTGTGGTGATTCTGGTTGGGGAACTGGTGGCCGCGTATTATGAAATCCAGGGCCACGCCCAGGCCGTGCGGGGCATAGACGATGGCTTGGCGGAAAAGTGGAAGAAAAACTGGCGGTGGCTTATCAGCCTGTTGGTGGCCTTTGTTCCCGGAATTATGATTATGTTGCTAAGCGAGTTCTTGGGGATGTTGGTCATCATGGCGATCCTGATCGGCATGATCGTGGTCAGTATCCAACGGCTGGTCTATCTGTACAAGACCGCCCGGTCCTTTAAACAATTGGCAGGAAAATTCCGGGAAGGGGAAGCGGATGGAGGGGCATAGCCAGGCCGGGCGGGGCCTGGAGGCCACCCGATTTATGGGCAAGGCGTTGACGGCGCTGTTTTGGATCCATATTTTGAATATTGTCTCGGGCATTTTGAGCCTCAGCGATATGACCAAGTGGTTTCCAAGGCTATATTTGCCCGGCCGGGTTGTGAATTTCATTGGCCTCCTTTTGGCGGTGATGATTTTAATGCGGCTGAATCATCGATCTTACCGCAAGGCCGGTTGGTGCGGCGCGGTGGGCGTCCTGGCCGGTTTCGTGATGAATGGCCCTTTAATGAGCGAAAAGGATGCGGATTGGATTTGGATTTTTCCGGTATTGGTCTGGTGCGGCCTGTTGGGTTCGGTTTATTTTCAGTATCAGGGCCACGCCCGGGTCTTGCAGGGCATTGACGATAAGCTGGCGGGCAAATGGACGCGGCTTCGCCGTTGGTTTGCCGGCCTGCTGGCGGCGTGTGTGGTGGGGGCTATGGTCCTGTTTCTGATGGATTCTGTCATTGGCGGGGCGGTCTTGATGGCCGCTTTGGGAGGTATCCTCGTGGTTGCCCTGCTGAGCCTGGCCTATCTTTATAAGACGGCCAGAAAATTCTAAAGACAGGGCGATAAAGGCGGGATTCGGGAGGGGAAAGTGAAGTGGAAGAAGACAATCGGGCTGAACAGGGATTGGAGCCCCAGGGAATGACGGCCGAGGCCGCCCAATTTATGGGCAAGGCGTTGACGGCGCTGTTTTGGCTCAGAATATGCGCTATCCCCACTGGTTTGATGACGCTGCCGCAATGGTCCCAATGGATTCCGCAACTGCGGCAACTGGGGATGGTTGTGAATTATGCATGCCTTATTACGACCAGCAGCGTATATATTCGGTTGGACAATCGCTTCTACCGTCTGGCGGGCTGGTTGGATTTGGCGGGCATCATTGCCAGCGTATGGCTGCGCTCCTTTGATCGCGGAGGTTGGCTGCTGGTCTATTACGTGCTCATTTTCAGCGAGACGTTGATAGCCCTCTATTTCAGGACCCGCGGTCATGCGCAGATCTTGCGGAACACAGACGCCGGACTGGCCGGCAAATGGAAGCGCTTGGGGCGCGGACTTCTGGGAACGATGGCCGTGCTGGCTTTGGGGATTGGGCTGTTGTTTGTGAGTAAACTGGTGGGTTCCTTGGTTTGCCTGGCCGCCATGATTGGGGTGATTGTGGTTGTCATGATGGAGCTGGTCTATCTGTACAAGACGGCCCGGATATTGAGAAGGCCGGAAAAATGGGAGATGCAGTGAGCGATAAAAAGCCGCGGGTTGAGCGTTCAATCCGCGGCTTTTTGAGGCATATTCAAAGGGCGGCGCCCAGCGCCAAATCGGCTTCGGCATATCCCAGTCCGGCGGTTTCCGGCGCTTCGATTCGGTATTGCTCCCGATACCATCCGGCCAACAGCGAAATCAATTCGCCATTTCCGGGGCGGCTGTCGTTGAACAGCAGCTCATATCCCACCAACTGATTGACCCGGCCGATGCGCCCCCGGTTCCAGGCCACCTCAATGCTGTGGCGAATGGCCCGCTCCACCCGCGAAGGCGTGGTATTGTGCCGTTGCGCGATGATGGGATAGAGCTGTTTGGTTATCAGCCGGGCCTGATCGGGTTGGTGCGCCATGATCTCCACCCCGGTGCGCAGATAGGCGTAGCCGCTGTGGCTGGCCGGAATGCCCATGGCCAACAGCAGGTCGGTGAGCAGCAGCTGGGGATTGAGCTTATGGGGATTGGGCAGATAGGGCGCCGGCTCGGCCTTGGGTTCGGCCTTGGGCTTGCGATGGGCGTATTCCAACACCCGCCGGTGCAACAGGCTCAGCTCCATGGGGCGCATCAAATAACACATGGCGCCCAGACGCATGCACTGGCTGATGTGAAACTCACTGCAAAGCGCGGTGTATACCAGCACCTGGGGTTTTTCTTCCATATCCATCTCGCTTAGCCTGCGCAAAACCTCCATGCCGTCGATATAGGCCAGCACCAGGCTGAGCAACACCATCTGAGGCCGGGTTTCCCGGATCATTTGAATCACCTGGCGGCCGTCCGAGGTATTGCCCGTGACCAATATATCCTTTTGCTGCTCGAAATAGGCGATGGTCTTTCCATCCGCCTCCTGTTCCGCATCGGCAATCAGCAGTCGCACCTTATCCATGGGTGTTCACTCCTAAACGACTAAAAGCATCAATAATTCCCACTATCCATTATTATATCATATATTGAGGCATTTTGTAATACTTTTGAAATAAAATTCATAAAAAAATAAAAGCTATGGATTGAGTAAATTTGACTATAAGTCTATTTTCCATAGAAGTGCAAAAAATAAATGAATAATTGCGATTATATTGCAAAATCAATTCAAAAGAATTGCATAAATGTAAGAAAAACATGACGGATGTGAAATAAATGGCACATATGGCGCAAAAAACGAACGGAAATGGAGCGCAAAACCGGCGAAAAGATGGGGAAATGAATAAAAAAATGCTCCCTCGAAACGAGGGAGCATGGAAAATATCAACGCATCAACCGTGTTCGTAGGCATATTCGATGCACGCCTGATGATCCGGATCCACCTTATCGCTGCCGTGGGTTTTGCTGTTGACCAGGTGCAGGCAGATCTGCTGATTGTTGAAGCCGTTGGTGGTGCTCAGGCCCTTGCCGTGGGGCATGCCGTTAATGGAGGCGGCCACCCGCTTTCCGCCGGCTTCCAGGATCACCGCGCGCCGGTCCCAGGACCAGGAACCGCCGTAAATTTCCTTGAGCTTGGCGGTGTCCGACTTGGTGGCGGGCTCAATATCCGCATGTTCGGTGCCGCCGGTGCGGCGAATCTTGATCTTGGTGCCGGTCTTTACGTCCACGATGTAGGCGTAATCCCTGCGGCCAAAGATCTTGTTGACGGTGCTCTGATCTTCATACCAGTCCAGCTTGATGACCTCGGACTTCTTGGCCTCGGGCTTCTTGGGCGCGCTGGAGGAATAGAGCTTTTTCTGAGTGGCGCTGTCGGCCACCCCGGTCTGCTTGAGGCCGGCCTGCTTCTGGAAAGACTTGACCGCCGTCACAGTGGTGTTGCTGTAGGAAGAATTGATCTTGCTGCTGGAGAGATAGCCCAATTCAGCCAGCCGGGTCTGAAGCTTTTTAACCGCCTCACCCTTCTTGCCCTTCTTGAGGGTGGAATAGGTGGTGGCTTTTTTGACGCTGCTGGCCAATACATAGCCGGTTTTACCGCTGGAAGTCTTGACTTTGTACCAATTGCCCTTGGTGCCCAGCAGGGTGAGCTTGGTGCTCTTTTTCAGCTTGGTCACCATCTTACCCTTGCTGGAGCTGGTCTTGCGCAGAACCACGGTCTTGGTGGTGGTCACGGTTCCACTGGCCTTTTGAAGCGTCGCGGCCAGGGCCCGGTTGGGCAGGCAGGTGCTCAAAATCAAGGTTATCATAAGCATGGAGAGCAGGGTCTTCACAGACTTGGAAAAAGCGGTCGTCTTCACGGCTTGTCCTCCTTAAATATCCCAAACCAAAATCTGGCAAACAATCGAAAAAGGTCTTCTATATTGTATTTCAAAACGGTTACAAATTCAATCCCGATAATCGATAAATTTGCATATTTTGGAGGGAAATTTGAAATAAATTCCGATTATGCATTCAATATATGCGGCGTATACGCGGTTCAGAAGTGAAAATGAGAAATATTTATCTGGACGCGCCTTTTTAGAATTAACGGAGCAGCCGTTGACAATTGGGGGAAATCAAGGTATGCTGAAACACGCTTACAAAAAGCCGCATAATAGACAGTTCGAAACCCTCCTGTCTCAAAACAAAACTAGGTCCGGGGGGCGCGCATCAGCGCTTTTCGTTGTTTTGGCACGGGAGACCGTGCCTTTTTATTTTGCGGAAAATATTAGGGAGGGGAAAGAAAGACTATGAAACATCCGTTTACCACCAGGAGAATCGCCTTTGCCGGAATGATCGCCGCGCTGTACGCGGTGGTTACCTTGCTGCTCAGGCCCATCAGCTATGGGGAGCTTCAGGTCCGCGTCTCCGAGGCCCTGACGATCTTGCCCGTTTTGACCCCCGCGGCCGTGCCCGGACTGTTCGTGGGCTGTTTGATCGCCAATGTGTTGGGCAGCGCCACCATATGGGATATGGTCTTTGGATCGCTGGCCACCTTGGCCGCGGCGCTGATTACCCGCAAACTGCGCCATAAGCCCGCCTTGGCCGCGCTGGCCCCGGTGGTGCTGAACGGCGTGGTGGTGGGTTCGGTGCTGGCCATTACGTTGAATCTGCCGCTTTTGGTAACCATGCTGTGGGTGGCGCTGGGCGAAGCCATAGCCTGCTATGTGCTGGGCCTTCCGCTGCTTTGGGCGCTTAAAAAACTGCCTCAAAAGTACTTCCCGCAATAAAGTTTGATTTGCTGAAATGGAGCGCGTTTTGCTGAACGCGCCCCATTTATTTTTTTCGGCTGGGTCCAAATGGCCGGAAATCCCCTTGCAGAATTGACATGAGCTTTATATAATGTATATATGCGTAGGAATAGGAAATATTCTCGGGGGAAAGTGCATGGAGGAAAAATCAAATAACCAAGTTTTATTGGACCGCAAACATGTGAAGCGGTCCTCTAAATTTCAGATGCTGCTTATCGCGGTTACAATATTGGCCATCGCCTTGGCCACCGGAATCAACGCCATGCAGCTCCACCAGGTGATTCAGCAAGAGACCCGGCGCTATGTGAAGGATGTGTCCACCCAGCTGGCCGGGGATATCGATAAGCTGTTTGTAAAAAACTTGCAGTATTTGCAGGCGCTGGGGGATAGCTTTGCGAGCCGGATCCAGTATCAGGGCGTCCAACAGGCCGTTTCCGAGCTGGGAGAGCGGGCCCGGAAGGCTGACTACAGCGCCCTGATTTATGTTTCGCCGCAGGGGGAAGGCTATTCCAGCGATCCGTCGCTTTCTGGATTTGAGGATTTGCCCGGCGTTCAGGATTCGCTGGAAGGAAAAAACGGAGTATCGTTTTTGGAGGGGCAGAGCGTCCTCTATACCATTCCCGTTGAGCAAGACGGAAAGGCGCTTGGGGTGTTGGGCGGTGTGCGCAGCAAGACCAATATGCAGGAGGTGATCCGGCCCCGCAGCTTTGGCGGACAGGGGTTGACCTGCATTCTCAACCAGGATGGCGAGGTCATCATCTCGCCCACCGATTTGGAGCCCTTTTTGCGGCTGGAAGATATCTTCATGAAGGGCGGGAACGCCGGTTCGCAGGTGGTCCAGGATATCCGGCAGATGCAGGAAAACATGAAGAACAATGTGGGCGGGGTGTTTTCCTTTACCGCGGCGGACAACAGCCGTCTGGTGCTCGCCTATGATATCCTTCAGACCTACAACTGGGTGCTGCTCACCTTGGTGCCCGCGAATTTGATCACCCAGAACACCGATGTGTATGTAACCCGGACCATCCTGATTACCGCGATAACGTTGGTTTTGTCCGGCGGGATTCTGGTTGCCCTGAACCGGATGTTCAAGGGCTATAACCGCAGGCTGGAACGCATCGCCTTTGTGGACGAACTCACCGGAGCCTTGAGCAGCGCCGCGTTTCAAATGAAATGCAGGGCGCTCTTGAATGATAAGACGGGCGGGAAACTTACGGTGGTGGCGGTGAATGTAAAGGAATTTAAGCTGTTTAACGAGCGCTTTGGAAGCGAGGTGGGCGATCAGCTGCTGCGCCACATGGTTCAGGTCTTTGGGCGCAATATCAAGGAAGGCGAGCTGGTGAGCCGCAGCGAGGGGGACAATTTCTTCCTCTGCCTGATGGAAGAAGATATGGGCGCCATCAAGGAGCGGATGGACCGCATGGTCAAGGAGATCCGGGCCTTTACCGCCCAGCTGGAAACGCCCTACCATATCGTGATTCTGTGGGGCGGATATCTGGTGGAGAATCCGGAAATGGATATGAATCTGATTCAGGACCGGGCCAAAACGGCCTGCCAAAACGCCGAGGGCAAAACTGCGGCCGTGGATTTCTTTTACAGTTCCGATATCACCGCCCGGCTCATGCGGGAAAATGAACTCAACGGCTTGTTTGACGATTCCCTGCGCAACCGCGACTTTCAACTCTACCTTCAGCCCAAGATGGAGACCCAGACCGGGCGGTTGGCCGGGGCTGAGGCTCTGGTGCGCTGGGTGCATCCCAAACAGGGCATGATTTATCCATCGGAGTTTGTTCCGCTCTTTGAGCGCAACGGAAACATCCTGCAGTTGGATTTCTATATGTTCGAAAGGGTCTGCACGCTGATTCGTTCGTGGATAGAGGCTGGCCGTGCGCCCGTTCCGGTATCGGTGAATATTTCCCGCAGGCATTTCAGGGAGGATGGGCTGGTGGAAACCCTGAGCGCCATGGCGCGGCAATACCAAATTCCCGATGGGCTCATCGAGATTGAGGTGACCGAGGATATTTTCTTCGACGACAACCGCATCGCAAAGGTCAAGCAATGTATTGAACAGATGCACGAGGCCGGTTTCCTGTGCTCGCTGGACGATTTTGGCGCGGGCTATTCGGCGTTGGGCCTGCTCAAGGAATTTGATGTGGACGCCATCAAGCTGGACCGGAAATTCTTCCTGGATATCGGCCAGGAAAAGGCGCAGCAGGTGGCCATTTGCCTGATGGAGCTGGCCCAGAAGCTGGGCATGAAGACCGTGGCCGAGGGCATTGAGACCCAGGAGCAGCTGGCATTTTTGAAGAGGATCCGCTGCGATTTGATCCAGGGCTATATCTTTTCCCGCCCCCTGAGCGTGCCGGATTTTGAGGCCTGGGCCGATGCGCGCAAACCATAGGCGGCCTGTGTCCCGCTCCTTTGCGGCATCACATTCTGCATATATATAATGGAAGCCCCCCGGAGCCCGATTGTGAACGGCTCCGGGGGGCTTTGAATCAGTCAAAGGTTTCCACAAAGTGCACCTCGGATGAATCCCAATATTTCCGGTAGACCCCATCGTCATTTCCGTCAAAGTTTAATTGATACATTCGAAAGGTCACCGGAATATCCTTGGGCTGCCATTGCTCCTGATAGGAGTAGCGGTAAATCATGCCCAGCTTTTGCATCACCCGGCCGCTGTGGGGGTTATGGACGTCGTGGGTGGCGGTGACAAAGGGATACCCGGCCCGGCGGCAGCGCTCCAAAACCGCGCGCCCCGCCTCGGCGGCGATGCCCTTTCCCCAATGGGCCCGGCCCAGCCCATAGCCCAGGTCGTGGGCGTCCGAAGGGCTGACCCCGATGTAGCCGATGGGCCGGCCGTCTTCCTTTATGGTGATGGAACCTGACCGACTAAGATACCGATCAAGATACCGGAGGAAAACATGATTTACGGCTATGCCCGCGTGTCTACCAAGGGGCAGGACAGATACGGGAACAGTTTGCAAGATCAGATGGAAAAACTCCAGGCGGCTGGGTGCGAGAAGATTTTCCACGACAGCTTCACAGGCACAAAGATGGAACGCCCGGAGTTTTCCAAGCTCATGGAGTTACTTCGAGCAGGAGACGTGCTTGTGGTTACGAAGCTGGACAGGTTTGCCCGGACTGCCGCCGATGGGGCGAAAACCGTTCAGGCGCTTCATGACCGTGGCGTGGAGGTTCATGTGCTGAACATGGGCAGAGCGGATAACACGCCCATGGGTAAGCTGATGGTAACAATGCTCCTTGCGTTCGCGGAGTTTGAGCGGGATATGATTGTGGAGCGCACCTCCACGGGAAAGATAATCGCCAGGGCCAATAACCCTGATTGGCGGGAAGGACGCAAGCGCCTGGAGGTTCCCATGGATATATTTCAAGAGCTGTACAAACAACAGCAAGCCGGGGAAATCACAGTGGAGGACGCCAGAACCCGGCTGGGGATCAGCCGGTCGAGCTGGTATAAACTTTGCAGAGAGGCGGCATAACATGGGATGTGGAGCGATTCTCTTTATTCTGTTTGCGGCGGGGATCATCATCGGTTTGGCGGTAACATTGCCGTCTGTATTTTGGCTCGCGTTTGTTCCGGCTTCAATATTCTTGGCTTATCTCTGTTTCAAAGGGCCGCCGAAGAAATAAGAATGAGAAATTATTATAAGGGGCATTTGACATTCGACGGTCAATTGCGTATACTAAAGATGAGGAAAGGCGGTTTGGCCTATGCCAGTATTATCGAGTTTTTACGGTATTACAATTACTATGTATTTTCGTCAGGTGGAACACAATCCGCCGCACATTCACGCGAAATATGGTAACGACAGCGTGGTAATAGGCGTGCGGGACTTGAAAATACTTGAGGGTAATCTTCCGCCTAGGGCGTTGCTGATGGTTAAGGAATGGATGGTCATTCATCGGGATAAACTCTTGGAGATGTGGGAGACCCAAAAATTTGAAAAGATTACCCCGCTTGACTG
>DVJW01000093.1 GCA_018716505.1 Candidatus Faecaligallichristensenella faecipullorum | reverse complement strand
TCCAGACACCAGCGACCGTGTGACCAGGGTGGAGAGCGAACCGGAGAGCGGGAAGGTGTACAAGAACGAGTATGAGTATGAGGAAGACCGTCTGAAGAAGGTGAAGCACAACACGACGGGAAGGTACTGTCAAGAGTTATGCGCAAAATAGTTTGCAGGCCGTGGCATGAATGAAGTCAGCCAGCAATAAAGGTGCCCTCAAGGGCCGCCTCCAGGTGCTTCATGTTCATGTACTTCTTGTTGTCCCACTGGGTGCCAGCCACATAGCGCAGCCGGGCACCGGCCAGCATCAGGGCAGAGTTTCCGTCAGGGAACGTTCCCACCACACGGGTGCGACGGCGAATCCACCGGTTCAGTCTCTTGATGACGTTGTGGGTACAGATATGAGTTCAGTATTCGCCGGAAAAAGCACAGTAAGCCAAGGTTTCTTCGATGCAGTTCGGCCGCTGATAGTCTTTCACGATGTAAAGCTCAAATTTGACGGATAACCAAGCGACAAACCTGAAAGCAACATCCTTATGGGCATACGTGCTGCCGCCCCTGCCTTTTTAACCACAATGCCCACGGCATTAGCGGTTTCGCTCCATGTATTCGATGGTATTGCGATTGCGCATCCAGTTTGTATCCGCCCACAGTATATTATATCTTCTTTTGATCCAAGGCCAATCCAATCAATCGATCTGTTTGGTCTGCCATGAACAGTGGAATGTTCAGCATGTCACCATCCAGTTTCAGGTTATCCAGGGAGAACCGGACGCGGAGCTTCACCTGATCCGGGAAGCCGTGCCCGAACATCTTCAGACACGGTTTTTGTTGCCCATATTCAGCAATCGGGGATAAAATCAGACGGTTTGCCGGACCCAGAGGGGCTATAAACAATCGCGCCCCGCCGTTTTCCGGCAGGGCGCTGAAGAATGAAATCCTATTCGGTTTTCGCGTCGGAAAGCTTGAGCTCAATGGCGTTTCCCCATGTGCCGCTTGCTTTATAGAACGGGCGCAGGTAGAGGGTTTCGGGCATTTCGCTCATGGCGGTCAGCTCATGATAGCTGATATAATGGTTTTCGCCGTCCTGCGTGGTATAGCCGCCCAGTCCGCTGCTGAATTCGGTGCTGTCCGGACTGTTCATCAGGTTAAAGCTGATGATGTCCACTTCTTCGAGTTGTTCGGGGGTGAGGTTGTCCTTGACCGTGTATTCCAGGGTCAGGTAGGTGGCCAGGGCGGTGCGTTCGATGTCAACCGAGTCGATGGTCATGTATTCGCATTCCATGGGCCCGTCGAAGTGCGCCCGGCTCAAGGTTTCGTCCTTGGGTTGAACCGCTAATGGAAGGGTGGCCTGATCGGGTGATTCGGTTATATAGAAGCGGTCAATCGGAACCTCCGGATCCGAAGGATTGTTCTGCTCAATGCCCGATACCAGGGCATCGCTCAATTGGACCGATATATCCAGGGATTGAGCGTTTTCCAGGCGCATCTGCACCGAATAATAGAGTTTGCCGTCCATGGAGAAATAGTTGCCTGCGCGGACGCCGTTGTTCTCCAAGCCCAGCGCGTCCGCGTCTGCGCCGTCCACAATCAGGCTGGGCATATTCACCTGCACCAGTTGATAATCTTTGGAGAGCGACTCCAGGGTAACGCCTTCGCTCTGCTGATCCGCGCTTTCGGTGAGGCTGTCGCCATTTTCCGCCCGTCTGCCTTCGGGGCCCTCGTCTGCGCCGATGAGCAATGTGTTTTCCTGCAAAGGCTCGGCCACAAAGGTCACCACGAGCTGATTGCCGTCATAAACCATGTCCTGGGCACTGTACTTGACGCGCGCGGTGCTCGCCGAGGGGGTGGAGCTTAAATCCTCCAACAAAGCCGTGGCCTCGGGCAGGGTCTGCGGCTGTTGCCCCCCGTTGAGATAATCCAGAGAGCTCCAATGCCGGGCCAGCGCCAGCGCGGTACCGCTCAGGGTAATGGCGGCCGCGGCGACGATGGCCGCAACTTTGACGCTCCGCCGGCGCACCTTCCTCCGGCTTTCCAAACGGCTGAGCGCCTGAGAAACGCTGTTTTGAAACGAAGCGGGGGTATCCCCAAAGGCCTTTTGCCATTCACTTTTTCGCATGACTGATTCCTCCTTCCTGGTCGTCCAGCATATCCTTCAGCCGCGCCCGGGCCCGCATCAGGCGGCTCTTCACCGTGCCCGAGGGCAGGCGCAGCATTTTGGCGATTTCGTCCACTCGATACCCCTCCATATAATGAAGAACCACGGGTAACCTGAGCTTGTCGTCCAAGTGCGCGATGGCGTCGTGCAGGGCCGGGTCGGCGCCGGGGGGCGCCTCGGGCTCGGGCAGGCTGTCCAGATCCACCAGGCGCCTGCGCTTGCGCATCAGATTATAGCATTCATTGATAAGGATCCGGATCATCCAGCTTTGCATAAATGCTTCGCATCTCAGGGTATCCTGCTTGGCCCAGGCCTTGAGGATGCACTCCTGAACTGCGTCCGCACAATCAGTGTGATTAAGTAGAATTCCATAGCTTACGCGGTACAAGCTGGGCTGCATCTGGACCACGGCCCTTCCGAACGCCTCGCGCGTCATGAAATTCCCTCCTTCTTATCAGGTACTTCAAATGATCATTTGCATACGTTAGATGGCGAAAGAATGGATTGGGTTTTTGGCGATGCAATTTTTGAGGCTGAAAAAACAAAAAAAGTCCGCCGCGGAAATTTTTCTCCACGGCGGAGCGGAAATTAAAATTTTAAAAAATCCGACCGGACCTCGGGGGCGTAAACGCCGTACCCCTTGCGGCGCAGCATTTCGATTTTTAACGCCACCAGATTTTTATCGGTGCACAGCAGCTTGGCGGCCTGTTCCAAGCTGACCGATTCCCGGGCCAGATCCAAGACCTCGTCATCCGGCAACAGAAGCTCGGCGGCAAAGGCGTTGGCCTCCCGCTCGGGCTGGGCATCCATGGGGGTAAACCGGTATTCCCGCAAAAAGGTATTGGTGGCCAGCGCCCGGTGCAGCTGGTCATGGCCCAATTCATGGGCGCACACCATGCGCTGCATGTGTTCGTTGAGGGTATCGCTCAAAACGATGAATCGATTGCGCTTTATACAGGTGTACATGCCTTTTAAATTGCCCAAGGGCTTTATAAACACCTCTACACCGATGGCCTGGGCGATTTTAAAGGGGTCCCGGCTGTCGCTCAGCCGAATCAGCCGCCGGGTTTTTTTGAGAATTTCCCCACTCATCTGCAATCAGCACCCCGCTTTGCCCCTTTTGTCAGTCACTTTCCTTGTCTTCGGAACGGTATTTCCGGGGGATGTACTTGCGGTTGCGTTCCTTGGCCACCCAATACAAATCGTTGATGGCCAGCATGACCTGATCTTTGTCCTCCTGGGAAAGTTCGCCCCCCGCGAACAGACCGCCCAACTCGCTGAGCAGCTCCTGAACCTCCCTGCGGCTGCGCGCCCCACCGCGCTCTTCGGCCTGCTGAATAAAATGATCCTCGTCGGAGAGCAGATAGTCCACGCTCACGTTGAAGCGATCGGCGATTTTTCCATATATACTGCTGTTCTTGGGGTAGATGCGCCCGGACTCATAGTTTTGCAGGGTGCGCATGGTCACGCCCAGCTGGTTGGCCAGCTCGGTTTGGGTCATGTGCTCGCTTCTGCGCAGTTCGCGCAGTTTTTCGCCGAATTTCATGACGTTCCCTCCTGGTTGTTTCATTTTGCGTTGGGGATTCCATTCGCCAAAGGACAGGAGGCGAATGATGTTTCGTTTTTATTATAGGATAATTACGCGCCGCGTCAAGCGAACATAAGAAGAATTTTTCTGCTTCTGGCACAGGCCGAAGAAAAGGTGGCTGCTGATCGCGGTTTGGAGAAAAGACCCGTCCGAGCGTTTGGCTGACACAAAACGCTGCTCACTTCTGCGTGAATCCAAAGATGACAAGAATGGGGAAGAAGGCGTCAAATAATGCGAACGCAGGCCGTATGTTCACAATTATGTGGACAAAAAGCCGTATATGTAAATGGTTTTCGATGTACATAATTGAATTTTCATGGAAATCAATTCATTCATATATTGTTTATTTACATTTTGAGTGCATTCTGTTAATCTATATCTAACAAAAACGCATTGATTTGCTGGATGGGAGTGGTTGGCTATGGCACAGGCGGAGATTTATTCCGCAAAGGGGGCGGCAAAAGGTCAACGGAAGCGGCAGCGCACCCTGAAGCTCATGCGCAAGAACTGGATTCTCTATTTGTTCTTGTTGCCGGCGATTGCATATATTGGTGTTTTCCATTATGGTCCGATGTATGGAATCCAGCTGGCCTTCCGGGATTTTGCTCCTTCCCTGGGCATATGGGGAAGTCCGTTTGTGGGGATGAAATATTTTGACATGTTTTTTTCCTCACCTCGCTTTAGTATGCTGCTTTCCAATACCATTATATTGAGCGTCTACAATTTGCTGTTAAGTTTTCCGGCGCCCATACTGCTGGCGCTGATTCTGCACTATACGCCCAATCTGCATTTAAAGAAGTTCGCCCAGACCGTGACCTATGCGCCGCACTTTATTTCCACTGTGGTGCTGGTGGGCATGCTGAATATCTTTCTTTCTCCGAGCAGCGGCTTTATAAATTCGCTGATTAAGGCCCTGGGCATGGAACCCATCTATTTCTTCGGGGAAGCGGGCTGGTTTCGGCATGTGTATGTGCTTTCGGACATTTGGCAAAATGCGGGATGGGGTTCCATCATCTATATGGCAGCGCTGACCGCGGTCAGTCCCGAGCTGCATGAGGCGGCCATTATTGACGGCGCCACCAAGCTTCAGCGCATCTATCATATTGATGTGCCCACCATCATGCCCACCATGGTGATTCTTTTGATCATGAGCCTGAGCAACATCATGAGCATTGGTTTTGAAAAGACCTATCTCATGCAGACCAGCCTCAACCTTACCACTTCGGAAGTCATATCCACCTACACCTATAAGGTGGGGTTGATGCAGGCGGAATACAGCTATTCCACGGCGATCGGCCTGTTTAATAACGTAATCAACTTTACGCTGCTGATTGTGGTCAACTGGGCGGCAAGGCGCCTGTCGGGCAGCAGCCTGTGGTAAGGAGGTGGAAGCAATGATGATGAGCAAAAAGGCGGCGCCGGAAAAGGCGCCCACCAAGGTTAACAATTGTACCCAGGACAAGGTGTTCATGGTGGTGTTGCATATCATTTTGGCTTTTATCCTGGTGATGGTGATCTATCCGCTGCTGTTTGTGGTCTTTGCATCGGTCAGCGACCCGCAATATGTGAATTCCGGCGCGCTGCTCTTGTATCCAAAGGGATTTAACCTGTTGGGTTATCAACAGGTGTTCAGGGATCAGCGCATACTGATCGGCTATGCCAATACGATTTACTACACCGTGTTCGGCACGATATTGGCGGTGGCGGTCAATATGATGGCCGGCTATTCCCTTTCCCGGGACGACCTGCCCGGACGTGGAATTATCATGGCGCTGTTTGTGTTCACCATGTACTTTGGGGGCGGCATGATTCCGTTTTACCTGATCGTGCGCAACCTGCACCTCACCAATACCCGCGCGATTCTGGTTCTGTTGGGCGGAACTTCGGTGTACAACATGATTATTGTGCGCTCCTTTTTCGTGAGCACCATACCCCGCGAGCTTCAGGAGGCGGCGGAAATAGACGGCTGCGGCATAGCCCGGTTCTTTGTGTCCATCGTTATGCCCCTTTCCAAGGCCATAACTGCGGTTATCGTGCTGTATTGCGCAGTGGGACAATGGAACGCCTACTTCAATGCGCTGATTTTCATATCAGACCGGGACAAGTTTCCGCTGCAAATCTTCCTGCGGGAGATTTTGCTCACCGCCAAGACCTATGAGAGCGCCGAGGTGCTCAGTACCTTGAGCGGCGATGATCTGGCGCGCATGCAGCGCATGAGCGAGGTGACCAAGTATGGTGTTATCGTGGTGAGCACCTTGCCCATCATTGCCTTGTATCCTTTCCTGCAAAAGTACTTTGTAAAAGGGGTTATGATTGGTTCGCTCAAGGGATGAGCTTCCGTTTGGCTTCAGCGCGGGGTACCGCGATGAGAGAAATTTATAGAAGAGGGGGATTCAATTTATGAAGAAGCTGATCAGTTTGTTGGCATGTATCGTGCTGCTGACCATGGTATGCCCGGTAATGGGCACTGCGGATCCGCTGACCACCGAACCTGTGACCTTTGAAATTGCCATTGGCCGCCAGGTTTTGGACCTGAGCGACAACTTTAATGAAAAACTTGCCGCCCAAAACGCCGAAGCCGATACCGGTATCCACATCGAGTGGATAGAGCTGATAACCGATTCTTCCACTGAACGCGTGAATCTTATGTTGGCCAGCGGCGATATGCCCGACGCCTTTATCGCTACCTTGAACGAGTCCCAGGTAAGCAAGAACCTGACCCAGTTTGTGCCGCTCAACGATATGATTGAGCAGTATGCTCCCAATATCAAGGCTCAGTATGACGCCGTAGAAGGCATGTGGGATAAGGTGACCATGACCGACGGCAATATCTATACCTTGGCCACCGGCGCCTATACCAATCCGGAAAACTGGGCGGGCGGCATTCCGGTGATCAATACCGCCTGGCTGGACAAGCTGGGCCTTGAGGTGCCCACCACCATGGATGAGTTCTATGACGTACTGGTAGCCGTACGCGACGGCGATCCCAATGGCAACGGCCAAAAGGATGAGATTGGCCTGGAGTTCTGCGAAAACGATTGGTGTACCCATATCCTGGAATACGGCGGATTCTGGGGCTTCACCAATTACTACAAGATTGAGGACGGAAAGTTCATCGCCACCCCGTTGACCGACGATTTCCGCGCTTTCCTGGAATACTTCCACATGCTGGCCGAAGAGGGTCTACTGGATGTGGAAGGCTTCAGCCAGACCAACCAGCAATGGCAGACCAAGGCCAAGGACGACCGGTGCTTCATGTTCTATACCTGGACCGCCAACGGCCTGTTCGATGAGGAAAAGGCCAACGAGTATGAGGTGTTCGCCCCCATCAAGGCGGGCAGCTCCGACCCTGTGGTCAGCGGCGAGGTGAACGCCTTTAGCGGAAACCGCTTTGGCTTCGCCATTTCCAAGACCTGTGAGCAGCCCGAGCTGCTGCTTCAGTGGTTTGACCGGCAGAACGTGGACACCAAGACCAAGATGATCTGGCGCTTTGGCGAAGAAGGACTGCTTTGGGAGATGGATGGCGACACCGTCTACATGAATTATCCCGAGGCCACCGAGGAAATGAGCGTGGAGAACATGAAGTACACCTACGGCAATACTGACATGATTCCCGCGTTGCTCATGCCCAATGAAATTCCTCAGCCCAACGCGGAAAAATCGCCTACTTCAGCGATTCGCACCGAGATGGTGAACGAGATTACCCCTTATATTCCGGCGGAGGCCCTTCCGGTGCGTTCGGTGCCTGCGGAAAAGATCAGCGAACGTGAGCTGATTTACACCGACCTTAAGGCCTATCTGGACGGCTTTGTGGCCACCAGTATTATGAACGGCCTGACCGATGCGGATTGGGAGGCGCACCTGGCCAATGCCGAGGCTTACGGCATCAGCCAGTGGGCCCAGTGGTATCAGGACTATATCGACGGCAATTTCTAATGCCTGCCTCGCGATGAGCGCATTTGGCCGTCGGCTTTTGCCGACGGCCAAATTGCCGTATATTCGGCGAACTGCATCAGTATGTACCCCCGAAGCGCGCCGGCGCCTCGTAAATTCATTCGAAGGAATGTGAAAGAACATTGAAGAAGAGGTTTGTCAGGAGTACATTCGTGCGCTATTGCCTTAGCTATTTGGTGGTGCTGATCTTGCCCACTGTGGCCATTTCAGCCTCATTTAATACCCGATTTATCGCCGATTACCGTCAGGAACTCATGGGGCAGCTTCAGCTTACCGCCGAAAAGACCATGAGCGATTTGGAGCGTCAACTCAGCCAGATGGATTTGATCGCCATGCACTTTTCCTCTGACGGCGAGTATTCCGCCGGCAATTTGAAAGAAAACAGGCTGATTTATCGAAACATACGGGAACATTTGATTCATTACCGGTATATATCCAATTACGTCGCTGAAATTATTTACATCAATTGTCAGTATCCAGAGGCCTATTACACCTCCATGGGCACCTATAACGGACAGTACTTTAATCAATATTTAAAGGATGGAAAGGTATGTACGGCCGTAGAATATCTGCGCGGCCTGGAGGGTGGGTTTTGGATTCCGGGTGAAGATGTCGCCCAAGCAGGGCCTGCGTTTAAACAAATGGTGGAGTATGCGACGCCGGTGGTGAACGTGCAAGATGGCTGGCTGATCTTTTGTGTGCCCATGTCCCAACTTATGAACATGCTGGATCTATCCGGTTCCCGGTTGGAAATGCAGGCCATGCTGAACAGCCAGGGGCAAACGCTGTATGAGGCCCAGAAAGATGGCGTGAGTTGGCGGGAGGCGCTGCCCAAATTGGCGGGAGGCAGGGAGGCCCCGGTCTATGCCGGCGGCGGCAGTTATATTATACGCACCGTCAGCGATTCGCTGGGGCTCAGTTGTGTGTATTCCATATCCGAGCATGAAATGCTGGCCAAGGTGGACCAGCTCAGCCAACAGTTCATATGGCTGTTGATTATCATGCTGGTGTCCGGCTGCGCGCTGTCTATTGCCTTTTCCCATCTCATGGCCCGGCCCATTGATGCACTGATTGATATGGCCCACCGCACTTTGGGCGGCGAAGAATCAGGGGGCATTTCCACGGTCAAGAACGCCATTGAAAGCGTGCACAGGGAAAATCTAATACTGCAATCCCAGTACATGGAAATCGAGCGGCGCAATGTCCTGATGAGGTTGATGAGCAGTCAATACGACGACCGGGGAGAAATGGAAGAGGATTGCCTGTCCGTGTGTCTGCCCACGCAGGGCCAGCTGTATACCGTTGTGTTGATTGATGAGCTGAGGGTTCCCACCAAGGAGACGGAGCAGGAGATCAGCCGCCTGTTTGAGGGCGGTATGCAAGTGTTTGGGTTTCGCTTCCGCGAGCGCCAGTGTCAAATCTTTCTGCTGTGTGAGGAAGCGGCCCGATGTCATAAGCGGGAAGTGCTGTTCGAACGCTTGAAAGGGCGCTATCCGGGGGTGATGATGGCCATGGGCGGTCAGACCAGCGACCTTATGCAAGTTCAGAAATCTTATCAGGACGGGGTGTTTGCCCGGCGCATGGCTCAAATGAAGGGGGAAAATGCGCCGGTCTTAAGTGATGGAACGCAAACCCACGAAGGGCAGATCATGTACCCCAAACAGGAGATTGAGGCGCTCTACAATATACTCAGGCAAAAGGATGTGGAAAAGCTGTCGTTTATACAGGACTCGCTCATGTTCAACCTGAGGGCGCTGGGCGGCGACCCGGTGTATCAGCAAGCGCTTTGTTATGACATCATTAGCACCTATAATCTGGCCTTGGCCAAGATGGGCATAGGCGGACGCAGTGACCAACAGCCCTTCCGTTCCGGCGATCGGGGAAGCCTCCACATCGACCGGTTGTTGGAGATCATACAGACTCTATACAATGAAGCGCTCGATACCTTTATCGCCGAGGAATCTCCTGCCCATGAAGACGATATCGCGAAAATCGTCACCTATATCGATGAACAGCGGGAAGAGATACCCAATGCCTATGAATTGGCGGAAAGGTTTAAGGTGTCTTCGTCGAACCTTAGCCACCAATTTAAACGGGCCACCGGAAAGACCTTATCCAGTTATATTGCCGAGCACAAGGTGCGCTTAGCCAGAGAGTTTTTGGAAACAACGGATATGGACGTGATGCAGATCGGGGAACGCTTGGGCTATACGCATTCATCCAGCTTTATCCGCATGTTCCACAGGGTGGAAGGCGTCACGCCCATGCAGTACCGCGAGGAACATGCCCACGGCGGAACCCAAAGGCAGGACAGGAGGGGATCAGATGAAGATTTCGATCAAGATAGATGAAAAGGCCACCCGGATCAGTGAAAAGCTGTACGGCATTTTTTTTGAAGATATCAATTATGGAGGGGACGGCGGGCTGTATGCCGAGCTGGTACCCAACCGCGCCTTTGAATGGGTGGGGCCTGATGGGCAGGACAACCGGCTCATGCGCTGGCAGGCTGTGGGGGACGCTGCCCTGCAAATCTCAACGGACGCACCCCGCGGCCAGAAAAATCCTCACTACCTGCGCGTTATGCCCATCGGAGCGAGGGGCGGTGTGCGCAGCCAAGGTTACAGGGGGCAGGGTTTCCATGTCAAACAAGGGGAGCGTTATCGCCTGACCCTCATCGCTCGGGGGCAACCGGATCTGGATATGCGTGCGCACATACTGTCCGCGGACGGCGAGGTGTTGGCCGAAACTCGGATTCCATCCAATGGAACATGGTCAAAGCAAACCCTGATCCTGGAACCCGGAACCAGAGGAGAGCGGGCTTTTCTGGAGTTGACCGCTGATGGGACGATGGAGTTGGATTTTGTGTCGCTGTTTCCTGTTCACACCTTCAAAGGACGGGAAAATGGCGTGCGGGCCGACCTGGCCCAGGCACTGAGCGATCTTCATCCTTCGTTTATGCGATTCCCGGGCGGTTGTATTGTGGAAGGGCGCAGCTTTTCCAATATGTACCGCTGGAAGGAGACCTTGGGGCCGTTGGAGGAGCGGCGCGTCAACTGGAACCGGTGGCAGTTGGACGAATATCAGATCTTGGGACGGGAAAGCCGCGATTACTATCAAAGCTATGGAATGGGCTTTTTTGAATATATGCAGCTGTGCGAGGATTTGGGCTGTCGGGCGCTTCCGGTGCTCAACTGCGGCCTGACTTGCCAATGGCATGAGGCGCTGGCTGTGCCCATGGAGGACATGGAGGAAATCATCGGCGACTATTTGGATTTTATCGAGTTTTGCAACGGCGGTATAGATACCCGATGGGGTGGGGAACGGGCGCGCATGGGCCATGTGGAACCCTTTGGATTGACCATGATCGGTGTGGGAAACGAGCAATGGGACGAAGTCTACTTTGAACGCTATGAGCTCATCCACCGGGCAGTCAAGGCCGCACATCCGGAAATCGAACTGGTGGGCTGCGCAGGTTGGCGCGATGAGGGATGGGAAATCGATAAGGCCCGGACATGGATGAAGCGGACCGATTGTAAGCCCGATTACTCGGATGAACATTACTATAAACCCATTGATTGGTTCCTGAACCATGTGGACCGATATGCGGATTATGATCAGGCGCTGCCCAAGGTATTTGCCGGCGAATATGCGGCGCATTCGGCCCTTCGCACAGGCGAACGCAAGAATTGCCTTTTCACCGCGCTGGCTGAGGCCGCGTTCCTTACCGGGATAGAAAACGCGGCGCCTGCGGTCAATATGACCAGTTATGCACCGCTCCTGGCCCGAATCGGCGCCAATCAGTGGCAGCCCAATCTGATTTGGTTTGAT
Organism: Candidatus Faecaligallichristensenella faecipullorum; assembly: GCA_018716505.1. GTDB lineage: Bacteria > Bacillota > Clostridia > Christensenellales > Aristaeellaceae > Faecaligallichristensenella > Faecaligallichristensenella faecipullorum. The sequence goes on along the minus strand of DVJW01000093.1, from coordinate 18,791 downwards.
GAAAGCGGTCTGGTACTTACCCCTAATTACTATATCCAGCGCATGTTTGCCGGAGCGCGGGGGGATCGGCTTCTGCGCATGGAAGGGGAAATAAAGGATCAGGGATTGTATTTAACCGCATCGCTGAGGGAACGCGATGGCGCGCTGATTATTAAGGCCGTCAATCCGCTTGAGCATCCGGTAAACGCGGAGTTTGCCTTGCCAGTGGAGCGGGGGAACGCGCAGATCACCCTGCTGACCGCTTCCTCGCTCTGTGAGGAGAACAGCAAGCAAGTCCCTGATCGAATTAAGCCGGTGGAATGGAAGGTGCCCTTCGCAAGCGGCGTGCTGGAGCATGAGTTTGCGCCGCGAAGCGCGACGGTATTGATACTGTTCGGTTAGGTGGAAAAGCAAAAGTCAGGGCGGCGCGTTCTATGGACGGCCGCCCTGCTTGATAGGATGGAGTGTTGACTCCGGCTCCATGAAAGGCTTATTCCTCGATTCGGCGCGCAAACATCCTTCCGGTGGCCGCAGTGAGAGCCAAGACCTGGGGCAGGAGTTCGGCGTCAAACATGCGCTGGGCGTTGGCGCTTTCGAAGCTCAAATCGCGCTTGTAGCCAATGGCCTTGAGTCCGCGCACAAAGCGGTCCCAATCCAAAATGCCCATATACGGCGCGATATGCTGGTCGGTAAGGCCGTTGTTGTCGTGGATATGAAGCGCTTCCAGACGGTCGCCCAACTTCAAGATGATATCCTCGATATCCAGTCCCAACAGCAGCGCGTGGCCGGTATCCAGGCAAAAGCCAAAGGAACGGCGGCCCGCCCGCTCGTTGAGTTCGTCGACATAGCGCAGGGCGTCGTGCATATCCGAACAACAGGCCGAGTAGATTTTGCCCCGGTATTCCGAAAACATGTTTTCCAGGCAAACCACCACATTGTGCTTTTGCAGGCTGGGAATAAGGGTGGCATAGCTTTCCATGTTCAAGGAAAATTCCTGCTCCAGCCCCAGTTTATCCTGATATCCCAGAAAGAAGGGATGAATGATCAGACGCGGGCAGTCCATATGCTCGCAGAGGGCGATGCAGTTTTTAAAGATTTCCAAAAGTTGATAATTGGTGACCGGGCTGTCCTTTACATAGGAAGGAAAGGGGGCGTGCATTTGACCTATGGCCACATGATTGCGCTCGGCAGCCTGCTTAAAGGGGCTGAAAAAGCCGATCAGCTCGTCCAGGGGCCGGGTAAACACGGATTCCAACCGGCCGGAAACAATATCGCCATAGCTTAAATAGGGATCCAAATTAAAATCCACACAGTCGAAGCCGGTATCCCGAATGAGTTCAAACCCTTTCTCAATACCACGCATGTCCAGTATGCCCGAGGTCTGTATGCCGATTCTCATGAAAAAAGTCCTCCTCTGCGCGTTAGCGCGTTTTGCGCTTTCCCATATTATAACATTCATTTTCCCTTCGTTCAAACGCTTTTGCGCCACAGTTTTGACGGAAATAGGGCTATGACCCGGCCAAATTTCGTGATATAATTAAATTAAAAGTGTGTTTTGTTTTAACTGTTCGTTTATCCTGTTAGGAGGCGGGTTATGAAACAACTGAAACAATTGGCCCGGTTCAAGGCCGGGGATATGGTTTTGATCTACCTGACAGACGATCAGGGGGCGGTGGGCATGGAATTGGTTCCCGCGGAGATGGAGGGGGAAATTTGCTCAGAGCGCCGCTATCGCCTGGATCCCATGGTTCAATTGATGGCCCGGGGCGACGATTTCCCGGATGGTTTTATCAACGGACTGAGCATGCGCTGCGCGCCGGCCAGCTATAATCTGCACTTCAAGGGCCAGCAAAAGCAGGATACCGAAGCCGGCTGGCGGGTGGAGACGGTTTTGGAGGATGAGCGCGGCTTGCGCGCGGTTCATAGGGTGGATTACTGCACGGGCGATGAGGGTGTAAAGGTTTTTACCCGTTTGGAAAACGCGGGGACGAGCCCGGTTACCTTGATGATGCTCACCAGCTTCAGCCTTCAGGGCATTACGCCCTTTGCCCCGGATGAAGCCACCGGCCGGTTGAACGTCTACCGCCTGCGCAGCAAATGGAGCAACGAGGGCCGGCTGGAAAAGCGAAGCGCCGAGGAACTTCAGCTGGAGCCCACCTGGAGCAAGTATGCGCCGCGCAGCGAAAAATTTGGCCAATGCGGTTCCATGCCGGTTCGGGGATACTTTCCTCTGGTTGGGGTGGAGGATCAACAGAGCGGGGTGTGCTGGGCGGCCAAGTTGGGCTGCGCCAGCTCCTGGCAAATGGAAATCTACCGCCGGGACGACGCCCTGTCCCTGTCGGGCGGACTGGCGGATGAAGATTTTGGACATTGGAGCAAAACCCTGAAGCCAGGCGAAGGGCTGGATGCGCCTTGCGCGTATTTGAGCGTGGCCCGGGGAAATTTTGATCAGGTCAGCCAACGGTTGAGCCGGCTGAACGCAAAGGAGCGGCCCGCGCGGGAAAAGCCGCTGGGCATGCCGGTGGTATTCAACGAATATTGCACCACCTGGGGCCTGCCTTCGGCGGAAAATATCGAAAAAATCCTAAGCACCATCGGAAACAAGGGCTATGATTATTTCGTCATCGATGCGGGTTGGTATGCCGACCCGGTAAAGGGATGGGGCGCCAATCCCGGAGATTGGGAGCTGAGCCAGTACCTGTTTCCCGAGGGACTTCAAAAGACGGTGGACGCCATCCGCGCCCATGGGCTCAAGCCGGGCATTTGGTTTGAAATGGAGGTCTGCGGCAAGGATGCCAAGGCCTTCCAAATGGAGGATCATCTGCTCAAGCGCTATGGAAAGTGTATCACCGTTGGGGTGCGCAGGTTCTGGGATATGCGCGATCCCTGGACCGTGGATTACTTAACCGAGCGGGTCATTGGCTTTTTAAACCGCTATGGCTTTGAGTACATCAAGGTGGACTATAACGATTCCATCGGCATGGGTGTGGATGGAGACGAGAGCCTGGGCGAGGGGCTCAGACAGTCGGTGCTGGCCAGCCAGGCCTTTTTCCGGCGGATTCGCGAGCGCGTGCCCAATGTGGTGATTGAAAACTGCTCCTCCGGCGGACACAGGATTGAGCCCTCCATGATGGCGCTGGCCGATTTGGCCTCCTTCTCCGACGCCCATGAGGAAAAGGAAATTCCGGTTATCGCGGCCAATCTGCACCGGGTCATTCTGCCCGCCCAATCGGGCATTTGGGCGGTGCTCCGATCCAAAGATCCGGATAAGCGCCTGGCCTATTCCGTGGCCGCCACCTTCCTGGGCACCCCCTGCCTGTCGGGAGATATCTATGACCTGAATGCCCATCAATGGGCGCTGGTGGATGAGGGCGTGGCGTTTTACCGCCAGGCCAGCGAAATCATTGAAAAGGGAGAGAGCACGTTCTATGGCCCGGAATTGGGCAGCTACCGCAAACTGGAAGGTTGGCAGGGCGTGCTGCGCCGGGGCGAGGATGGACGGATGCTGTTGGTGCTTCACACCTTTGGCGGTATGGCGGGGCAGGAGATTTCCATTCCCGTGGGTCAGGATTATTCGATCAAGGCGGTCTATCCCTCCGCGCGCGGGGGCGTTGGGTTGGAAGATGGACGGCTTAAGATTGACCGGACGGAAGAGTTTGAGGGAATTGGGGTGATTTTGGAGCAAATTTAAGGCGGTTGCAACCAAAGCATAAGGGGTAAAGTCTATGGTGTATTGCATACGCATAGATCCTTAAGGTACCATGTGGAAAAAGATTAAAGACAAAGGAGAGACGGTATAATGAAAAAATGGATTCGGTTCTTGAGCTTGGCGCTGATTTTAATGATGGCGGTTACGCCTGCCTGGGCCGAGGAAGAGCCCACCGTGCCGTCGGAGGAGGATACATCCTTGGCGGAGGAAAACAGCGATTATACCGATCGTGATATCTTGTTTGTCCAACAGGATGGCGATGTGGATGTGGATCTGTTGCTGAGCTGCATGGATTCGGAATATGTGGAAAGCTTCAGCCTTTTTGGCATGGATGGGGCCAGATCGGATACCCTGAGGCCCATTGGCTATGAAGAGAAGGTGGGCAAATACATGCAGCCGAGCGTAAAAAATCCCGATGAAGAGGTGGAAGCGCCCTATTTCACCTTGTATTGCCAGAGCGATTTGGATGAGCTGAGCTTTAGCGAGCTGGCAGGCGACGTGGTGGAAGGCGCGCTGATTGATCCCCAAGGAAGCGGCCAGTGCATGATTTCCAAGGCCTTGGCCGAGAAAAACAACAAAAAAGTGGGCGACACCATTTCCCTGTATAACTACCAGGATCCGGAGAAAAAGCTGGACCTGGTGATCAGCGGCATCTATGAGTCGGTCTTTGCCTTGAGCGCTGAGGAAGAAGCGGCGATGGAGCCGGTGGAGGAAACCACCGAGGCGAGCGCTGAGCAGCCGGCGGAAGAGGATGTTGAAGCGGCCACGGATGAGACCGTTGAAGGCACCGAAGGCGCGGTGGATGACGGCGCGGCGCTGAATGGGGAAGAGATGCTTTTTGAAACCGCGATTTCTGATAATTCCAACAACGATATCTTTGTCCAGCTCACCGATATGCTGGCCTTTACCGAGGATAACGGGGTGGAATATACCTGGAACCTGAGCAGCTGCATCCTCAATGATGCCGCGAATATGGATGCTTTTGTGCAGGAATGCCGGGATAAGGGCTTGCCCGAGAGCATAGAGATTTCGCGCATGACCGATTTGTTCGAGGAGGAGAGCGACGCGGACGTGCCGGCTGAGGCGATGGAATCCACCGAAGATCAGGCGGCAGAATAGCAAAAACAATCGCGGCACTCGGAGCCATGCTCCAGGTGCCGCGATTTTGTTTGTCAAAAAAGAGGGTGTGTCTTATGACACACCCTCAGAACATTGACAAACCTATTTTTTTCGTTTGGGGATGCATGAAGGGGCTGAGGCCCCTTCATATTCAATCCGCAGAACCGGCTTTGCCGGTTCGAGGAGCGGCCCAAGTGGCCGCTTCCTCTATCATTTTCCGGCCGTCACCAAAGGTGACAGGAAAATGATGCAACTCGAAAAAATGAAAATTTCATTTTTTCGAAGGGTGTTGACTTTGTCAACACCCAGAGGGTGTGTCATAAGACACACCCTCTTCAGGTCTTATTCCGCCTTGTTGGGCTCTTCGCAGGCCGGGTCGGAAGCCTGCCCACAATCCGGGCATCCACAATTCGTTTCCTGATTTTCCGCGCATCCGCATTCGCAGGATTCGCTCGTAACCTCCGCCGTTTCGGGCGCCTCTTCCGCCGCCGGAGCCACGAAAGTCTGGGGCTCCACCTGATCGGGTTTGGCGGCTTCCCCCTTTACCTCCGTCGCGGCCTCGGGCCAGGTAATGGTCACGCCCTCAGCGGGCGAGGATGGCTTTTCCGCCGATAAACGTTCGCCGCAATCGGAACAAAAGCTGCTGGTGGCCGACTGAATGCTGCCGCAGTTGGGGCAGCGGCGCTGGCCTTTCAGGTCATCCACCTGTTTCCGAAGCTCTTCGCATTCCGCGATCATCTCGGAAATCTGGCCGCACAGCGCGTCCATGGCCTCGGTGCTGCCGCCGCCTGCCGTCTGCCGGGCATAGTAGGCCTTGCCCAGTTGCAGATAGCACTTTTCGATTTCCTCCTGACGGGTATTGATCTGTAAATTTATGCGCGTGGTTTCCGCCACATCCCGGGTCATTTTCCCGGCGCTCTTGGCCACTTCGCTCAGGCGTTTGCCCAAATCTTCAAACAACGGCATGTACACCACTCCTTCTAAACGCTCTCGTCGTCCAGATTATCTTATGGAAGAGCGGGGGCAAACTATGCGCCCCAAATTTTTCTTGTTGATTTTCAATCTATCAATATCATACTGCTTTTCGCAAAAAATTGCAATACCTCCGTGCGTTCAAGGGAAAGTGCCTCCGAATCCAAGGCTTTATTTTGCCCTTAAAAATGAGAGCGTTTTTTCAGGCGGCGCATAAGAAAAGGCGTGCGGCGCATACTTGTGTGCGAGGAGGAATGTGCTTTGCTTACGCTGTTTATTCGCGCGATACTGCTCTACCTTTTGCTGGTTTTAACCATGCGCGGCATGGGCAAGCGCCAACTGGGCCAGTTCCAGCCCTATGAATTTGCCATAACCATGTTGCTGGCCAATTTGATCGCCACCCCCATGAGCGACGTTTCCACCCCGCTGATGTACGGGCTTTTGCCGGTGGCCGCTTTGTTTCTGGTGCACAGCGTCATTACGCTTTTGAGCGTGCGCTCAGACCGGCTGCGGGCCGTTGTCTCGGGCAAACCCTGCGTGGTGGTAAGCAACGGCATCATTCAGCGGGATGAGCTGAAGCGGCTTTCCCTGAGCCTGTCCGATCTGTTGGAAGGGCTTCGGGGCTCGGGCATCATGGATATCGACGAGGTGGGCACCGCGATTATCGAGGCCAACGGCATGATCAGCGCCTTTCCCATGAGCGCCCGGCGGCCGGTCACCTTGCAGGATATGAATTTTGAGACCAAATATGAGGGGCTCCCGCTGATTTTGATCATGGATGGGCGCATACAGTTAAACAGCCTGAATATGGCCGGCAAGGATCAGGCCTGGCTGGACCGGATCCTGAGCGGGCTGCACCTGGGGATTGAACAGGTGTTTATCTGCAGCCTGAATACCCAGGGCGAGATGCACATACAGGATATGAAGGGCGCGGTCTCCAAGGTTCAGGCCTTACAACCCGGCGAGGTGAAGTGGTAATGCGCAGCACACTCATAAGCGTCATTGTGGTTTCCGTGCTGGTGGCCGTGCTGCTGTCGGTGGGTGTGGGGTATGTCCACCAGGCGGTGTATGACATGGACGAAATCCGGTTGAGCGCCCTGCGCATGGCCGACGAAGGGCGAAAGCAGGAGGCGTCGGCCGAGATGGTGCGCATGGCCGCTTTGTGGGATGAGCGCGGACCGGCTTTGGAGATGATGGTGGATCACGAGGATCTGCACAGCATTTCCAGCGAAATCGCCGAGGCCGAGACCAATCTGGAATGCGACCACATGGACGACTTTAACCGCTCCATGACGCTTTTGGGCGAGGCGCTGCATCATATTGAGCAGCATGAAAGGCTGAGGTTGGCCAATATTCTCTAAGGCATGGCTGGTATTAAATAAGGCGGGAGGTTGAAGGGGTTATGAAGCGGCTGTTGTGGGTTTGGGTCTTGGCGGCGATGCTGACGGTCATCCTGGGGGGCGGGATGGTTCAGGCGGCGGCGCTCAGCGAGGGCGCGTTGGAGAACGCACCGCCCTTTGATCTGGAATGCGTCTCCGCGCTGCTGATGGAGCCGGAGAGCGGCCAGGTGATCTTTGCGGCCAACGAAAACGAACGGCGTCCGGTGGCCAGCGTGACCAAGATTATGACCATACTCTTGGCCATGGAGGCACTGGAGAGCGGCCGGGTTTCCATGGAGGACAGTGTGACCGTGAGCAAAAATGCGGCAAGCATGGGCGGGACCCAGATCCTGTTGGATGTGGGCGAGACCCAAAGTTTTGAGATTTTGCTGAAGAGCATGATTGTGGGCAGCGCCAATGACGCCGCCGTGGCCATTGCCGAGCATCTGTACGGTTCTGTGGAGCAGTTTGTGGCGAAGATGAACGAGCGCGCCGCGGAGCTGGGCATGAGCGACACCCATTTTGTCAACTGCACCGGCCTGCCCGCCGAGGGGCATTATACCACCGCCCGGGATGTGGCCATCATGGCCTCTGAGCTCATTCGCCATCCCACTTATTTCGATTACAGCACCATTTGGATGGATGAAGTCGAGCACCCGGACGGCCGGGTGACCTCGCTCACCAATACCAACCGGCTCACCCAGCTGTATGAGGGATGCGATGGGGTCAAGACCGGCTCCACCAGTGAGGCCGGATACTGCATGGCTGCCACGGCCAAGCGCGGCGATATGCGGCTGATCGCCGTGGTTCTGGGCTCTGAAACCGGAAAGATCCGCTTTGACCAGGCCGCGAAGCTGTTGGATCATGGGTTTGCCAATTACAGGCTGTATCCGGTGGCGCGCGCGGGCGAAAAACTCAAGGAATCGGTTCGGGTGTTGGGCGGAGACAGCGAGACGCTGAATGTACAGCTGGAAGAGGATTTGACCTTGCTCATGAACAAGGGCGAGGAACAGCAGATTGAGCTTCAGAGTGAATTGCCCGAATCCGTGAGCGCGCCGGTGGAGCAGGGTCAGACCATCGGCAGCGTCCGGGTGGTCAAGGACGGACAGATTTTAACCCGCATTCCGGTCTGCGCCATGCAGTCCATTGCCCGCGCGGGCTGGATGGACGGTTTGGGCCGGGTTATGCGCAATTGGTTCTATAAATAGGAAACGGGGCGGCCGGGTTATTGGCGCTTAGGCCAAGGCCCGGCCGCTCTTGCGTGAAGGAGATTTCCCTCAAAATCAACTCTTGACAGGCAGTAGGCGAACTGATATGATAAGAATGGATTAAAAAATTAACAAATTTTAGGCTAGAAAAGGGTTGAAAGGCGCGCTTTTTTATTTTATGTAAGGTTTAAAGCGCTTTAAACAAGGGGGAAGGCCATGGCGATTCGGATTAAGGATGTGGCTCGGGCCGCGGGCGTATCGGAAGCCACGGTTTCGTTGGCGCTCAACCGCTCCAGCCTGGTAAACCAGAAAACCGGCCAGCGCATTCGGGCGTTGGCCAAGGAAATGGGATACGCGCCCAATCCATATGCCAAAAAGCTGGCGCTCCAAAAGAGCGGAGTGGTGGGCCTGGTGGTGCCGGATATCGAAAATGTGTATTACGCCGGACTGGTGCGGCATATCAACCGGTTCATGCGCGCGGCCGGTTATGGGCTCAGCATTGCAATATCGGAAAATCAGCCCCGGATGGAGGCGGACATACTGGACGAGATGATCCGCAACCGGGTGGAGGGCGTGCTGTTGGCGCCCATGAATGTGAAGAGCGAGCGCAAGGATCACTTTGAGCGCTTGGAACGGGCGGGGATTCCGCTTTTATTCGTCACCGCGCGCTATGAGGGCGTAGAGGCCAATTGCGTCATGTGCGATCTGGAAAAGGGCATGCGCGAGCTGGTGAAGCATCTCATGGAACGGGGATGCACCCATCCGGTGCTGCTCACCGGCCCCGAGGGGGTCCAGGCCCTGGACGAACGGGTCCGGGGATTTTTGAGGGTGGCCGGAGCGGAAGCGCTCGTCGAGCGGTTGGATGAGGTCAGCTACAGCGCGGCCTGCCGGTCGGTGGAACAGCTGCTCTGGCGGGGGGTAAGGTTTGATGCGCTGCTGTGCGTCAATGATCTGATGGCCCTGGGCGCCATGAATATTTTGGAAGCCCATGGCTGTAAGGTGCCCGATCAGGTATCGGTGTGCGGCTTTGACGACGTGGTGTTCTCCAGAATAACCGAAATGCCCATCACCACCGCTTGCCAACCCCTGGAGCAGCTGGCGCGGGAGGCGGTGTTTCAAATTGAGCGCGCCATGATTGGCGGCGAAATGCAGAATATCTTGCTGGATACCCGGTTGGTAATTCGCAAATCCAGCCGGTAAAGGGAAACGCAGGGAGGAGAGAAAGCCATGCTGAAGGTCAAGAGCATTCGTTTGGATTCGGGCAGGTTGGAGGGGGACGCGCGCTTTCGCCTGACCGGCAACGCGCGCCCGGTGTTTGATTGGGCGCTCATCAGCGACCAAAACGGGGCGCGTCAGGGCGGATACCGAATCAAGGTAAGCGCGGGGGAGCGCCTGCTGTGGGACAGCGGCTGGCAAGCTGGCGAGGCCCAGCGCGCGGTTTATCAGGGGGAACCCCTGATGGAAGGAAAAAGGCTGACCGCGGCGGTTCAGGTTAAGGATGCCCAGGGCGCGGAAAGCCCCTGGCGGGAAGAGGCCTTTTATTATGGAAACGTGGGCTTTGAGCCCCATTGGGTCTGCGCGGATCGGGACGAAAAGGGGCGCGCCCTGTATTTCAAGCGGGATTTTGAAATTGAAAAACCGGTGCGCGAGGCGTATTTGTATGCCTGCGGATTGGGCTATCATCAGCTGTATCTGGACGGGGAGAGCATTGATGGCTCGCGGCTGGATCCGGCCACCTCGGACTACACCAAAACCTGCTATACGGCCATGGTGCCCGATCTTCAGCTGAAGCAGGGCTTACACCGGCTGGGCATTGTGGTGGGGGACGGCTGGCGCAGGAACGAGGGGCCCTACCTCAAGGCGCTGGGGGAGCGCCAGGTGGCGTTCTTTGGCCAACCCATGCTGATGGCCCGGCTGGTGGTTTGCTTTGAGGATGGGGAGAATCGGATTGTGGACACCTCGGAGGGCTTTGAATGGGCCCATGGCGGGATCGTTCAAAACAACCTGTTTAACGGCGAATGCTACGACGCGAGACAGGCCTCGGACGGCTGTTTTCCGGGCTTCCCCCAGGAGGGATATCGAAAGGCGATGTCCTGCGAGGGGCCGGGCGGGGCGTTAAAGCTTCAGACCCTGGAGCCCATTCGGGAAGATGGGGTTTATAAGGCACTCACCCTGTCCAACATTCGCCCCGGGGTTTGGGTGGCGGACTTTGGCCAGAATATCGCGGGCGTGACCCGGATCCGGCTGCCCAAGGGCATGAAAGCGGGCCAGAGCGTGCGCGTCTCCCACATGGAGTTTCTCAGCGAGGATGGCTCGCTGTACATGGATAATTTGCGCGGGGCCCAGGCCACCGATTGCTATACCGCCTCCGGGGACGGGCGCGATTTGGATATCTATCAGCCGCTGTTTACCTATCACGGCTTCCGCTATGCCCAGATTGAGGGCTGGCCAGGCCCCATGGAGGTTGAGGATATTGAGGCCGTGGCCCTGCGCACCGCGCTCAGCAACCGCAGCTTCTTTGAATGCGGTGACCCCATGCTCAACAAAATCCATCAAAACGCGGTAATGACCGAGCGCGCCAACATGCACAGCATCCTCACCGATTGCCCCCAGCGGGATGAGCGCATGGGTTGGATGAACGACGCCACCGTTCGCTTTGAGGAAACCCCGCTCAACTTTGACGCCGGACGCATGTTTGAAAAGGTGATATCCGACCTGATGGACGGCCAGAGCGAGGACGGCGCCATCTGCTGCACCGCGCCCTTCGTGTATGGCTCGCGCCCGGCCGATCCGGTCTGCTCCTCCTATCTGGTGGCCGGCATGGAATCGCTGCTGTATTATGGCAATACCGCGCTCATTGAGCGGGCCTATGAGGGCTTTAAGGCCTGGGAGGAATGTTTGCTCAGCCATAGCGAAAATGATTTGGTCAATTACAGCTATTATGGCGATTGGGCCGGCCCGGCCTATGCCTGCGAGGGCGACGATGGGGCGCGATCCATTGTGACTCCGGGCGAATTTATGTCCACCGGATACAGCCTGCTCAATGCCCGGCTCTTGAAGCGCTTCGCCGAAACGCTGGGCAAGGCGGAAGAACAGGCCCATTATCAGGCGCTGGAGGCGCGCATTCAAAAGGCCATGCTGGATCATTGGTACGACGAAAAGAGCGCCACCATGGCCACCGGTTCCAACGCCTGCCAGGCCTTTGCCCTGTGGCTGGGTATTCTGCCCGAGAAGGACCGCCAGCGGGCCGCGGACAAGCTGCACCTGGATTTGGTGAACAGCGGCTACCGCTTTACCACCGGCAACCTCTGCACCCGGTATATGATGGATGTGCTGGCCCAATACGGCTATGTGGAGGACGCCTATTTTATGCTCACCCGCAAGGACTATCCCTCCTACGGGTTCATGATCGAGAACGAAGCCACCACCATCTGGGAGCGGTTTGAGCTCAAGAAGAATCCGGGCATGAATTCTCATAACCATCCCATGTATGGGGCGGTGGACTACTGGTTCTATGCCTATCTGGCCGGCATTCAGATGCAGGGGGCCGCGGCCTCCAAAGTGGTGATCCGCCCGTACATGCCCAAGGAGCTGCTCAGCGTGAACGCCATGGTGGACACCATCAAGGGCGATTTGGCGGTGAAATGGGTAAGGCGGTATGGCAAGGTGCACCTTTATCTGACCATTCCGGTGGGCATGAGCGCCCAGGTGGAGTTTTTGGGCAAGCGTCTGGAGGTGGAAAGCGGCTTCACCCATCTGGAAGGCGTGGAGGCGTAATATGCCTTTGGAGATGGTCAGAAACGACATTGTAAAAATGCCGGTGGACGCCATTGTAAACGCCGCGAACGCCTCGCTGTTGGGGGGCGGCGGGGTGGATGGCGCCATTCACCGGGCGGCCGGTCCGCAGCTTATGGAGGAATGCCGGAAGCTTCAGGGCTGCGCAACCGGCGAAGCCAAGCTGACGCGGGGCTACCGGCTCCCGTGCCGGTATGTGATTCATACCGTGGGCCCCATCTGGCAGGGGGGAGGGCATGGGGAGCGGGCGCTGCTGAAGGCCTGTTACCGCAATTCGCTGGAATTGGCCAGGGAGAAGGGCTGTGAAACGGTGGCCTTTCCCTTGATTTCCACCGGCGCGTATGGCTATCCCAAGGCCCAGGCGCTGCAGGTGGCCATTGAGGTCATCACCCGGTTTTTGCTGGAAAACGAGATGACGGTCTATATCGTGGTGTTTTCCAAGGACGCTTTGGAGCTTGGCGGCAAGCTGTTTGGCGAAATCAAGGCCTATATCGACGACGTTTATGTGGAGGAATATCTGCGCCGTCCGGAAGAATCCCTGCGCCGCCGGATGCCGGGCGGACCGCGTAGGGATGAAGGAGCCGCCGGGTCCAGCCTGGAGGCCATGCTGAATGGGGCGGAAGAGGGCTTTGCCCAGATGCTGCTCCGAAAGATCGACGAAAAGGGGCTTACGGACGCGGCCTGCTACAAAAGGGCCAATGTGGATCGCAGGCTGTTTAACAAGATCAAAAACAACCCCGAATACAGACCCGGAAAGCAGACGGCGCTGGCCTTTGCGATTGCCCTGGAGCTCTCGCTGGAAGAGACGAAGGAGATGTTGATGAAGGCGGGTTTTGCCCTTTCCCACAGCAATAAGGCCGACATCGTGGTGGAGTATTGCATCATGAACGGCCGGTACGACATCATGGAAATCAACCAGGTGCTGTTCCAGTTGGATCTGCCGCCGCTGGGCTATTGATTTGTCGCCTGGCGGGCGACCCGAAACCTCTCCGCTTGTGGTAAACTCAGTTCATCAAAGGCGGGGAGGTTTTTTCAGTGATTGGAGCGATTATCGGCGATATCGCGGGTTCGACCTATGAATTTAACAATATCAAGACCAAACGTTTTCCGCTTCCCGCCCCGGGAAGCTGCTATACCGATGATTCCCTGATGACCATCGCGGTGGCCCGCGCGCTCATGAGGGCCGGAAACGGCGGGTTTTCCGCCGCCCTGACGGAGGAAATGCGCGAAATGGCCAGGCGATATCCGCATCCCATGGGCGGATATGGCGGCAGATTCGAAAGCTGGCTGACTTCACCCGAGCCAAAGCCCTATGGAAGCTATGGAAATGGCTCCGCCATGCGGGTGTCTCCATGCGGAGAGGCCGCCACATCCCTGGAACAGGCCCTGGTGCTGGCCAGGCAGTCATCGGAGATCACCCATAATCATCCGCAGGGCATAAAGGGAGCGCAGGCGGTGGCTTCGGCGGTATATCTGGCCCGCGCGGGCGCTGGCAAAAAAGCCATACGGGATCTTATGGAGACGCATTTTTATCCGCTGAAGCGGACGGTGGATGAGATCAGGCCGTTTTACTCCTTTGATACAACCTGTCAGGGAACCGTGCCCCAGGCCATTACGGCGTTTCTTGAATCCGTAAGCTTTGAGGATGCCCTTCGCACCGCCGTTTCCCTGGGCGGGGACAGCGACACGCTGGCCGCCATTACCGGCGCCATTGCCTGGCCGTTTTATGCCCAAAACGGAATGGACGGGGCAATGCGCAGGCTGCGGGCAATCGCGATGGCGCTTCTGCCCCGGACGCTGCGGTCCATAGTGGATGAGTGGGAGGGCCGCTACGGTATATGTTGACGGGGAGTATCGACGCAGAAGATGAGGATTATAAGCAGGCCGGCCGCCGCGCGGTGCGGTGAAGGAAATGCAGTTTATGGCCATTGAGGCGCCGCAGTAGTTCCGGCGCCTTTTTTTGCTTTTCCTGAGGTATCGCATGTGCTATAATAAAAAAGCCCGAAACCGCGCATTTTTGAGCCGGAAGGGCCAAGAAAGGACGTTCTCTGCATGAATTATGCGCGATATGAGCCGGTGGAAAAGCTCAAAGAATATGTTTCCCTGCCCGCGGGCAGCCATGATCTTCAGGAATTGGAGGACTTTGCCCGGATGTTGATCCGGGATTTCGGCGATTTGGGTTTTTCTCTGGAGCGGCATGACCATGACCAAGCCGGGCCCACCCTGATTTTCAGAAGGGGCAAGGGGGAGCGGAGGCTCATGCTCATGGGCCATATGGACACCGCCTTTCCCCGGGACGAAGCCCAGTCCTATAAAATGGAAGGGGATTTGGCCTATGGATGCGGGGCGGGCGATATGCGGGGCGGCCTGGTGGTGATGCTGTTCGCCCTGAAGCAGGCCTTGGAGCGCATTGACTTTGAACGGTATTCCATCGCGGCCGTGATCCATTCGGACGGGGAAACGGGCGCTTTGGCCAGCTGGCCGCTCATTCAGCGCGAGGCGCAGAACAGTTTCGCGGTGCTGGGCTTTGCGCCCATGAGCCAGGTGGGCGGGCTCATTTTGGAGCGCAGAGGCGCCTCCGCCTTTGAGCTTCAGTGCGCAGGCGCCCAGGGGGACGCGGAAGCGCCCCGCGGTTCGGACGCCAGCGCCATACAGGAGTTGGCCAACCGCATCGTGGGGCTGTATGGCTTGCGCGACGACGGGCGCGGAATCGATATCAACATCAGCTCCATTGAGGGCGGAACCGGCCAGGGCGGCCTGGCCTCGGAGGCCTCGGCCCATGGAGAGGCGCGCTATGACCATGAACAGGACCGCGCCGGGCTGTTGGAGAAAATCGAGACCCTGTGCGCCGCGCCCGGGCTGAAGGGCAGCACCACCCGTCTCCTTTGGGGCGCCCACAAGCCCGCGCTCAAGGCTACCCAGGAAAGCAAGGCGCTCCTCCAGGCGGCCCGGCGGATTGCCATGGAAATGGGGGTTGAACTGGCCCCCGAGCGCATGGGCGCGCCCGGGGACATCGCCTTCGCCGCCCTGACGGGCATACCGGCGCTGGATGGGCTGGGTATGATGGGCGGAGGCGCGCATACCCGCTTTGAATATACCCGGCTGGACAGGGTTCCCTTTAAAATCGCGTTGGCCGCGCGGCTCATTGAGGAATTGACCTGGAACGAGGTGTGTTAAAAGTCGCAATTTGACGAATTGTTGGGTTTTCTTTTGCCTTTGAGGGGAACATTAGGACAAATTTTCGCGCCTAATCTTTGAAGCGATTGCGCATTCCCCGGGAGCATGGTAAACTAAAACGGGTTTCATTGTAGAACCTGTGCCTGTGGGCCAAGGAGAGGAATGAAGGGATGAGCGGGCTTATACTCAGGGGATTGCCCATGTGCTTAAGTCAGCTGGTAAAATTTGCGCTGGTGGTGGCCACCGTGGGGCCGTTATGTTTTTTTATCGGCCAGATGTTGCCCAGAAAGAATTTCAGATACGATGTTTTCCCGTTTAAGTGCTATAAATGGGAGCGGGGCGGCGAGGTCTACACCAAGCTGCGCATACAGTACTGGAAGGACCGGGTCCCGGATATGAGCCAGTATATCAAAAGCATGTACGCCAAGCGCATAACCGTGTTCAAGGATGTAAAATTTCTAAAACAGCTGGTGGTGGAAACCTGTATCGCGGAACTGATTCATGTGGCGTTAATTTTCGTGAGCCCCATATTTTTGCTGTTTATGGACGGCGCCTGGGGTGTTGGCGGCATGATTTGCTATATTTTGGGCAATTTGCCGTTTATCATGATTCAGCGGTACAACCGCCCCAGATTGCTGATGCTCATTGAGCGGCAGGAGATGCTCGCAAAAAAGCGGGCGGAGCGCGCAGCAAAGCAAAAAGAGGGAGCGACAAATGAATGAATATATTGAATCTGATCATTGGAATCACCAGCGCGCTTTGCGCCCTGTTTGGCCTGCACTATGTGCTGATCGCCATATTGGGCGGATTCAGAAAGGCGCGGTTACATCCCAAGCAGCCTCCCAAGCACCGCATCGCCGCGGTGATTGCGGCCCGCAATGAGGAGGAAGTCATTGGTTATCTGGTGGAAAGCCTTAAAAGACAGGATTATCCAGAAGAACTGTTTGACGTGTATGTGGTTCCCAACAATTGCAGCGACGACACCCATGGGGCGGCCCTGCGGGCCGGGGCCAAGGTGCTGACCTGCACCCGGGAGGTTCATTCCAAAGGCGAGGTTATGCGCTTTGCCTTTGACGAACTGTTAAACGGGGAAGCGCAATATGATGCCTTTTGTATCTTTGACGCGGATAATATCGTGGATCCCGGCTTTTTTCAGGCGGTCAACAACGCGCTTTGTCAGGGCGCGCAGATCGCCCAGGGCTATCGGGACAGCAAAAATCCCGGGGATTCCTGGATCGCGGGCTGCGTTTCCATGTTCTATTGGGGCATGAACCGGCTTTACAACCGGGCGCGGAACGCTTTGGGCCTGTCGGCGGCGCTCAACGGCACCGGGTTCATGGTCAGCGCCGGTTTGATTCGGAAGTATGGCTGGGATACCTCCAGCTTGACCGAGGATTTGGAATTCACTGCCCAATGCGCCATTCACGGGGTGAAGGTACATTGGATGAACGACGCCATCACCTATGACGAGCAGCCCGTCACCCTGAAGGACAGCTTTACCCAGCGCAGGCGCTGGTCGGCGGGCACCTTGCAGTGCATGAAGCGCTATTGGGGGCAGCTGGCCCAAGGGGTATTCAAGCGCCGGAGCTTTGCCTGTTTGGATATGGGCCTGCTCTTTATGGGGCCGGTGATTCAGCTCATCTGTTTCGTGCCGGGGATATTGGCTTTGGTCCAGGTGGCGATCAGCCTGGCGAGCGGCACGTTGGATCTTCCCGCGCTCTTGTTCGGCGCCATAGCCGGCGCTCTGGGCAGCATATTGGGCAGCGACGCCTTGGGGCTGTTGATCTGTCTGTTGGAAAGAAAGACCGGCCGGGTTCGGTTTTCCGCCCTGGCCAATATGTGGATTTTTCTGCTCAGCTGGGTTCCGGCCAATTTGGCCTGCATATTCTTCGGCATTCCCAAATGGAAGGCCATTCCCCATAACCGGGGCATGAATCTGGGCCAGATTACCGGCAAAAACCGGGATGTGGGGGCCTGAGGATGGATTTCAAGGGGACAGTGTTGATTTCGGCGCTGTCCTGTTTTCTTACTTATAGGCCATGGCAAAGGAGGGTGCGGGCAATGCGGGTCCATTTAAAAATCGATAGCCACCGGCGCGGAGCGGACGGGCGGATGGAGCGAATGGCGCAGGAGCAAAGGGCGTATCTCAGCGCGGGTTCCGGGGAAATCATCCTGACCTATCAGGATCAGGCCGAGGGGTTGGAGCAAAGCCAGGTGGTGCTGCGCCTGGACGAAGGCAGATGCCGGATGGAGCGCTCGGGCCAGGCGGATATGCGTCTGGATTTTGTGCCGGGGAAGACCCATTGCGGACTCTATCGGGTGGACGGTATGGAATTTGAGCTTTCGGCATTTACCAATAGGCTGGATTGGCGCTTTGAGGAAGGGCGGCTGGATCTGACCCTTTGCTATGAGCTGAGCCTCTCGGGGGGCCAGCCGGCAAAGACGCGGCTGGCGCTCAGGGCCTGGCCGGTGGAAGCATGACGCCCATGCGCCGGGCGGCCCAAAGCGCCATTGAGCGGAGCCGCGGTTTTTTAAAGGTTGACCGGGGCGATGCCTTATACCTCACCGACGCCGCCCTCAAATCCCCCGAGCGGGCAATGGAGATCAGGCGGGCGCTGAATGAAGCCGGCTTTGCCGTCCAGGAGCGGGGGGCGTATTGGGGATTGATCCCCCAGGAGGCGTGGTATGAGAAAATGGCCCAAGCCCTTTGGAAAGATGGACTCAGCCCGCTGAGATACGGCCTTTATCCGCTCAGAGGGCGGGAAATTTTGCCGGAGGAGCGGGCGCTTTGGATCCAGTGCGTCAAGGCCTTTGAGCTCAACAGGCCGGTGGAGGCGCTGGAACGGGCCCTGAGGGAACAAGCCGCCCAATGCCTGCGCCTGAAGCGGGGCGGCGGGTTGCTCTATGACTGTGCATGTATCATCGATGGGAGGAAGGAAAAATGAAAATCAAATGGTTGGGACATTCCTGCTTTCAGATCACCGCGGACAATGGGTTTTGTGTCATAACCGATCCCTATGACGAATCGGTGGGGTATGACCTGGGCGCGCCCAGGGCCGATGTGGTCACGGTGAGTCATGGCCATTTTGACCATAATGCGGTAAAGCGCATTGGCGGACAGCCGGTGATCCTGGATCAAAGCGGGCAATATGAGCGGGACGGCGCAAAGTTTGAGGCCATCCCCTGCCATCACGATGATGTTCAGGGCGCCAAACGGGGCGGGAATTTGATTTTTGTGATGGATATTCAGGGTAAACGGCTGGTTCACCTGGGGGATCTGGGCCATGAGCTGGACGGCCAGACCCTGGCGAAGTTGGGCAAGGTGGATGTGTTGATGATTCCGGTGGGCGGATATTATACCATTGACCCGGACTGTGCGGCGCGCCTGGTTCGGGCAATCGGGCCGGAGTTGGCCATTGCCATGCACTTCAAAACCGGGAAAATTGATTTTCC
>DVJW01000092.1 GCA_018716505.1 Candidatus Faecaligallichristensenella faecipullorum | reverse complement strand
ACGGCCGCTGTGGGGGCTTGCCGCCCCCGGCGCGGGGCCACCCCCGCAACGCTCCGCTAAAGGTTGGCTGAATTTGCCCGCTAAACGCGGCAAAATAGAAAAAGGCCCTAATCGAACGAATTTTGTGCTTCGATTAGGGCCTTAGCCTTTAGCCTGCCGTGCCCGGCACGGCAAACTTCGATAGCCGGAAGCGGAGCGAACGTTACCCCAAAACCGCTAGAGGGGGTAGGGGAGGTTTGGAGGGGCCTAGGGGGAGGTATTACGGAAACCTCCCCCTGGCCCCTCCATAATAAAGCCCCCCCGCCAGGGGAAATTTCGCTCCCTTTTGCAGAGGGAAAATCCATCCAAATCAAAAACTTATATTTTCCCCTAATACCCCGCTTCCTGCCCCATCAATACCACATGGATCTCCCGGCCCGAGGGGCAGGCCGACAGGCACACCAGGGCGTTGCACATGCGGTCCGGGCTGAAGCACTCGCCGGTCTCGGTGCAGTGGCCGGTGTGGGCGCAGGGGGTGTCCAGATGGAGCCTGCGGGCGTTGGGACCGCAGGCGCATTGCTTGATGCGGGCGACGGCGTCCTCCATGGAGCCGTCCACCAGCTTGTTTTTGCCCGCGATGATGAAGAGCCTTTGGGGCCCGAACAGGGTGGCGGCCACCCGGTTGCAGTTGCCGTCGATGTTGAGGATGTGGCCCGAAGCGGTGATGGCGTTGGCCGAACAGATATAGGCCTCCGCCTCCATGGCGTCCCTTAATACCCGGGGCCGGTCTTGGTTCCCGGCGTTCCAATGCCAATGCACCCGGGTACCCGTCTCTTCCAATGCCCGGTCCAGCCCCATTTCTTTGGCGGTCATGCTGCCCCCAAAGCCCACGCTGGATGCCCCTTTCAACTCGCCCAGCACAAAGGCCTTGGCCTGCTCAAGGGTGTCAAAATAGTGGGGGATAAAACCCCGGCGCTTCAGGGATTCAAGGGTCTTTTGAATCATGGAAATCCGGCCTCCTTGGTTTTTCTTACAGTATAGCACAGGTTCGGGGAATTTGAAATTCATCCGTTTTGCCCGGGGGCGCTTGATTTTTTGCGGCAGATTCGGTATGATAAAAATAGAAAAATTTTGCGCCCAGGCGGCGCGCGGAGGAAGCCATCAAACCTATGGAAAATATTCGAAATTTCTGCATAATCGCCCATATCGACCATGGCAAATCCACCTTGGCCGACCGGCTGCTGGAAAAGACCGGCGTCATGGCGCTCCGGGATATGACCGAGCAGGTGCTGGATTCCATGGAGCTGGAGCGCGAGCGGGGCATCACCATTAAGTCCAAGGCCGTGCGTATGCCCTACAAGGCCCAGGATGGCAAGGAGTATGTGCTCAATTTGATCGATACCCCCGGCCATGTGGACTTTACCTATGAGGTGAGCCGGGCGCTGGCCGCCTGCGAGGGCGCGATTCTGGTGGTGGACGCCAGCCAGGGCATCGAGGCCCAGACCTTGGCCAACGTGTATATGGCCCTGGACCATAACCTGGAAATCATTCCGGTGATCAATAAAATTGACCTGCCCAGCGCCCAACCCGAGGTGGTGAAGCAGGAAATCGAGGACGAAATCGGGCTGGATACCCAGGACTGCCCGCTGGTTTCGGCCAAGGCCGGCATCGGCATAGAGGAAGTGCTGGAGGCGGTGGTAAAGCTGGTGCCCCCGCCCGAGGGCGATCCCCAGGCCCCGCTCCAGGCGCTGATTTTTGACAGCTATTACGACAACTATCGGGGCGCCATCAGCTCGGTGCGGCTCAAGCAGGGCGCCGTCAAGGTGGGCACCCGCATTCGCATGATGGCCAGCGGAAACGAGTTCGAGGTCACCGAGGTGGGCGCCTTCAGGCCGGGCGGATACATGCCCCTTGAAAGGCTCAGCGCCGGGGACGTGGGCTATATCGCGGCCTCCATTAAGGATATCTCCGATATCCGGGTGGGCGACACCATCACCGACGCCAACCGGCCGGCGGATCAACCCCTGCCCGGCTATAAGCCGGTTCAGCCCATGGTGTACTGCGGCATTTTCCCGGCGGATGGGGCCGAGTACGACAACCTGCGCGACGCCCTGGAGCGGCTCAAGCTCAACGACGCCTCCCTCTGCTTTGACCCCGAGACCTCGGCGGCCCTGGGCTATGGCTTCCGGTGCGGCTTTTTGGGGCTTTTGCATATGGAGATCATTCAGGAGCGGCTGGAACGCGAGTTTGACCTGGATCTGGTGACCACCGCGCCCAGCGTGGTGTACAAGGTCAACAAGCTGGACGGCACCACCCTGGACATCGACAACCCCAGCAACCTGCCCCCCCAGGCCGAAATCGCCTCCATGGAGGAGCCCTATGTGGACGCCCAGGTGATCACGCCCCAGGAGTTTGTGGGCGCGATCATGGAGCTTTGCCAGGATAAGCGCGGAACCTTTAAGGATATGAAGTATATCGACGGCGGCCGGGTGGTGCTCAAGTATGACCTGCCCTTGAACGAGGTGATCTTTGATTTCTTCGATCAGCTCAAGAGCCGCACCCGGGGCTATGCCTCCTTTGACTATGAGCTCAGCGGCTATCGGGAGAGCGATTTGGTGAAGCTGGATCTTTTGCTCAACGGGGAGACCTGCGACGCGCTGTCCATCATCGTGCACCGCGACCGGGCCTATCCCCGGGGACGCTCCATCGCCGAAAAGCTCAAGGAGGTCATTCCGCGCCAGCTGTTTGAAATCCCGATTCAGGCGGCCATCGGCGGCAAGGTCATCGCCCGGGAGACCGTGAAGGCCCTGCGCAAGGACGTGCTGGCCAAGTGCTACGGCGGCGATATCACCCGCAAGCGCAAGCTGCTGGAAAAACAAAAAGAGGGCAAAAAGCGCATGCGCCAGGTGGGCTCGGTGGAGGTGCCCAGCGAGGCGTTCATGGCGGTTTTGAAGATGGATTGATGAAGACGGTGGCGCTGTATCTGCATATGCCCTTTTGCGCGCGCAAGTGCGCCTATTGCGATTTCGCCTCCTATCCGGGGCGGGAGCGCGATATGGCGCGCTATTTTGCGTCCGTTGAGCGGGAAATGGACGAACAATGCGCCCGCTTTGGAGCCATGCGGGCGAAAACGGTTTTTGTGGGCGGCGGAACCCCCTCGCTGATGAGCGGAGACCAGGCCGCCGCGCTGATGAAGGCCGTTCGCGCGCGCTTTGAGATCGAGGAGGACGCCGAGATCACCCTGGAGGCCAATCCGGGCACCTTGGATCAGGAAAAGCTTTCGGCCTATCGGGCGGCCGGGTTCAACCGGATCAGCCTGGGCGCTCAGGCCGCCCAAAGCGGCCTCTTAAAAACCCTGGGCCGCATTCACCAATGGGAAGACGTGGCGCGCTCGGTGAAAATGGCCCGATCGTGCGGGTTTCATAACCTCAACATTGATTTGATGTATGCCCTGCCCGGCCAGAGCGAAAGGGATTGGACGGAAACCCTGGAGCGGGCCATGGCGCTATCCCCCGAACATTTATCCTGTTACAGCCTGATTGTGGAGGAGGGCACCCCCCTCAAGGAACGCCTGGAGCGGGGGGAAATCAGCCTGCCCGGCGAGGAGCAGACCCTGGCCTTTCAGACCATGGTGGAGCGGATTCTGCCCCGGGCCGGATACGAGCGGTATGAAATCTCCAACTATGCGCGCAAGGGCTATGAATGCCGCCACAACCTGGCCTATTGGATGAGGGACGACTATCTGGGGCTGGGCTGCGCGGCCCATTCGCTGATGAACGGCCTGCGCTTTGGGAATACCCCGGATCTGGACGAATACCTCTCCGGGCGGTATGGCCGGGAGGAGGAGGCGCTTGCCCCGCTGGACGAGCGGGTGGAGGCCGTGATGCTGGGGCTGCGATTGACGAATGGCCTTAATGGGGCGGAATATCTCGCACGCTACGGCCGCGATCTCTTAAAGGAAGCGCCCCGGGCCTTTGAAAAGCTCGGGGGACTGGGACTTTTAAAATGGGACGGGGAAAAGCTCTGTTTGACGCCGGACGGCCTCAGGGTGCAGAACGCGGCGCTGGTGGAAATACTGGAGGAGATGGAGGGGGAATAAGCCGCCGGTTCATGGAGGCCGGCGGGGGCGGACATAAGGAACGCCCTTCCTCTTTTAACCCGTTGACGGGCATCGCTTTTACAGCCGATGCCCATTTTTTATTTGCCCTACTTCCTGTCGTTCAGTTCGGGAAACGGAACAAAGGGCCGGGGCGGAACCCCATGATCCCCCAGCGTCTTTTCCATCCAGATCATATCGTACCAGCGGCCCAGCTTGAAGCCGCACTGATGAAAATGGCCCACGGTGCTAAAGCCCATGCGCTCATGGAAGGCCACGCTGTCCGGATTGGGGTAGGCGATGCAGGCGTTGAGGTTTAAAACGCCCTGGCGGGCCAGGATGGTTTCCAGATGCTGATACAGGGCTTTGCCCAATCCGCCGCCCCGGGCGTCCTGGCGTATATAAATAGAAGTTTCCGCCGCCCAGGCATAGGCCGCGCGGGTATGGAAGGACGAGGCATAGGCATAGCCCAGGATTTCTCCCGCCCCCAGGGCCACCAGGTAGGGATAGCGCGCCAGGGTGTTTTGTATGCGGCCGGAAAATTCCTGAACGCTGGGCACGGTGTATTCAAAGGTAATGGCGGTATTCAGCACATAGGGCGCGTAAATATTGAGCAGGGCTTCGGCGTCCCCGGGCTGGGCCAATCGGATTCTGCAGCCGTCCAAAGAAAAGACCTCGCTTTATTTTCGAAAGATTTGGGCAATCTAAAGGTATTATAGCATGGCATGGCGGCCCCAAAGGCCTTCAATCTCCATTTAACAAAAAAATTTTTCCAGGGTATTGACAAAAAGAGACAGTGGTGATAATGTATGAATCAAGGGATTAGCACTCGATGAGTGAGAGTGCTAACAACCCCGGAGGAGGCGAGTGAATGAAGTTGGATGAGCGAAAATTCCTGATTTTGCAGGCCATCATCGACGACTACATCACAACAGCCGTGCCGGTGGGTTCCCGAACGATATCGCGCAAGGCGGGCGTGGGCTTCAGCCCGGCCACCATTCGGAACGAAATGAGCGACCTGGAGGAGCTGGGCTATTTGGACCAGCCCCACACCTCGGCGGGGCGGATACCGTCTTATAAGGCCTATCGGTTGTATGTGGACCGGCTGCTGAAGGTGGGGAAGCTTTCCGATGAGGATGCCCGGCGCATTCAGGGGCATATCGACCGGCGCACAGGCCAGATTGAGGAGGTCATCCGAAACGCGGCCCAGGTGCTCAGCGATATGACTCAGTATACCTCGCTGGTTATGCCCCCGCAGAGCAATACTTTGCGCATCAACCGGGTGCAGCTGGTTCAGGTCAACGACAATACCGCGCTGATGATCGTGGTCACCAATGCGGGCATCGTAAAGGATACCGTGATTCGGATTCCCGAGGAGATGCACGCCGATCACCTGTACAGCATTTCCAAGATGTTGACCGAGATGTTAAAGGACCGGCCAATGCACGAGGTGCGCGCCGAGTTTGCGGCTATGTTCCGGGATATGCAGTCCCACCGCCGGTTGTTTGCCAATGTGCTGGACGTGTTGGAAAACGAACTGAGGGAGGATCACGCCTCGGATATGGTGGTTGGGGGGAGCGCCAACCTGCTCAATTATCCTGAATACAGCGATATTGAAAAGGCGCGCAACTTTCTTACCGTGCTGGAATCCAAGGAAAAGCTCTATCCGCTGCTTCAGCAAGCGGGCGGCATGGAATTTACCATACGCATCGGGCCGGAGAACAAGGTGCCCGAGCTTAAGGATTGCTCGGTCATTACCGCCAGCTATCGGGTGGGCAACCACACCAGCGGCACCTTGGGCATCATCGGCCCCACGCGAATGAATTACAGCAGGGTAATTTCAGTATTGGATTATATGGGAAAGGCAATCAGTGATCTGCTCTCGGGCAATGGCCAATAGAGCGGATAGTGGAAAGGCGATGAACATGGCAAAGGAAAGGAAAAAGGCGGAGGAAGCCTGGGAGAAGCTCCAAAAAGAGAAGGCGCCGGAAACTGAAGCCGAAGCGCAGCCCAAAGAGCAGCAGGGCGGCGAAGCCAAAGAGGCTGAACAAGGCCCAGCGGGTCAGGAAAAGGGCGGCGAGGAACAGCGCGCGGCGCTGGAGGCCGCGGTCAAGCAGCGCGACGAATATTTGCAGCTCGCCCAGCGGGTGCAGGCTGATTTTGACAACTTCCGCCGCAGGAACAGCCAGACCCGCGCCGACGCCTATCAGGACGGCGTTCGGGAAACCGTGGCCGCGCTGCTGCCGGTGGTGGACAATTTGGAGCGCGCCCTGAACGCGGCCCAGACCCACGGCGATGGCGATGGGCTGAAGGCGGGCGTTGAGATGACCTTAAAACAGATGCTGGATATCCTGGGCAAAATGGGCCTGAGCGAAATTCCGGCGCTGGGCGAGAACTTTGATCCCGAAGTGCATAACGCGGTTATGCGCGTGGAAGAGGGAGAACCGGGAACCGTGCTGGAAGTCTTTGAAAAGGGCTACCGGCTCAAAGACCGGGTGATCCGCTACGCCATGGTTAAAGTGGCGGCGGAATAACAAACCAACTTGAAAATTGCAATCGACCACAGATTTGGAGGAAGAATATTATGGGAAAGATTATTGGCATTGACTTGGGTACTACAAACAGCTGCGTCGCGGTTATGGAAGGCGGCGAGCCGGCGGTTATCCCCAATCCTGAAGGCGCGCGTACCACCCCCTCGGTGGTGGCTTTCGCCAAGAACGGCGAGCGCCTGGTGGGCCAGGTGGCCAAGCGGCAGGCGGTTACCAATCCGGACCGCACCGTGATCTCCATCAAACGTGAAATGGGCACCAGCCATAAGGTCTCCATTGAGGGCAAGGAATACACCCCCCAGGAGATTTCGGCCATGATTCTGCAAAAGCTCAAGAGCGACGCCGAGGCCTATCTGGGCGAAACCGTAACTCAGGCGGTCATCACCGTGCCCGCCTACTTCTCCGACGCCCAGCGCCAGGC
>DVJW01000091.1 GCA_018716505.1 Candidatus Faecaligallichristensenella faecipullorum | reverse complement strand
AAGCCTGCAAATAAAAAATCAAGCATGAGAGATGTAAAGATTTACGGCTATGGGAAGACAAGAGAAAGGTACAACAAAAAGGCCGTCCGAAAAGGGCGACCGAAGGGGAGGCGTAGCACAGTCATCCCGCCGCGTCAAGGACAAGCGGCTTCGCCGTGCCTGCGGGCCTCCTTGACACTTCGTGCTGCCAGTGCTATTGGGCAGCCAAGGGGTTGATTCCAACCCCTGTCAACCAGGGTTGACCTCTTGAGATGCTGGGTTGTCCCAGAGGCCCTTTTCCCTGAGACAATCGCGCACCCTGCCGTAGTAGATGCGCAGGAACTTAGTCATCCCGGCGGTCATGTAGACGTAGTACTTCTTGCCTTCGGAGCGCTTTTTGTCGAGGAACTGGTAAACGGGATCATCCTGAGGCTGAAGCTGGAGCAGGATGGTCATGATGACAAAGAGCGTCTTGCGAAGATAAGGAGAGCCGCGCTTGCTGCTGCGGTTGCTGCCAGAGATCTTGTCGCCGGAATCGTCCTTGATGGGATCGGTGCCCGCAAAGCCAACCAGCGATTTGGAGTGGGCAAAGCAGCGCAGATCGCCAATCTCGGCCATGAGCTGCGGCCCCATGGATTTGCCGACGCCGGTCATGGCCATGACGGTGTCATATTCCGGCAGCTGGGCGGCCAGGCGGTTCATCTCCGTGCGATAGGTTTCCACTGTGCGGGAGATGGCGTTTAGCTGGGCAACAGCCTCCTTCACCAGCAGCTTGCAGGTGTCGGTCTTGGGCGCCAGGGGGAACTTCCGCCGGGCATCCGTATGAATCTCAATGGCCTTCTGTTCGGAGAAGTGGTATCCGTGCCGCTTGCACCACTTCCGGTAGCGCTCCACAAAGGCGTTCTGGCTGACTCCGGCGACGCAGTCCACATGCCAAAAGGTATCCACGAAGTCCACCCACTTCTGGGTGCCGTCCGGGCGCACAGGGCTGTCAAAGTACCGGTTTGCGCCGGGATAGTTCTGCTCCAGCAGGGCAATCAGGTTGTTGTTCAGCGCGGTCCTGGTCTTGCTGGACAGTTGGAACTGGCGGTGCAGGGTTTTAAGGTTGTAGCGAATCGTATCCATGGGAGTATATTGCGGCAAAATCTCCCATTTGTCAATGGCAAACTGAGCAATTTTCAGAGCGTCGGCCTTGTCGGTCTTGACTTTGCGGACGCTGATGCCCTCCTGGTAATCCCTGATGGCCAGAGGATTCACGGCAGACACGAAGAAACCGGCGCGGTACATGCTCATGGCGAACGATTCGTAATACCTGCCCGTGTGCTCCATGACGATCCGGACTTCGCCGTCCAGACCGTTCAGCTTTTCCGCCAGAGAAGCGAATCCGTCTACGGTATGCGGAACCTCGAACGGCTTCATGACAACCTTACGCTTGGCTCCGAGCACGGCCACTGTGCTCCTGCCGTGTGAAACATCGACACCAACTGCGAACATATGGAATCCTCCCGATGTGTTACTGCAACGGCATTCCGCCTTTACCCATCGCCGATTCTATCTGTTCGCTGACGCGAGTGACCACAACGGGCGCTCAACCTGCACAAATCGAACGCTGCACAATGGGAAGGCCGGCTGACTGACTTTGCAACGAGCGTATTGCTCTTGGAGGATGCCGCCAGACCATTGCTTTCACATTGTACAACTTGGGCAATGAGTTGTCCCTCGCCTGTGGCTGGCTGCCACGAACATGGGGCAAATATATAGTAACAGGAAGATGGACGATATGGCCGACTACACTCCACTGGAGCTTAAACAGACCTTGCGCATACGCAAATTGTATAGCCTTCACTATTTTCAGTTCGCGGCGGGTTATATCTTTCCGGGAGAGCGCCATAACTTCTGGGAAATCGTATATATTGACCGGGGGGAGGCCGAAATCGGAGCGGGCGACGCGGTGTATTCGCTGCGCCAGGGACAACTGCTCTTTCATCAGCCCAATGAATTTCATACCATCTGGGCAAATCAAGCCACCGGCCCCAATATTGTGGTGATCTCCTTTGCGGCCCCCGCCGGGCCCATGAAGCCCTTTTGCGGCGCGCATTTCACCTTGGACGCGCCCATGCGGCGGATTCTGCGCCAAATTGTCTCCGAAGCCCAGCGCTGTTTCGGTCAGGTGCTGGATATCTCCGAGCAGCGCCAATTGGTGCCCCTGGACAATGCGCCCATCGGCAGCCAACAGCTCATCGGGCTCTATCTGGAACAACTCCTGCTGCTCTTGCTTCGGGAAGCCCCCAAGCCCAGCGCTCCGCCAGCCAGGGCGGCACTTCATTTGACCGAAGAACAGCGCGCCGCCGAATTGACCCATGCCCTGAGTCAGTATATGCGCGAACATCTGGACGGCCGGTTGAGCTTTCAGGAGATCTGCAAGGAATCCGGTCTGAGCCAGACCGCCTTAAAGCAGCTGTTCAGGCGCTATAATCAGATGGGGGTCATGGAGTTCTATCAGCGAATCCGCATCGAAGAGGCGCGCAGGCTGCTCCGGGAAGGCCTGCTCAACGTGAGCCAGACCGCCGAGCGCATGGGCTATTCCAGCGTTCACCAATTTTCCCGTCAGTTTAAACGGCTGATGGGCATGAGCCCGCTGGGTTATCTTAGGTCGGTTCGGGGATAACGCCTAAGGCATCCAAAGAAAATCGAAAAATTTCCTTGACAATCCTTGCCCATGGCTTTATGATTTTCTAAAATCCCTCAACCCTGCCCTGGTTTTCGGTACCAAACGGTAAATCCGGCTATTTCATTCCACCTCACAGGAGGCTGCCGGCCATGAAGAAAATTTCTTTAGGAATCTTTTTTAAAAAGCTCGGCCAGTGGGCGGGCGAAGGATGGTATTTCCAGGACGACCCCTCTTCCAAAGATCGGGTAAGGCTGTTGGGCTTTAACTACAGCGCCAATATCATCACCAATCTGATTGGCGGAAGTTTTTTCACCGGACTGCTCATCCTGATGAACGCCAGCGATTCTTTCATGGGCGCCATGACCATGATTACCACCGGCGCGAATTTGCTTCAGCTGGTGGCTCCGCTGCTTCTGGAACGCTTTGAAAAGCGCCGCACGCTCATCGTTTGGCTGCGGGCCCTTTCCATGCTGTTCAATATCCTGTTCATCGGAATCATCCCGCTCTTCCCCATGGCCAGCCAGGCCAAACTGGTGCTGGTGGCCTTTTCGGTATTGATGGCCAATCTGTCCGCCGCTGTGGTGGCTCCGGCCTTGACGGTTTGGCATTTGCAATCCATTCCCTCCCGGGTTCGGAATCAATATTTTTCCCTCATCAGCATGACTGTGGGCGCGGTGGTGGCGCTCATGAATCTGGGCGCCAGCCGGTTGGTGGACTTTTGCCGGGAGGCGGGCAGCGAATATGTTGGCCTTCTGATCCTGCGGGGAATCTGCCTGATCCTGGCGGTGGTGGAGTCCTGGAATCTGTTTCATATCCGCGAATATGCCTACGAGCGCTCTGAACAGCGCTTCACCCTGAAATATCTGCTGCTGGAGCCCTTCCATCAGCCCAAATACCTGAAAACCGTGCTGGTGGCCTTTTTGTGGAATATGACCTGCAATTTGCCCGGCCCCTACTTTACGGTCTACATGTTAAAGAATATGTCGGTGAGCTATACCTATCTCATGCTCATCAATTTGATCAACGTGCCGGTTATCATGTTTTTAACCCCGATTTGGAGCCGGATCGTGCGCCGCTTTTCCTGGTTTAAGTCGCTCTATCTGGCCATGGGGCTATATTTGCTCTATTATGTGGGCTTGGCCTTTGTGACCCCGTCCGCGCCGGCGCTCTACCCCATTGCCCAAATCTATTCGTTCTGCATGATGGCCGGCATCAGCCTGTGCTTTACCAATGTGCCCTATGTCAACATTCCCCAGAAGAACCAAACCGTTTATATTGGGTTTTATTCCACCATGGCCAATTTGGGCGCCTTGCTGGGGGTGACCATTGGACAGCAGTTCATCGCTTATACCGAAGAATGGACCATAAACCTGTTGGGCGTCACCATGATCAACAAACAGATTTTAATGTTGCTCACCGCCTTGCTCATGTTGGGTGCGACTTTGGCCATTCGCTGCATACAAAAATCCCTGGGTTCAGAGGAATGCTAAACGAAAAAAGGCTTTCGCCCTCCCTCAAGGCAGGACGAAAGCCTTTTTCCTATCTTAAATCGCCGCTGTAAAATCAATGTCATATCGGGTGCCGTGGGAGAAAAGCACGCCTTCGGTGAGCCGGATGCATAGGATACAGGTATTGACATCGTCGAAATTATTATGCCCATTGTCAATCCACTCCGCAAAGGCCTCGCGCAGCTTTTTCTCCAGCGCAGCGTTCTCCGGCCGCCGGATATACCCCAGGTTTTCCCCAACGCCCCGCGCGGTAAACCAGTCGCCCGCAATGGCCACGGCCGGGTTTTTCGCCATTTGCTTCATTTTGCCTGAAAGCGCGTAGGTAATGACGTAGAAAGCGCCGTCCTGATAATAGGCGTTCACATAGCGGACATAGCGCAGATCGTCCGCCGTGGTGGCCAGGGCGATCACTGAATCCTTTCCAAACCGCTCATCCATCAATGCCTTGGTGATATCCGTCAACTTTTCCATTGAGCTCTCCCCCAATTGATAGAATCTATGGATAGCCCAGGTATATGTTTTT
>DVJW01000090.1 GCA_018716505.1 Candidatus Faecaligallichristensenella faecipullorum | reverse complement strand
CATTCCCATTCAACAGGCCTTTATACGCCTTGTAAACGGCGAAACCCACCACATCCAGCGCGAAGTACGGCCGAAGAGTGCGACAATAGTCGGATATGGCAACAATTTGGATGAGGCGGAAAAGCAGATCTTTAAACGCCTTGTGGAAAGAAACGCACGCAACATGAACTTCGAAAGTTATCGAGTTGTTTTCACCACAGAATCGCGGTTGACGGATACTGTAAAGAATGAGGTGGCAAAATGGGAAGCCTGATCATCTTAAACGGAAGCCCCCGTGCGCCCAGGTCAAACTCCAGACGTTATGCCGGGATTGTATCCAGGCATTATCGCGGCTCCGTTGAATACCATAATATTTCCAGGACAAATCATATTGAGCTTTGCTCCAAACTGGAAAATTTTTCAGACCTGCTGTTGGTCTTTCCCTTGTATGCGGATGGCATTCCCGTTACGCTATTGGATTTGCTTAAAACATTGGAACAAAATCCGCCTTCCATCAAACCGGTAATATCGGTTCTCGTTAATTGCGGCTTTTTAGAATACCAGCAAAACGACATCGCCGTTCAAATGGTGGAATTGTTCTGCAAACAGAATGGCTATAAATTCGGTTCTGTTTTAAAAATAGGTAGCGGTGAAGCCATATTGGATACCCCATTTAAGCCTTTGACTGCCTGGAAAATCAATCAGCTGGCGTCTTCCATAAGCCATGGACGATATCGCGTCCTTCATACCACCCTCCCTCTCTCGCCCAAAATGTTTATCAGGGCCTCCCAAAAATATTGGATCAATTATGGAAAACAATATGGCGTTACCCAAAAAGAAATGGCATCCTTGCAAATTGAACCGGCGAAAACAAAGGAATAAGCCAATTGTATACGCAAATTGCCCAGAGGCTTCAGGCTGTCGATAAATCCGGCACGCTGAAGCCTGCCGGTTCCAAAGAACCAGAAAAGCCATCCTCTCTTCACTTTTCCCCATTTTCTTTTCTCCCCTAAGCCCTTGACAATGCCCATTCAAACGGTATAATAAAAAACATAAACTTAATCTATTCGCAGACCAGACGCATGGGACATAAAGCCCCGGGCGATGTTCGCGGGCCGTTCCAACCTTGCAGCCTTCCATCCAAATGGGGTATGATTGCGGAAAGGAGCCGTGCGCATGAGAAGTTTAGCGGAAGCCAAGGCCTTTGCCAGTACCTTTGAAATTTTCGAGATCCCGTCGCTGAGGATCATTGGGCTGGAGGCCCGGTGTGGCGGCGAGTTGGGCAACACTGCGCCCGCGCTCTGGGGAAATGTGTTCCAATCTTCGGCCGAGGATACTTTCCTGGCCTTACCCCGCTGGAAATCGGATTGCATGTTCGGCTGGCATTGCGATTACGATGCGGAGACCGACACCTTCGTGTACATGGTCTGCGTGCTCAGCCCGGCCGGAGCCGAGGTCCCTCCTGGATTCAGCTTTCGGGATATACCGGCCACCCAGGTGGCGCTGGGACTGTATGGCGAAGATTCCGAAAAGACCATGTCCCGGGCGCGCGCGCTGGGATTTGAGCCCAACGGAACGCCCTATGGCTGGCATGCCGAGCTGTATTTTCGAAAGGAAGAAGCCAATCCACCCAAATCCGTCAAAACGCCCTGGCGCTGGTTGGTGCCGGTAAAACCAATGGACACATAGGAAACCGGCCGGATTGCCTTTTAAAAAAGAGCATTCCGGCCGGTTTTTTTATCTTATCTCCACCTGGCTGTCCACCAATTCCGCCTCGGTGGCGCGCTCCACAAACCTGAGCACCTGTTCCCCCATGCTGTCGGCCTGGGCGCGGTCAAAGGCCAACATGGCCAACTGGATCTCCATGAGCGTCAGCATTTGTTGATGCCCGCTTTCGCAGACCGAGGCATTGAACTGATGCCTGAGGCCCATGACCAACCGCTTGACCAAAGAGCGCTTGTCCTTGAGCGACTTGCACCAGGGCGCCCGAAAGGTCAGGGTCATCACCATGACCTCCATATCCGTTCCCCCCTACATCCGCTGCGCGGCGCGCAAATCCTCCACCACTTTGCGCGCGGAAAGCAGCATATTCCGGGCGTGAGCCAGGCTGCTGTCCCCGTTGTCCGCGCCGCCCACCATGCGGGCCAATTCCTTAATCCTTCCCTCATCATCCAGCTTTCTCACCGAGCTGTCGGTGCGCTGGCCATCGGTCTGCTTTTCCACCACAAAATGCTGATCCCCCAACGCCGCGATCTGGGGCAGGTGCGTCACACAGATTACCTGGCGGTCCAGGGCAATGGTGGCCATCTTTTCCCCCACCACCTGGGCCATTCGACCGCTGATTCCGGTGTCAATCTCGTCGAAGATCATGCAATGAACGTCGTCATGATCCGCGGCTATGGCCTTTAACGCCAGCATAATTCGGGACAGCTCGCCGCCCGAGGCCACATGCGCCAGCGGCTTCACCGGCTCGCCCGGATTGGGGGAAATCATAAATTCCACATTGTCCACCCCATGGGCCGAGAACGCGCTTTCCATATCGGGCGGGGTCTGAAAGCGCACCTGAAACCGCACCCGTTCCATGCCCAATTCGCCCAATTGGCCCAACATTTTTTCCACAAAACCGCAAGCCAGGGCCCGCCTGCTCTCGCTCAGGGCCGCGCTGGCCGAGGCCAAGGCCTCCCGCGCCTGGTTATATTTCCTGTTGAGCCGATCCAACTGCTCATCGCCTTCCTCAATCAGGCTGAGCTGTTCGCGCACATCCTCCCGAAAGGCGATCACATCGGAAAGCTCCGGTCCGTATTTGCGCTTGAGCCGGTTGAGCGCGTCCAGCCGGCCGGCCACCCGGTCCGCCTGAGCCGGATCGTATTCCAATCCGTCCTTTACATCCTGTAGCTCATACCCCACGTCCTGGGCAGAATAATACAGCTCTTCCAGCCGCTTTTGCAGCCCTTCAAAGCGCTCGTCCAGCGGAGCAATGGCGCCCATGGCTGAAGAAGCCCGCCTGAGCGCCTCCTGGGCGCTGGGCGACCGCCCGCTGCCCAGATACACCAGAGAATAGGCAGTTTCCACGCTGGAGGCAATCTTTTCCGCATTGCTGAGCAGCCGGTTTTGCTGCTCCAATTTTTCATCCTCCCCGGGCTTGACCCGAACCGCCTCGATTTCCTCCAGTTGAAACCTAAGCATATCGATCCGGCGTTCGCGCTCCATCTTGTCGCCGGTAAACTGCTCCAACCGCTTTTTGATTTCAGCGTATTCGCCGTATAGCCTGCGCACCTCGTCCATCTTCCGCATGTGTTCTTCATCGCCGTAGCAGTCCAGAAAATGCAGGTGGCGCGCCGGAATCATGAGCGATTGATGCTGATGCTGGCCATGCACATCCACCAGCAGCGCGGTAATCTGTTTGAGTTGGGAAAGCGGAACCACCGAACCCGAAATCCGGCAGATATTGCGCCCGGAGGCCGAGAGTTCGCGGCTGATGACCAACAGGCCATCTTCATCGCTCAATCCAAACTCATCCAGCAGCCTAAGCACCCTGGGGTTGTCCCCCACCTCAAAAACAGCCTGAACCGAGGCCTTTTCCGCCCCCGTGCGAATCAGCTCCCGGTCCGCCCGCTCGCCCAGCGCCAAGTTGACCGAATCCACCACAATGGACTTGCCCGCGCCCGTTTCACCGGTGAGCACATTGAGCCCTGGTCCAAACTCCACTCGAAGTTTCTCGATCAGCGCGATATTGCGAATATTCAATTCCAACAGCATCGACGCATTCCTCCGATCCACCGGTACAAAAAGTCCGCCGAATCCACTTTTACGATTCGGCGTACCTTTCTACCGGTTTGCCCTTTTCACCGGCCGAATTCTACTTTATCATGGCCCGGAGCCGGTTCATGACCTCCTCCACCTGTTCGGTGGACTGAACGATCACCAGAACCGTATTTTCTCCGGCCAACGTGCCCACAATTTCGGGCCATTTCAGGCTGTCAATGGCCTCGCAGGCCGGCGCGGCGCTGGCGGACAGGGTTTTAATGACAATCAGGTTGTTGGCATTGGCCATGGACAATACCGATTCGCTGAAAATCCGAATAAAGCGGTCGTTTAATCCCTTTTC
>DVJW01000089.1 GCA_018716505.1 Candidatus Faecaligallichristensenella faecipullorum | reverse complement strand
TTGATGTATACTTTTTATTATATCGAGTTGAAAGCGGGCATACAAGGCGTTTTGATGAATGTCAAAATTACTTTACGTTGGCGGACAAGAAAAAACTCCGCCCGGGGAAACCCCGGGCGAAGCCTTCGTTTTATTCGGGTTGGACGCGCTCCAATGCGTGTCCTTCTTTCATATCCACAATCCGGCCGCACACCGCCCTGGCCAGAGCCGGAGAATGCGTTATAAATAGGTAGCTAGTCCGATGTTGCTGCTGATAATTCTGAAGGAAATGAACCATTTGGGCCTGGGTGATGACATCCAACATGCTGGTGGGCTCATCCAGCAAAATGATTTCGGGCTCCATGACCACGATGCGGGCCAGCGCCGCCCGCTGCAGTTCGCCGCCCGACAGCTCGCCCGGGGTTCGGTTCAGATGCTCCTCATGCAGGCCAAAGCGCTCTATGCAGGAAATGAGCGCGCCGTCGTCCCAGGGCAGGCCCATAAGGCGGAAGGGCTCCACCAAACTTCTGCGCAGGGTGAGCATCGGGTTAAAGGAGACCTCGGGATGCTGAAAGAGGATCTGGATCTTCCGCCGGGCTTCGCCTCGAAAGGGATATTTTAACGGCGAGCCCTTAAAAAGCAGCTCCCCCCCGTCCGGCCGGAGCAGGCCGGTCATCATCTGGCCCAAGGTGGATTTCCCGCTGCCGCTTTCGCCCAGCAACCCCACGGTCTCGCCGGGATAAAGGCACAAATTGGCGCCGTCCACCGCGGTAAACAGGCGGCGCCCATGGGTTTTGCTTCGAAAGCGCTTGGTCAGGTTTCGCGCTTCCATAATTGCCTCAGGCATATTTCCAACACCTCACTTGATGGCCGTTTACATCGATAAGCGGCGGAACCTGGCTGCATTGCGCCCTGCGCTCCCGGCATCGCTCCGCGTATTTGCAGCCCTGTTTGGCAAAACGGTCATGGGAGGGCGCAAAGCCCGGGTTGAAATGGAGCCCGTTTTCGGGCATGGCCGCCATCATATCCTGGGTATAGGGATGGAGCGGATGGTGAAACAGTTCGTCCGCCGGGGCCAATTCCACCTGATTTGCGGCGTACATCACGCTGATTCGGCTGGCGATGGACCGGGCGAAGTTTAAATCGTGGGTGACGCACAGGATGGTTTGGCCTTCCAAGGCGTTAAAGCTGTCCACTACTGTTTGAATCCTGCGCTCGTCCAGACCCTTGGTGGGTTCGTCCGCAAACAGCATTTCCGCGTCTGCGGCCACCCCCATGGCGATGAGCGCGCGCTGGCGCATGCCGCCGCTGAAGGTGAAGGGATATTGACGGGCCAATTCCTCCTCGCGGCCCAGGTGAAACTTTTTGAGCAGCGCCACGCTTTTGCGCTCGGCCTCCTTTCGGGGCGTTCCCCGGTGGGCCATCAGGGGCTCGGCCACCTGAAAGCCCACCCGCAAAAGCGGGTTCATGCCGTTGCCGCTGCCCTGGGGCACATAGGAGATGGCGCCCCCGCGAATCTCGTTAAGGCGCTTGGGGGATACGGCGAAGAGGTTTTCGCCTCGGTACAGCGCCCGGCCCGTTACCAGCGCGCCCCGGGGCAAGAGGCGCAGTACGGACAGCAGCAAAATACTTTTCCCGCTTCCGGTTTCCCCGATGATGGCCAGCCGGTCGCCCGGAAAGACCGTAAGGCTCACGCCCTCCACGGCCTGGACATGGCTGCCGCCCCGGAAACAAACCGACAAATCCTGGATTTCAAGAATGGGTTCCTGATGGGTGTTCTTCATACCGCTCCTCCTATTCCGCGCGCTGCTGGCCGTAATAGCCGATGAGCATAAAGCCCATGACCGCAATGGAAATGCAGAGGATGGGGGGCAGATACCACCACACCTGGCCGCGCAGGATGCTGTTCCGAAAAAAGGCAAAATGCAGGATGTTGCCCCAGCTCTTTTGACCATAGGTGCCCAGGCCCAGGAAGCTCAATCCGGATTCGGTCATCATGGCGCTGGACACCGAGAGCGCGGCCCGGGTGAGCAGGATATCCTTTAAATTGGGCAGGATGTGTTTCAACAGGATGACCGGAGTCTTGACGCCCATGGTCTTTTCGATCTTAATATAGGGCATTTCGCAAATTTGGCGCACCCGGGAGCGCAAGATCCGGGCGGTGCCGGTCCAGGCGGTGATGCTGATGGCGATAATCAGGCTGAACATGCCGGACTTCAGATAGGCGATGAGCAGCATGGTCAGGGGCAAGGAGGGCACGGCCATGGCGATGTTGGTGACCGCGGTGATCAGCCGGTCTGTCTTTCCGCCCATATAGCCCGAGATCAGCGCCAACACCGTGCCCACAATGGTCACGATCAACGCCGAAAAGACGCCGATGAGCAGCGAAACCCGGGTTCCGAACACCAATTCGCTGAAGATATCCTGGCCCAGGTCGTTGGTGCCCAGCAGATGCTCCTGGCTGGGCGCCAGATAGGCCGGCCCCAGGGCGGAAGGATCATGGGGGGCGATTTGTCCGGCAAAGATGGCCACCACCACAAAGAACAGGATAACCGCCGCGCCCGCCCAAGCGGCCACATGGACGCGCTTTTTGTGCTTACGCATTGGGCTCCACCTCCTCGCGGATTCTGGGGTCGATGATGGCGTTGACCACGTCGCCCAACCAATTGCTCAATACCACGCACGTGGCGGACAACAGAAAACAGAATTGGGCGGTGGCAAAGTCCCGGCTGGATACCGCGGAATACATCATCTGGCCCATGCCCTTCCATCCAAACACCACTTCCACCACCATGGAGCCCGAGAGCAGGCCGCCCAGCTGCATGCAAAGTGAGGTGGAGTAGGGCACCATGGCGTTTTTGAGCACATGGCGAAACAGCACCTTGCGCTCGCCGATGCCCTTGGAGCGGGCGGTGAGCACATATTCCTCGCTCCGAATCTGGGAAACCGTGCTCTTCATAAGCATGAAATTTCCGGAGGTCCGGAAGATCACCAAGATCAACAGCGGAAGCGCCATGTGGTTAAGGATGCTGAGGGTGCGCTCCAAGCCCTCCACGCCCGGGGACACCATGCCGTTGATGGGCACCCAGCGCAGCTTGTAGGCAAAGAGGATCAAAAGCAGCAGGCTCAGACAGTTGGAGGGGATGGTGTTCAGGGTAAGGAGGAAGGGGGTCATGATCCGGTCAAACGTTCCGCCCGGCCGGATGCCCGCATATACCCCCAGAATCGTCCCCAACACGCAGGAAATCAGCAAGGTGGGGATGGACAGCATCAGCGTCCATTGGGCCGCGGTGAAAAAGTTTTCCAACACCGGCCTGTGATTGGAGTAAGATTCCCCGAAATCCAAGGTCATGATGCTCTTTAAATAGCGGGCGTATTGGACGGGAAGGCTGTCGTTCAGGCCGTATTTTTCGATCTGCTGTTCAAGAAAAGCCGGATCATTGTCCAGCAGGTAGTAGTATTCCTCCTCGCCGATCAGGTAGATGATGGGATCCCCGGGCATGGTGTGGATGAGGATAAAGCTTATGGTGATGATGATGTAAATGGTTAACAGCGCGACGGCCGTCTTTTTCGCAATGTGCTTTAGCAAGGGCAATCCTTCCTTTCGCGGGGCATCCTGGCGCGCGATCCGTTCCGTATAAGCGAGGGCGCACCCGAAATCCGGGTGCGCCCCAGACCGTTGACAAACCTATTTTTCCCGTTTGGGGATGCATGAAGGGACCGCAGCCCCTTCATATTTAATCCGCAGAACCGGCTTTGCCGGTTCGAGGAGCGGCCCAAGTGGCCGCTTCCTCTATCATTTTCCGGCCGTCACCGAAGGTGACAGGAAAATGATGCAACTCGGAAAAATG
>DVJW01000088.1 GCA_018716505.1 Candidatus Faecaligallichristensenella faecipullorum | reverse complement strand
CGGGATGACTGTGCTACGCCTCCCCTTCGGTCGCCCTTTTCGGACGGCCTTTTTGTTGTACCTTTCTCTTGTCTTCCCATAGCCGTAAATCTTTACATCTCTCATGCTTGATTTTTTATTTGCAGGCTTTGAAGTTTCTGTTCAACTACAGTATGCCTCATGGATTCGGATTCGTCAAGAAAATTTGTGTCGAAAATGGATAAAAACCTGTCCATATTGGTACATCCAAATCACGCGTAAGGTGATATAATGTAGCTAACAAATACGCGGGAGGTATGATCGATATGAAACGCGGCATCAATATCTGGTCCTTCCCGGCAGGCATGGGCATTGAGGATTGCATGCGCCTTGCCAGCAAGGCCGGATATGACAGCATTGAGCTATCTTTGGACGCCAAGGGCCCGCTGAGCCTGGAGAGCAGCGAGGAGCAGATTCGCGCTTTCCGCACTTTGGCCGATGAACTGAATCTTGAGATCAGCAGCCTGGCTTCGGGACTGTATTGGGATTTCCCGCTGACCAGCGACGATGAACAGATTCGCGAAAAAGCCAAGGAAATTGTTCGGTTTCAATTGAAAGCGGCCACTTATCTGGGGGTAGATGCGATTTTGGTGGTTCCGGGCTGCGTGGGCGCTGATTTTATTCCGGGCTGCAAGGTGGTGCCCTATGATGTGGCCTATGACCGGGCGCTGGAGGCCATGAAGGAGTTGGCCCCGGACGCCGAGGCCGCAGGCGTGGTCATTGCCATGGAGAATGTCTGGAACAAATTCCTGCTTTCCCCGCTGGAAATGCGCGACTTTATCGACAAGATTGGTTCGGATTATGTGAAGGCCTACTTTGATATTGGCAATGTGGTGGTCAACGGCTATCCGGAGCATTGGGTGCGCATTCTGGGCAAGCGCATTGCCCGGGTGCATGTGAAGGACTTCCGCACCATTGTGGGGAATATCAACGGCTTTGTGGATCTGCTCTCGGGCGATGTCAATTTCCCGGAGGTCATGCGCGCCCTGCGCGAGGTGGGCTACGACGGATATCTGACCGCCGAGATGAACGGATTCCCCTGCGCCACGGATTCGGTGGTTTGCCACACTTTGGATGCGTTGAACCGCATGATGGCTGAATAAAATATTCGACAATTTTAGAGGGAGTGAAAACAATGTTGAAGGTTGGTTTGGTTGGCATCGGTTTTATGGGTCATGGACATCTGGATCAGTATCTGCGCCTGATGAAGGAGGGCGCGCCGGTTAAACTGGTGGCGCTGTGCGACGTGGATCCGAAAAAGTTCACCAACGACGAGGTTCAGGGCGGCAATATGGGCGACCTGGGCAAGGGCCAGTATGACTTCAGCCAGTTCAATCTGTACAGCAGCATGGATGAGATGCTGGAAAAGGAAGAGCTGGACTATGTGGATATTGCGCTGCCCACCTATCTGCATTGCCGCTATGCCATTAAGGCCATGCGTGCGGGCAAGCATGTGCTCTGCGAAAAGCCCATGGCCATCAATCCGGAGCAGTGCCGCCGCATGATTGACACCGCCAAGGAGACCGGCCGCCGGTTGATGATCGCCCAGTGCCTGCGCTTCTGGCCCGCCTATGAGGTGCTCAAGGAGTATGTGGACAAGGGCACCTTTGGACGCCCCACCTGCAGCTTCTTCTGCCGTGCGGGCAGCACCCCCATCTGGTCCTATGAGGATTGGCTGCGGGATGAGAATCTGTCGGGCGGATGCCTGCTGGATCAGCATGTGCATGACGTGGATATGATCAACTGGGTGTTCGGTGTGCCGGAGGCGGTCTCCACCTTGGGCGTCAACGTGCATCCGGGCGCCGGCTTTGACGCGCTTTCCACCAACTACCGCTATCCCTGCGGTATGGTGGTCAATGCCCAGGACGACTGGTCCATGAATGGCGACGTGCCCTTCAAGATGATGTATCGCGCCAACTTTGAAAAGGGCGCGCTGATCTTTGAAGATGGTAAAGTTACTGCCTACCCGGTGGGGGCGCCCAGCTTTGTGGTGGAAACCGATCCGGATGACGGCTACTATCATGAGATCAAGAGCTTCATCAATGCCCTGATTTCCGGTGAAGAGCTGGCCACCGCCACGGTGGAAAGCACCCGCAACACCATCTGCATCGCCACTGCCGAGCGCGAGTCCGCCCGCAGGCACGGCGAGTGGGTGGCCGTTGAGGATACTCACGAATAAGCTACTGATAAAAGCACAATAAAGGCTGTGGGGAACACTTTCCTCACAGCCTTTTGTTCAATACAGACTGAAGTACAAAAAAACGTAAAAACAAACTTTGGTCTATATTGTGCGGGAGGCGGAAGAACGCGCCTGTTCGCGGCGCTCAAAGCGCTTTCTGGCCGCCTCGTCCATGGGCTTTATGGTATGGCAGAGTTGAAACAGGTGGCCCGGACGTTCGCGAATCCTGAAACGGATCAGCATATCGCCGTCTTTTGCGCATTTGCGCACTTCGCACCAGTTGTCTGAACGGCCCATCCGCCGCCGGGTAGGGGTGAGCTTTGCGCCGCATGCCGGGCACAGGAGATTGAGCGTCCGCGCGTGGGCGCGCGCCTGACTGCGGTTTGGATGGAGTTCCGGTTGTTTGACGCTGGGCGCGCTGCGGGTGCGCAGTTTATTCAGGCAAAGCGCCGAGGGCATTTGATCATATTGGGAGAGTGCCGAAGCTATATCCAGATGTTGGCAAACCTGAGCACTGAGGTAGGCGTCGTTGAGCGCGTCGTGCAAAGGCCGGTCGGGCTGGATTTCAAAATATTCCATGGCGCTGGATAAAGAGGACTTGGTCACCATGCCGTTGAGCCGGTAGCGGTAGATGCGCTGGGCGTCGTACCATTTTTGCGGGAGAGGATCCATTTGGTAAAAAGCCAGGTTGCCGTTGAATACCCTTAGGTCGTCCGGTCCCCAGGTTAAGATGCATTCGGCGTCTTGGGCCCATTGGCGAAGCCGCGCACAGGCCTCGGGGAAAGGCAGTCCCTTTTTGAGGACTTTGGGTGTCAGCGCGGTCAGGCGCATGACATGCTCGGAGAGGATCCGGTCTTTTTCCAGATGAATATTGAGCCGAAGTTCATCCAAGATGTTGAAACTATGGTCTGTTTTGACGGCGCCGATTTGGATAATCTCGTTGCGCATCGCGATACCGGCGGGCGAGACGGGGCAATCCATGGAAGGCGGGTATTGATTCCATTCCAAATCCAGCACAATAAAATTCATATCCGTCCTCCCTGGAAACCTGATTTGCACAAATGGGATAATATCTATTATAGAAGAAAATGGGCCCCAAAATCAAGTGGAAGAACCTACATGGGAAAAACCGCCATGCACTTAGGCACCGCGGTTTTTCCCGGGAACTGTTTTGACTTGTGAATGGTTTGTGTTCCTTACGATTTCATAAACACATAAAAATCTGTATCGAATCCGCCCCAACGATAGTCGCCGCTTTTCCATTCAATAAAGAGGTAGTCCGTGCCGTCGATCCTTCTGATCTCATAGGCGCATGCAGTGGAATTCCACTTTCGAAGCACAAACCCGTTGGTCCATTCCTGACAGTCCCGGCCACTTATGGTTTCGTTTCCATAAAGACTGACGCATTCACCGTTTGGCAGAAATTCAATTTCTTTAAAATACAGATCCGAGCTGCTGGCGATGTTTTGGGGATCAAAATCATTTTTATCCAGGACGAAAGCCACGGATTTCCATTTTCCTTTAATATTCGGGTCGTCACGAAAGGGAAGGGAAATATTGTCCTTGCGGGCGATGTCCTTTGCTGTGTAGGGATGACGGTCACATTGTTGGAGCACCAGCAGCGTCGTTCTGCCGTTTTGCAGGTAATCGTATGATTTAAGATTGACGAACATATAAAATCCGTCTGAGCGCTTTTCGGTTGTAAAATCGTTTACATAAGAGCTGTCGCCGTTATCAACCAGCAATTTGCCCTTGGTCCAGGAATAGCACCAATACCATTCGCCGTTTGGAAGAAAGAATACTTCGCCGTTTCGGTTTCCGATACTTTCTTCCTGACGGGTTTGCCCCAAATCAAATTCCGTCCGATTATTATATTCGCCTATAATCTTCCACTTGCCGATGATTTTTTCGTCGTTCTCAAACGGAATTTGCACGTCCTCATGCATGACTTGAATTTTCGTTTTCGCCATAGAATTGCCTCCTAAAATAATGTCGCGAAGTTCGTCAAGATAATGGAGAATTTCGTTCAGTTTCTTTTTCCTGTTGTCGAATATTCTGGCTATATCTGCGCTTGTCGTGCTTCTGGAGAGCATCTGTTTAATTTCGGAAAGAGAGAAGCCGGCGGC
>DVJW01000087.1 GCA_018716505.1 Candidatus Faecaligallichristensenella faecipullorum | reverse complement strand
ACCACGAACATGCCGGTGCTGGTATAACTCACACCCTCCAGACCATTGCGGTAGGCGTTGTACTCAATCTCGTAGAACAACGGGATACCAGGCATCTGGTTGAACAGTTCCTCCTGAGCCTCGGCATACTTGGCGGCGCGCTCGGTTCCGTCCACAATATAGCGCGCTTCCAGCAGCAGATTGTCGATGGTCTCATCGGAATAGTAGCCAGCTTCGCTTCCGAACAGGTTATACAGCATATCCGCGTCGGCCCAGGCATATTTGCGGCCCGCGATCTGATAGTTGCCATCCAACGCCTGTGCCTTGATGGCCGCACCTTGCAGCTCGCTGATGGTCATCTCAATGCCCGCGTTTTTCAGTTGATACTGAAGCACCGGGGCCGCGTTTTTCATGGCGGTATAGTCGTTGGGAATCAATACCTCAAAGGAGAGTTTTTTGCCATCCTTCTCCACGATGCCATCCCCGTCGCTGTCGGCCCAACCGGCGTCGGCGAGCAGCTGCTTCGCGCCTTCCAGATCAAAGCCGTACAGTTCCTTCAACTTGGCCGCGGATTCTTCGCTATAACCCACCTGAGAGGGAGACAGATAGCCGCCGGCCGGAATAATGGTGTCGTTCTGAGCGGCGCACAGCTCCTCACGATTGATGGCCTTGCTGATGGCCAGGCGCACATTGTAATCGCTGAGCATCTCATCCTTGGTGTTCAAAAGCAGATAGTCACATCCGGCCTGATAAGTTTCGGCCACAACGATGTCCGGGTTGGCCTGAAGTTCGCCCAGATTGGCCGCAGGCACCGCGCAAATATAATCCACGCTGCCGCTCAACAGTTCGTTTACACGGGTGTAATCGTCGCTGATAAAGCGGATGGTAATTTTGCTGGGGTAAGCGGCGCCTTTATTGGTGATATAGGGGCTGTTGCCCTTATAATTTTCATTGCGCACCAGCACAATCTGTTGGCCCTGCTGCCATTCTTCGACCATATAAGGGCCATAGGTTACGGCTTTCTGGTTAAAGGCATCGTCTCCACCCTCCGGGATGGCCGAGACGTCCACCAGGCCGCTGTATCCACTGGCCAGCACCGCCCACAGGAAGGGCGCGGCCTTGTCGCAGTGGAAGATCACCTTATTGCCGTCGGCCTCAATGCTGGTCACCGGATCCAGATCCGAAGCATACACGGAAGTTTCCCGATAGCGCTCAAAGTTGGCCACCACCGACTCGGCGGTCACAGGGTTGCCATTGCTGAAGCAGATATCCTCGGGAATGGTGAAGATCAGATCTTTGCCGTCATTTTCAATGGCGATCTCACTCACCATATTGGGAACCGGATTGGTATTGTTTTCATCCATGATGACCATGGGCGCGTACAGCAGGGTATGCACCAGATTTTCCCAGGAAA
Organism: Candidatus Faecaligallichristensenella faecipullorum; assembly: GCA_018716505.1. GTDB lineage: Bacteria > Bacillota > Clostridia > Christensenellales > Aristaeellaceae > Faecaligallichristensenella > Faecaligallichristensenella faecipullorum. Next base: position 38,516 of record DVJW01000087.1, on the reverse strand, counting down.
TCATCTGGACATCAGTGCCCTGGATTTCCTCCGAGACAACGAACGTCAGTTCCGTATCGGCAGGCTCGCCGGTACTTTCCTCGGCGAACGCCGCCGCGCTGGTCATAAGCAACATGATCGCCAGCATCAAGGACAACAATTTGCGCATGCGGATCTCTCCCTCCGAATAAATATGGTTGTATTATATTACAGTTATGGGCTCTTGTCATTGTGTTTTAGTTAATTATTATGCATTAAAACGCATATTCGCAAAACGGCGATGGAAGACGTGGCGAATTCCTCATGCAAGGAACGCCCCGTGCCCTCCTGCAAATAAAAGGATATCTTCAAATTGTCCTCCAGTCGACCCATTATCCCTGGCACTCATAAAAATTCCATATAAAGCGCTTTTCGGATTGCCTATTCATCGCGGGCATGGTAAAATGAATACGGATTGGGAAATGTTTTTCCTGGATAGGTTTTCGGGATTTGATGAAAGGAAGGATCGATCTGTGACGCAAGAAGGCCGGAGCGATGAGCTATTGGAACTGTTTCGTTTAGCCCGGGAAAAGGATGTTTTTAACGGCTGCATAGGCGTTTACGAACACGGTGAGCCGTTGTTGGAAGCTGGGTTCGGCCTGTCGGATTTCGGGGAAAACCAACCTCTGACCCCTGACAGCTGTTTTGATTTGGCTTCCATTACCAAACAGTTCACCACCGCCGCCATCATGTTGCTGCGGGATGGCGGCCGGTTGTCCTTGGATGACGGGATGGAAAAGTTTTTTCCGGGATTTCCTTATAAAGGCATCACGGTGCGCATGCTGATGAATCATACCTCAGGCCTTCCGGATGAGGAATGGGTTATCCCCTTTCTCGAGGACAAAACGCGCCCCATCGATAATCAAAAATTACTGGATGTCATCATGAGCCAACCGCCGGCTCCCCTGTTCCGCCCGGGTGAAGGATGGTTCTATTCCAATATCGCCTATGAGTTGTTGGCCAATATCATTGAGCTGGTATCGGGACGCGGTTTTGAGGCGTTTATTCAGAGCGAGCTGTTGGACAAGGCGGGCATGAGCCACTCCCGGGTGCATCACCGCTTTATGGATCTTCAGGATCCCAGGGGTATGACCACCAGCTATCTCATGGAAAATGGAGAAATGGTGAAGCCTGAGTGCTCTCTGAGCGCGAAAACCATTGTTCCCCTGGAGGGCGTCAACGGCGCGGGGCTGATTTACACCACCATTGGAGATATGAATAAATGGGACCGGGCGCTGCGGGCCGGTACCGTGCTGCCTTTGGAAACCCAGCGCGAGATGCGGGAAAACCCGGCGGACTGCGGCAATGGAGAGCGGTATGGTTATGGCTGGTTTGTAAAAAACGGCGGAAATCTGGTACATCACAGCGGAGGATGGCCGGGATATATCAATTATTTTTACCGCTACCTGGACAGCGACCGAATGTTGATTATGTTGACCAATGTTCAGAAAGACCGCCGTGCCCTGATGAGTCTGCTCAATCGTGCGCTGGCCATTTTGACCGGCGCGCCGCGCCCGGACTTTATCACCACCCGGGATGAAGTCAACCGTAGCGTCACGCCCGAACAGGTGTCGCAATATGTGGGCGACTATGAGGAGGGCGCCAAGGTGCGCACCCATGGCGCGGGTATTTGCTTAAGTTTCGGACATGGCGCGGCCATTCCGCTGTATCCGGTGGATGCGCAGCGTTTTATCACCACGGAAAACCTGAACGAATATCAATTCGACGGGAAGACGTTGACTGTGGTCAATTCGCGATATCGCCAGACGCTTTGCCGCGTTCAGGCGTAAAAATAAAACCTGATGAGGAGGGATTTATGTGAAAATGGGCGTTGCCGGAAAAGAGGTTCGGTTGGGTATTATTGGCCTGGGCGGCCGTGGCCGGGGCCAGATGAAAACCCTTCTGTCCATGCCCGATGTCCAGGTCACCTGTGTCTGCGACCTGTATGAGGATCGGGTGCAGGCGGGCATTGACATTTGCCGGGAGATGAAAGGAAACGAGCCGGTGGGCACCAAGCGCTATCGCGAGGTGCTTACCCGGGATGATGTGGACGCAGTGGTGGTCATGACCTCTTGGACCACCCATTTGCACATTGCCACCGAGGCGCTGCGCGCGGGCAAGCGGGTGGCCATGGAAGTGGGCGGCGCGGCTTCGGTGGACGAATGCTGGCAGCTGGTGCGCACCAGTGAGGAGACCGGCATTCCGGTGATGCTGTTGGAAAACTGCTGTTACAACCGCGAGGAAATGGCGCTTTTGAATATGGTGAAACAGGGGCTGTTCGGCGAGTTGGTGCATTGCGCGGGTGGCTATCAGCACGACTTGCGCGAGGAAATTGGCAATGGGGATCTGGCCCGCCACTACCGGCAGGACAATTTCCTCAACCGCAACGGAGACCTCTACCCCACCCACGAATTGGGACCCATTGCCAAAATGTTGAACATCAACCGGGGAAACCGCATGCTTACATTGACCTCCACCGCCTCCAAGGCCAGGGGCTTAAGCGCCTGGCTCAAAGAGCGGCGTGGGGACAGCGAACTCAGCAAAGCCCATGTCACCCAGGGCGATATCGTAACCACGGTCATCAAATGCGCCCATGGTGAAACCATTGTGTTGACCCATGACTGCACCTTGCCCCGTCCCTATTCCCGCGGTCTGCGCGTTCAGGGCACCAAGGGGATTTACATGGAGGACAATCAGTCCATCTTCCTGGAAGGCAAAACGCAGCCCAAGTTCGATGAATGGTTGGAAAAGAACCGTGCCGAGCTGGAAAAGAACCATAAGGGCGAGAACATGGACGAGGTCATTGAGCGGCTTCGCAACAGCGCGCCCGATTGGCTGCATGAATGGGAAAAATTCGATGGCTATCTCAAGGAATATGAGCATCCGCTATGGAAGGTCTATCAGGAGTTTGGCTTGAGGGGCGGCCATGGTGGCATGGATTATCTGGTGCTGCGCGCCTTTGTGGAGAGCGTGCAAAACCAGACCGAGCCGCCTATCGACGTATATGACGCTGCCAGCTGGCTGGTCATCACCTGTTTAAGCGAGCAATCGGTGGCCATGGGCGGCGCGCCGGTGGCCATACCGGACTTTACCGACGGCAATTGGATCTGCCGCGAGGCCGAGGAGCCCAATGCGTATGGGCTTTCCAAGGTATTCTGGGAAAAATTCGAGGATTGAGCAGTTTTTGAAACAAAAACTATTGACCTCGAGTGACCTCGAATGGTTATAATCAAGGCGTATATTCCTTTGTTTACAGGAATATGCGCCCCTTTTACGCAAAAATCTGCACGCAAGGAGAGGATCTTATGGCGTCTACCGTATTGTTCGCGCCCATGGCGTACACCCGCTATGAGGCCACCCAAACGCTGCCCGAAAAGTTTTCCCGCCTGCTTCAAAAGAGCGGCCTGGCCGAAAAAGTAAAGGGCAAGAGCGTGGCCATCAAGATGCATGTGGGCGACGGCATCACCTATTCCACCATTCCCCCGGTATTTGTCCGCAAACTGGTGGATTTCGTCAAGGATAACGGCGGCGATTGCTTTATCACCGATCACTATGTATACAACCGCCATCCCGAACGCCGGGGCTACACCGAGGCCAATTTGGGCTGTCCGGTGTTGGACGATTGCGGCCATCTGGGCAAATATTATTACAGCAAGCCGGTGGATTATAAAACCTTTAAGGTGGTGGATGTGGCCGGCCTGATTCATGACGCGGATTTTATGATTGACTTCTCCCATGTGAAGGGGCATGGCTCCTGCGGCTTCGGTGGAGCCTGTAAAAATATCGCCATGGGATGTGTGACCGACCGCACCCGCCATCAGATTCATGCCCTGGAGGGCGGTTTGGTGTGGGACAAGGATAAATGCGTTCACTGCGGAAAGTGCATTCCGGCCTGTAACCACCATGCCAACAGCTTTTCCGAGCCTGGCAAGGACGGGGTGTATAAGGTCAATTATCATCATTGCACCATGTGCCAGCATTGTTTAAAGGTCTGTCCAACCCACGCCATCACGCTGGACAGCCATGACTATTCCGATTTTCAGATGGGCATGGCGGTGTGCACCAAGGCGGTTGTGGACACCTTTGCGCCGGGCAATGTGTATTATATCAACATGCTGATCTCCATTACCGCGCTGTGTGATTGCTGGGGAATGACCACTCCGTCTTTGGTGCCGGATATCGGCATCATGGCCAGCGACGACATTGTGGCCATTGAGCGAGCCTGTATTGATGCCATCAAAATCGAGGATTTAATTCCGGTGGGCGTGCCCCAGGGCATGGAATTGTCGGGGGAAGGACACCTGTTCCAGCAGCTGCATGGCAAAGACCCCTATGTTCAGTTGGAATGTCTGGAAAAGGTTGGCTTGGGTACCCAGGCGTATGAGTTGGTTACCGTAAAATAGGCGGCATACAAAAAGACTTCGGTTTGTGTTTGCAAACAAACCGAAGTCTTTTCTGTGTTTATTTCGCTTTTTTGCGGTCAAGCCGCTTCTGCTTCCATTGCTGAAATCCATCCACCCGGTTGGTAATAAAACGCGCAGCCCGGATAATTACCGGAACCAATACCACCAACACAATGACAAAACCCACCCAGTTTAACACCGTCAAGGCGCGGTAATCCACCTCAAACAGATACAGCACCGAAAGCACCACCAATGATATATCCGTAAAGGTCTGCTTCATTTTTTCGCCTCCTATCTAATTCTATGATTCCATTTCAGTTTGCTCTCCTTCGGGTTCCGGCGCTTCCGAAGGCTTTCCCTCCTCCTGTTCCTGCTCGGGTTCAGCCATGGCTGTGAGCGCCACAAAAAGCTCCAATCCCTGGCTCAGGATCATGCTCTTTGCTTTCATCAACACCGGTTGGAATATGCCGTCCGCTTTTTTCAGCCTGCATTCCATCTCAAATATCTGTCCGTCCTGCATACATTGCTTGCATGCCTGCATAATCCGCGTAATCTCCTCGGCCGGGAACAACTTAAATCCATCCATCCCGCCCAGTTCCTCCGGCGCATATCCGCTCATCCGGACAAATGCTGGATTGGTGCCAGAGATTTTCATGCGCTCATTCAACAGCATTCTAACCATTGGCTGATCCGTCAGCTCATCCATGAGCGCCATTTTTTGCTCCAATTGAGCGCATTGCGCTTCTGCCCTGCGTTCACGGCTCACATCCTGTTCCATGATCTGATAGAGCGAGCGCCCTTGCGGATCCTCAATTCGCGAAATTTGAGCGCGCACTTTGAGCTCCGCGCCGGACTTTGAGAAAAGCGAGCATTCCATGGTCACCGGCGAATCCTCCAACCTCATGGAGCTCACCTGACGGTACAGGCGCTCGGCCTCCTCTGCCTTCATAAACGCCGAGCGGGAAAATGCGCCGCCGGCCAACTCTGAGGCCTGGTATTCGGTCATCGCCTGAAAGGCCGAATTGGACTCAATAAGCAGGTTGTCCTCCAGGGTATACAGCGAATATCCGCAGGGCAAAAGGCTATTCAGATGCCGAAGACGTTGTCCCAGGCTTTCGAATTCTTTCTCCTTCTCGGTCTCCCGGGTGATATCTTTAAAGACCGCGCTGAACACCGGATAGCCCTCGCTATCCCCCACGCAGCCCGCCTGAATTTGGATCAGCCGGTCCTGCTCTCCTGGCAATGCAGGTTTTATGAAGCATACCTCCAACATACGTCCGGCATTGTAAGCCGAGGCAAAAGCATCATACACCCGTTCCCGGTCGGCCTCCGGAATCAACGCCAGCATGGAGGCGCCGGCACGCTCTCCCGGAGGCTTCATGAGCCGGCTCCAGCCCTCGCTGACCTCCAGCAAGGTCATTTGCTTATCAAACTTTATGCGGGCGGCTCCACCGCCCAGGAGGCGCTCCACCATTTCATTGGCGTTTCGCATCTGCTGCAAGCGCCGCTGTTCGCGCTCCAATCTTTCCAGGTCGTATAGCGCAAAGACGATCCTGCGCTCTTCATTATTGTTTACCATCAGGGAACCTTCGGCATGCACCCATTTCTGGCTATGGGATCGGGTAACGGCACGGAAATCGGCCGAAAAGCTGTGCTCCGCTCCCTGCTTCACCTGGCCCAAGGCCAACAGCACCTTGACCAAATCCGGCCGGTAGATGGCCGATACCGCGCTGGCATGATTGGTCAGATCAAAGTCTTCCCGATCCCGATAACCCAGCAGTCTATAAAACGCTTCGTTCGCATAACAGATTTGAAGCGAAACATCCTCTTTGGAGACAAATATTGCCGGAGGGATTACCTCAAAACCATTCATCTATCAAAACAACGCCCTTCCATGATCGTTCATGGCCTTTTCGCCCCAATTATTATAGCACGCTCCGGCCCGCGCAACAAGCGGCCAGCGGCACTTCATGAAGCAAAGTGCCGCTATATTCAACCGAAATACCGGCCACAAGACGCTTTCGGCAGCGTTCGACATGCAAAGTTTGCACAAACCTTTCGAAAAGGCATATCTTACAGGATTGACAGCCATATATCGCCCATCGTATAATAAATTGTAATGAAATGCCCTCAGTGGACGAGGGATTTTGAAAAGAGAGTTCTGTTTTCCCCCGTCCACTGGGGGCAGGCTACAGTTTTGTCCGCTCCATCCAACAGGAGTGGCAGAGGAGGAGAAAATATGGATATCCAGGTTTGCGTGGGCAGCGCCTGCCATTTGCGCGGTTCCTACAAGGTGCTGGAGGCTTTTCAGTCGTTGGTGGAACAAAATGACCTGACGGATAAGGTTAACGTGCGCCCGGTGCTCTGTCTTGGCCGGTGCGGCGAGGGCAGCGTGAGCGTGAAGATTGACGACCAGGACGTGAGCGTGAGTCCAGAGAATGTGGCCAATGTGTTCAAGGAAATGGTCGTAGGTCACGTTTAGGCTTTGTCCAGGTTTGATTAAGGAGGGCCGTCATGGCAAAGTTTGATACCAATGTACAGGAGCTAAAGTATAAGGTGCTGCGCGAAGTGGCGACGTTGGCCTATGAGGATCGCCTCTCCACCGGGATTTTGGATATTCCCGAGACCATTGTGCCCGGTCCCAAGGCGACCATGCGGTGCTGTATCTATAAGGAGCGCGCCATTGTCAATGAGCGCGTTAAGTTGGCGATGGGCGGCGATCCTTCGGTACCCGGCGTGGTGGAAGTTTTGAATATTGCCTGCGACGAGTGTCCGGTCAGTCAGGTTACGGTGGGCCCGTCCTGCCGCGGCTGTATTGCTCACCGGTGTCAGAATGCCTGCCCGAAGGATGCCATTACCATGGTGAATCATCACGCGGTGATTGATCAGAGCAAGTGTATCGCCTGTGGCCGTTGCGTAAGCGCCTGCCCTTATGGTGCGATCAATAAGAACACCCGGCCCTGCGAGCGAGCCTGCAAGGTGAACGCCATTTCCATGGACGAAAACCGCAAGGCCAGCATCAATGCCGAAAAGTGCATCTCCTGCGGCGCCTGCGTCTATCAATGTCCGTTCGGGGCGATTATGGATAAATCCTATATTCTGGACGCCATCCGCATTTTGCGCGAATCCGACAACAACGCCAAGTATCAGGTGTACGCGGTGGTTGCGCCCTCTGTCGCTGGACAGTTCGGCGCTCGGGTGGGCCAGGTGGTTTCGGCCATCAAGCAGTTGGGCTTCAGGGATGTGGTGGAAGCCGCGCTGGGCGCGGATATGGTGGCCTACAAGGAGGCCGCTGAGTTGGCGGAAAAGGGCTTCCTGACCAGTTCCTGCTGCCCTGCCTTCGTGATGTACATCAAGAAGAACTTCCCCAAACTGGTGCCCAATATTTCCCACAATGTCTCTCCCATGGTACAGGCCGCCATGTTTATCAAGGCGTTGCATCCCAATTCCAAGACCATCTTTATCGGGCCTTGCGTGGCCAAGAAGGCCGAACAGAAGTGGGATACGGTCAAGGATTGGATCGACTGCGTGATTACCTTCGAGGAGCTTCAGGCCCTCATTGACAGCCGGGGTATCGATCTGGCCAGTCAGCCCGATGTGGAGATGAACAACGCCTCCTATTATGGACGCATCTTCGCCCGCAGCGGCGGACTCAGCGACGCGGTGGCCCAGGCGCTCAAAGAACAGGGCATTACCGAGGAGCAGTTTAAGCTCAAGGCCATTGCCTGCAGCGGCATTGAGGAATGCAAGATGGCGCTGCTCAAGGCCAACAAGGGCGTGTTGCCCGAGAACTTCATCGAGGGCATGGCCTGCGAACAGGGCTGCATCGGCGGAGCTGCCTGCCTCACCCACGGGCCCAAGGAAAAGATCGAAGTGGACAAGTACGGTAAGTTGGCCATGGAAAAGAACATCACCGAAGCGGTTCAGATTCTTCAAATGGCTGAACAAAGCGCCAAACAACGCTCCGGGGATTGATTTTGATTAAAGAAACGCTTCCATCCAAAGTCTGGATGGAAGCGTTCTTTTATTGGATTCGAGTATACAATCGTTCACCGCCCACATAGGTGGCATCCACCTGGGCCTGCAAGCATTCCTCCACCGGAAGGCGCAATATATCCCGATCCATCAGCACGAAATCGGCCAACATGCCGGCGCGAATGCGCCCCTTGAACGCCTCTTCCCCGGAGGCATATGCGCCGGAGGCAGTATAGCACGCAACGGCCTTCTGCATACCCATGGCTTCATCCGGCAGATACGGCCCTTCACCCTTTAAATCCCGGCGGCTCACCGCGCAGTACAGTCCAGGCATGGGATCAAAATCCTCCACCGGACAATCGGTACCAAACGCCTCACACACCCCCATTTTTACATAGGCATGAAAGGCATAGGAAGTTTCGGCCAGCTCATTCCCCACGCGTTCGCGCACGATATGCGAATCATAATCCAGGAACACCGGCTGGGTAAAGGCCAACGCGCCAGCCTGGGCAAACCGCGACAGCAGCGCCCGGTCGGTAATTTGGCAATGAACCAACCCATGCCGCACAGGCGCCGGATTTTTCAGCCTCGCACGCTCTATGGCCGTCAAGGCGCTGTCCACCGCCCCATCCCCAATGGCATGGATGGCCACCGCAACACCCCTCTCATGGGCGCGCGCCACCATCTCGTCGAGGGTGGGCTGGTCGTAAAAGGCGATCCCATGATTGCCCGGATCATCCCGATAGCCTTGGCGCAGATGGGCGGTACGGGCGCCCAGTGAACCGTCGCCAATGATCTTAATGGCTGAGACGTGAAAGTGATCTCCTGGCTTTCCCAGTTCAGGAATCCATGTAAGGGCCTCCAGTTCACGCGCCAAATCGGGCACATATAACTGTTCGCTATAGCGCAGCCTGATCTTGCCCGAGGCGCACAGCGCCTGAATATGCTTGAGCAATGCCCTATGCTGCTCCGGGCGCGCGGAACAGAGATCATCGCTTTGAATAGAGGTAATGCCCTTTTCCAACAGGCGATTCTGAGTTTTTTGCATCAACCGCCCCATCTCTTCCACGTCGGGCAATTCCATTTGGGCGGTAACTCGATCCAACAGCGATTCTTTGACCAGGCCGTTGAGCTCGCCCTCCGAATCTCTGCCCACCAAATTTCCATACGTCGAGGCATTTTCCCGGGAAATGCCCATGGCGTTTAATCCGGCCGAGTTGAGTACCGCGATATGATGGCAGGTTCGATAGATAATGATGGGGATATCCGGCGAAATGCCATCCAGTTCTTTGCGGGTGGGAAAGCGCTTTTCGTCCTGAAAGTGATCCTGGTTCCAACCCTCGCCCTGCAAAAAACCCGTTTGCTTCCTTTGTATATAGGCATCCCGGCCCGCCTGAAGCCGCGCATAAAGCTCGCCCAGTGAATTTGCACCGCTTAAGTCCACGGTGCGATCCATCAGGGCGCGATGAAGAAAATGCATGTGCGCATCATTGAAACCGGGGATCATCAACCTGCCGCCCGCGTCCAGCTGCTCACATCGTTCCAAGCCGTCAGCCAGGCTTTTCGCGCGGGCATTGCTCCCCACATAGACAAATTTTCCCTCACAGATCAGCGCGGCCTGGGCTTCAGGCTGACTGGGATCCATGGTTTCGATTCGGGCGTTGGCAATCAATAAACCGCTCTTCATCGTTTTTTTTCTCCATCCCTTGTGGATTCACCTTTCGCGTGGGACAATTATTGAGCGGAGGCGGTGATCACAACCTCGTTTTTGTTCTCGTCGACCCACCCGTTCTTCTCATCCGAAAGCACCAGGGAGTATGTGCCTTCCTGGCTTAGTTCAACCTCCACACTGCCCAACGGATAGCGCGGATACATCACTTCTTCTTTGTCCGGTCCGCTCAGGATAACCATTCCCTCAAAATTTTGGGGCAAATCCAGCGGCACCTCCACAATCTCTCCAACCTTGCCGGACATTTGATCCACCTCAAAACCAGCCAAATCGGGCGGAGTCTCCAGCACGCTTAGGTGCGCCTGGGCAATTTCACCTTGCCAAACCTTATCGGGCATATCCAAGGTCAGTTGGCACTCGGTTCCTGGCTCATAGTCGTCCATTATATTCTCGGGAATTTCCGCCACATAGATCTGACGGCCGGCCGGAATGGTGATATTGACCATATTCCCCGTATTATCGTCGCTGATTCCCAAAGCGAATTGGGCGCTCTCATCCAACGGCTCACCAATTGTGATAAAAACTTTGGCGTTCCCGTCCCCGCTGCTATAGACCATGCGGTAGGAAAGGAAGTTTAAGTTATCCGACAGCGCCGCGGAGACCACCACCTCGGCCTGAGCATCTTTGAGGCCAATGCCTTCCGGTGCGCTCAGGACAAGGGTTCCGCCCTCTTGAATGGAATTCAGCTCCAAATCCACTTCTTCCTGACCTGCGCTCAGCGAGGCGTTCCAGGTCTGTTCTCCCAACGAAAGTACAAAGTTGACATCCTTGGGCTGAACCTTGTCGATGGAAATTTTCACCTTCAAGGACTGTCCTGGCATGATCAGATATTCGCTGCTGTCCAGGCTGGCCGTAGGGTTATCGGAATCCTCAATGGCATACAGAATCAGGCTGGAACCTTCCGGATTGCCAACATCCTTTGAGCCCTGAGTGAGAATATTGACGGCGTAGCTATTGCCCACCACAAAATCATTGGTGGAAAGCGGAATTTCAGCCCGTTCCTGGCCTGGTTGCAGCGCGATTTCCCCTTCCAGCCGGTAATTTTGTCCATCGGTTATTTCATACCGCAGGTAAGCCGGCTCGGAGGCATTGGCCCACTCCAGCGCCACCTCAGCCACTGGCGTTTCCCCCGGGGTCACATACATCGATTTGTCCACAAACCGGCCGGTCACCCGATGGGTGTTTGAATCCTTGGCCGTCAGACTTACATTCACTTGGGCGCCGCCCGCCTCGACCATTGCGCCCTTTTGCGGCTGAAGGGTGAGGCTTATGGTGGTGGATTGCTCAATGGAAGCAGACCAGTTGCTCAGATAGACGGTCTTTTCCATTTCGCCTTTCCTGAACTCGATATAATAGGTAGTATCCAATTGGTAATTTTTACGGTCTCCGGTTAAACGATAGCCGGCCTCATAGGCGGACTGAGGCATGTTCACCGCCACCTTGGCCGCCTGCTGGGCGCCGTTATCCGCCCGCTGTATGACGATTGCACAACTGTCTCCAGAGGCGGTGCCCACACTGCCCGCGTAAGAGGTTTTAAAACCGAAAACAGCCATGGGCTCAACCCGAATTTCCAACGAGCCACTCTTGATTTCATAATCGTTGCTTTCCAACAGCTCAAACCCATAATTTAAGGCTTTCGTGCTTTCAGGCGCCTCGCCCAGTTCGATTTTTACCGAGTTCTCTCCGTCTTTCAAAGTCTGAACCCGGGCTTGACCGTTAAAGATATAGGAGACCTCTATCGTTTGATCTCCACCCTCCCGATGCAATACACACCTCATCGTTTGCCCCGCGGAAAAACTGTCTTTGGTTTTTTCCACCCATACGCGAGGGGTTTCAACAACCGGCGCGGTCGGGGTAGGCTGCTGGGTAGCCGGAACGTCCTGGGCAGGTTCGCTGGGCGAAGGCTCAATCTCCGATCCGGACGACGGCTGGGAGGCAGGCTCGGGCGTAGAAGATGTTTGGGGCGCAGGAGAGGCGGTCTTCTCCACTGCCTGGGTGGGTTCTGCTTCTTTGGGTTCAGCGGATTCAGCCGCCGTGGTCTGCTGCGCCGCAGGCGTGGCCTCCAAGGCCGCCTGGGTTTCGGCTTCGGTGGGTTCAGATAAGGCCGGCAAGCCGACGACCATTAGCGTCAGCATGGCAGCCATCCACTTTTTCACTGAAACTGGTTTCATCTCATAACGCTTCCTTTCGCGCTGTGTGCAATCAACGGGATGTTTTATCCATTATTATAATGGATAATTCAAATCTTGTCCAATTTTTAGACTGCCACTATTTGAGAAAGGTTTCATGATTTCTTCATAACCTCCACTCTTTTTTCAAATTACCGTTATGATTCCACATATATACGACGCATTATCCCCAATTATACTGTGTCCAAGGTTTTGTGCAGATTATTTTTTTCAAAAATGCGTTAAATTTTGTTCGAATAATTTATTTCGGTTCCTCTATTAACCAAATCGTGTTATACTACCGTAGTGGATTTGGGGAAGCCCTTTTCCCATCCGCCCGGAATGCAAGCGCTTTCCGGGTCTGACTTTTCTTGCGGAATATTCTCTATTATAAGCAATGAACAGGGTTACAGTTCAGGAAAGGCAGGACCATATGGCTTCCAAGGCAAAGCGGAATCATCATCCGGACGATATCAGGCGGCGCAGAGCAATTCAGCGAAAAAAACGTCAACGCCGTAAAAAAATCGTGCGCTTTCTGGTGATATTTGTCATTGTTACGCTGATTGCAATTATCGGCATTTTTTATGTGCTCAACAACATGGGCGTGGGTCAGACGGGCCCGCAATCCTCGGTGCCCGCCGGCATACCCGCCCAAGGCAACGCGGTGGCGCCCACTGCCACTCCGGTGATTGTGGAAACAACGCCCAGGCCCAGTGATTGGTCCGATGAGCCCGCCACCCTTTCAGAGCCTTTGAGCGACGACCAGAAAATATCGGTCACCGATCTTTCGATCACCGAAAGTCTGGACAGCGCCTGTCAGAACATTTTGCTTTTGGGCAATGACAGCCGCAGCGGCGAGGCGTATGGTCAGACCGACGCCATGATGATTCTTTCCATTCATAAGGAAACCAGCCAGGTTCGCCTGACCTCGCTCTCCGGCGCCATGCGGGTAGCCTTTCCCGGCTCTTCAGAGCTTCGCAAGCTCAATTCTGCCTGTTATTACGGTGGCCCTGAGCTGGCGATGAAAATGGTCAATCAGTATTTTGAAATGGATATTCAAAACTATATCCTGGTGAACATGGCCGACTTTGCCACGCTGATTGACCAGTTGGGCGGGGTGGAAATTACCCTGAACGATCAGGAAGTGGAAGCCATCAACCATAATTTGGCCAATCAACAAAAGGAGCTGACCTTAACCGGAGAAAGCTCGGGATTTTCGCCGGTTGCGAGCAGCGGCACTCAGCTTTTGAATGGCCAGCAGGCGTTGGCCTATGCCCGGGTGCGGGTCATTGACGATGACCTGACGCGCACCTCAAGGCAGCGCAACCTGTTGCTTTCTGTGGCGCAGACCATCATGGAAAAGGGCGAACTGGAGCTCATTCCCACGGTCACCCAAATGCTGGAGCTCGTTTCCACCAACATGGATGAGGGCGAATTGCTGGCGTTGGCCACCAAGGCCTTTAACCTGGATCTCAGCAGTGTGACCCAGCTTGCCCTTCCGGTGGACGGCAGCTATGAATCGAATGTGGATGAGAACGGCGTGCGCAGCATTGTGCCCAATTACCAGCAAAACGCCGACGCGCTGAGCCAATTTATCTATGGTCAGACCCGGGTGCGCACCACGCCCGAGCCGGAAACCACTCCAGAGGCAGCCACCGAGCCGCCCGCCGAGGGCTGATTTCCCCTTCCCCCGCCGCTTTGCCTTAAGTTGGCGGGGATTTGTGCTTTAAGGAAAGGAGCAAAAAGAACATGGATGACCTCTTTCTCAAACAGGCCCAGAGCCTCATGGAGGACGAATCGCGAATCCTGCCGGTATTGGCCAATTTAAGCGCTTTTTTGCATGAACAGCTGCCCAAGCTCAATTGGGCCGGATTTTATCTCATGGACGGCGGAGAGCTGGTGTTGGGGCCCTTCCAGGGCCGGCCGGCCTGCGTGCGCATTCCCCTGGGAAAAGGGGTGTGCGGAACAGCCGCCCATCTGGACGCGCCCCAGTTGGTTCGGGATGTGCACGCATATCCCGGACACATCGCCTGCGACGCCCAAAGCGCCTCCGAATTGGTGCTTCCGATCCACCGGAATGGCCGGGTGGTGGGCGTGTTGGATATGGATAGCCCAGAAATTGGGCGTTTCGGCCAGGCCGATCTTGAGCTTATGCGCAACTTGGTCCTGCTTTTGGAGCGGCACCCCGGTTGGGCGCATGCGGAGTACCGGCTGGTTTGAAATGATTATGACACTTCAGTAAACTTTCCCCAGACCGGCTTGACAGTATTTGGTTGGCGGCCTATAATAAAAGCAGCTTGAGGGAGTAGTTGGCGTGCGTTTAGCGCGTGTCAAAACCAACACACATGGCCGAATATGGCCTGGTTCGGCTTAAATGACAAGACTCATGCGTGGGAGAGGCGCCACGCATGGGTTTTTTTATTTAAAGATGGAAAGGCTATAAACGGGCGCGGCAATCCCTCATCATCAGGAAAGGACGGATTCCATGAAGTTCTATTTGGAAGACCTAACGAAGACTTTTGAGGCGCTGAAGAGCACGCCGCAGGGGTTGAGCAATGCGGAGGCGGCCAAACGCTTGGCCGAGCATGGGCCCAACAAACTGGCCGAAGGCAAAAAGGTCAGCCTGATCCGGCGCTTTTTGCAGCAATTGGCCGACCCCATGACCATTATCCTGTTGGCCGCCGCGCTGGTCTCGGGCATTACGGCTGCCTACGCCGGAGAGTCCTTCGCGGACGTGTTTATTATTTTGATCGTTGTGGTCATCAACGCGGTGTTGGGCGTCTATCAGGAGAGCAAGGCCGAAAAGGCCATTGAAGCGCTGCAGCAGATGACCGCGGCCACCAGCAAGGTGATGCGCGATGGAAAGCTCTGCCATGTGAAGAGCGAAGAGCTGGTTCCGGGCGATGTAATTTTGCTGGAAGCCGGCGACGCGGTGCCCGCAGACGCGCGCATCTTTGAAAGCGCCAGTATGAAGGTGGAAGAGGCCGCGCTGACCGGCGAATCGGTTCCGGTAAACAAGTTTATCGATACCCTTACCGGCCGGGAAAACGGCGACGTATCCCTGGGCGATCGGAAAAACATGGTATACATGGGCTCCACCGTGGTGTATGGCCGCGGCCAGGCCGTGGTGGCCGGCACCGGCATGCAGACCGAAATGGGCAAGATCGCGGATGCGCTCACCCAGGCCCGGGACGAACAGACCCCGCTTCAGAAAAAACTATCTCAGCTCAGCAAGATCCTGAGCTTTGTGGTCATTGGCATCTGTATTTTCATCTTCGCTTTCAGCCTGATCAGGAGTGGCAACTTCAGTGGCGCCAGTGTGCTGGACACCTTCATGGTGGCGGTCAGCCTGGCGGTGGCAGCCATCCCCGAGGGCCTGGCCGCCGTGGTAACCATCGTGCTCTCCATGGGCGTGACCAATATGTCCCGGCGCAATGCGGTAATCCGCAAGCTCACGGCCGTGGAGACCTTGGGCTGCGCCCAGATCATCTGTTCGGATAAGACCGGCACCCTGACCCAGAACCGCATGACCGTTGTGGATCATTTTGGCGAGGACGAGGCGCTGCTGGCCCGGGCCATGGCGCTTTGCAGCGACGCCGAACTGGATGAAAAAGACGTGGCCGTGGGTGAACCCACCGAATGCGCGTTGGTTCAGTACGCCTGCAAGCTGGGGCTCAAAAAGGGCGATTTGAAAAATCAACTCCCCCGAGTGGGCGAAGCGCCCTTTGACTCCATGCGCAAGATGATGTCCACCGTCCATAAGACCGGAGGCAAATTTATCCAATACACCAAGGGCGCCCCGGACGAGGTGCTCAAGCGCTGCACCCACATGCTCAAGGGCGGCCAGGTGGTGGAAATGACCGAAGCCTTGCGTGGCGAAATTTTGAGCGCCAACAAGGCCATGGCCGATAAGGCGCTGCGCGTTTTGGCCGCGGCTCAACGCGAATATGACCAAATGCCCCAGGATACCTCCCCCGAGGCTCTGGAAGCGGATCTGACCTTTATCGGCCTGACCGGCATGATCGACCCGGTGCGCCCGGAGGTTGTGGACGCCATCAAGGAATGCCGCGCCGCGGGCATCCGGCCCATCATGATCACCGGCGACCATAAGGACACCGCGGTGGCCATCGCCATGGAGTTGGGCATCATCACCGACCCCAGCCAGGCCATCACCGGCGCTCAGTTGGATGAAATTTCGGATGAGGATTTCGACCGCAAGGTGGAAGAGTACTCGGTTTACGCCCGGGTGCAGCCTGAGCACAAGGTGCGCATTGTAAACGCCTGGAAAAAGAAGGGCAAGATCACCGCCATGACCGGCGACGGCGTAAACGATGCCCCCTCCATCAAGAGCGCGGACATCGGCGTGGGCATGGGCATCACCGGCACCGACGTGACCAAGAATGTGGCTGACATGGTGCTGGCCGACGACAACTTTGCCACCATCGTCTCGGCAGTGGAGGAAGGCCGGCGGATTTACGACAACATCCGCAAGGCCATCCAATTCCTGCTGGCCTCCAATTTGAGCGAGGTGCTCTCCATCTTCATCGCCACCCTGTTGGGCTTTACCATTCTCAAGCCCGTGCACATTCTGTGGATCAACCTGATTACCGACTGCTTCCCCGCCTTGGCCCTGGGCACGGAAAAGGGTGAGGCCGACCTGATGAAGCGCCCGCCCCGTCCGTCCACGGATGGCATCTTTGCCGGTGGCTTGGGGATTGAAGTGGCCTATCAGGGCGTGTTGGTGACCCTGGTCACCTTGGCGGCCTACTTCATCGGCCACTTCATGGAGGCCGGAGTTTGGGAGATCACCAACAGTCCGGACGGCATGACCATGGCCTTCCTGACCATGTCCATGGCTGAAATCTTCCACTCCTACAACATGCGCTCCCAGCACGGCTCCATCTTTACCTTGAAGCATCACAACTTCTTCCTGTTGGGCGCCATGGTGATTTCGCTTATCCTGACCACGGGCGTCATCTATATCCCCTTCCTGGCCCGCGCCTTTGAGTTCGAGACCATCTCCTTGGCCGAATACGCGGTGGCCATGGGCCTGGCGGTTCTGGTGATCCCGATCGTGGAAGGCGTCAAGTTCATCCGCCGCAAGACCTTGAAAAAGGCCTAAGCGCATAAAGCAACCCCGCCGCCTGAGCATTTCAGACGGCGGGGTTTTTGCCTGCTTTTTACAGCGCCACTTTTTCAAACATCGCGCCGGGCGTGCCGGACAGGATGTTCACATGATCAAAGCCCAATTCGGTCAGCATCCGCGCGGTATCCTCAAAGGCAAAATCCAACTTGCCGGCCATATGGCAGTCCGAACTTACGATGAGCTCCATGCCCAGGGCCTTGGCGTGCATGAGCAGCTCCCTTTGAGGGTAGGGATCGGGCAGATAGCCCCGCACCATGCCGCCGGTGTTCACCTCCAACAGCGCGCCGCGGGGCGCCACGCGCTCCAGCGCGTCCTTGGCCAGGCGCAGATAGGCCTTGTCCTGCTCGTCAAAGAAATGGCACACCGGATTGTTCTTGCGCACGATGTCAAAATGCCCGATAATTTCCGGATGGTTTTCTTCCACATGGCGGGCCAGCAGCTCATAATAGGCGGCCGCAAAGGCCAATCCATCCCCATGAAACAGCTTTTTTACGCCCTCGCAAAGCCTTTCCGGGTTGCCGTCCACCGCATAAAAGGGATTGTCCGCACATTCCCCCGATCGGATGGCCTCGGGCTCATCCCTTTCGAACAGATAGTGCACCGAACCGATGCTGTAATCATAATCCGCTGGATTCAGCTCGGCATAATAATCCCGCTCCACCCCGGCGTAGATCCGCATCCGGCCCGCGCATTCGGCCTTTAGGGCGCGAAGCTCGGCCAGATAGCGCACCGTATTCTCAGCGGACATGCTGAACCGCACGTCAAAATTCTGATGTCCATGGCCCGAAAACCCCAGGCTCACAAAGCCCAAATTTCGGGCGCTGTCGGCCATCTCGGCAATGGTGGATTTTCCGTCGCAATACAGCGAATGGGTATGGGGATTGGACAGAATCTTCATTGCATACGCTCCTGTTTCACCTTGTGGTCCACCACATGGCGCTTGGCCAACTCGTCAATCACCTGCTGAAGGCTGATGCCCGCCTCCACCATCATCACCAACAGATGGTAAGTCAGGTCGGCGATTTCAAAGATGGTCTCCTCTTTGTCCTTCTTGGCGCCCGCAATGATGACCTCGGTGCATTCCTCGCCCACCTTTTTCAGGATCTTGTCCATGCCTTTTGCGAACAGATAGGTGGTGTAAGAGCCCTCCTTTTTCTCGGTCTTGCGGCCGCGAATCAGCTCATACAGCGCGTCCAACGAGAATTCCTTGATTTCATCGCTCAAGAAGATGGGCTCGTTAAAACAGCTGTCCGTGCCCAGATGGCAGGCTGGCCCGTCCTTTTTCACCACCACCACCAGCGCGTCCGCGTCGCAGTCCGTTGTAATGGAGACGATATGCTGCACATTGCCCGAGGTCTCGCCCTTGCGCCAAAGCTGCTGGCGGCTCCGGGAATAGAAGCAGGTGCGCTTTTCCGCGATGCTGATGGCCAGGCTCTCCCGGTTCATGTAGGCCACGGTCAGCACCTTCTTGGTGTAATAATCCTGCACCACCGCCGGAATCAATCCATTGGCGTCAAATTTTAACTCGCTCATTTTGCTCTCCTCACACCCGCATGGGGATTCCTTTTTTTACAAGATACCGCTTCAGCTCGCGAATGTCAACCTCTTTAAAATGAAAAATCGAGGCGGCCAGCCCGGCGTCCATGCCCGGCACCTGGAACAGCTGATAAAAATCCTCCATTTTTCCGGCTCCGCCCGAGGCGATGATGGGCACATCCACCCTGGAAGCGATCTTTTCCAGCATTTCCAGATCAAATCCGTTCTTGACCCCGTCGGTGTCGATGGAGTTGACCACCATTTCGCCCGCGCCATGCTCGGCCCCGCGCACCGCCCATTCCAGAGCGTCGATTCCGGTATCGACCCGGCCACCCTTGGCAAACAGATGGAATTTTCCGTCCACCCGCTTGATATCCATGGACAGCACCACACACTGATCCCCATACCGCTTGGCTGCCTGTTCGATTAAAGCGGGGTTTTTGATGGCCCCGGAGTTCACCGAAACCTTGTCTGCCCCGCATTTGAGCACCCGGTCAAAGTCCTCCAGGGTGTTGATGCTTCCGCCCACGGTGAGGGGAATGAAAATCTGACTGGCCACCTGGCGCAGGATATCGGTAAACAGCGGCCGGTTTTCCACCGAGGCGGTGATATCATAGAACACCAGCTCATCCGCGCCGGATTGGTTGTAAAACTTGGCCAGCTCCACCGGGCTGTCCACATCCTGAATGCCCTGAAAATTGACGCCCTTGACCACCCGGCCGTCGCGCACATCCAGGCAGGGAATAATCCGCTTGGTCAGCATTGTCCTTCCCCCTTTTCCCTTTGGGCCAGCTCGATAATCCGCTTCAAGTCCAGCTTTCCAGCGTACACCGCCTTGCCCACAATGGCCGCGCCGATGCCCATCTCCTTCAGCGAAAGAATTTCGTGTTCATAAGAGATGCCGCCGCTGGCCACAATGTTCAGCCCTTTGATTTGGGACAGCGCCCGGTAGGCCTCCAAATTGGTTCCGCCCAGCGTTCCATCCTTGGAGATGTCGGTGTAAATCACGGTCTGAACTCCATCTCCGGCCAACTTTTCGCAGAAGGCCAAAGAAGGGGTGTCGGTGATCTGCTTCCAACCGTTCACCGCCACCATGCCATCCCGGGCGTCCACCCCCACCGCGATGGCCACGCCGTATTTTTGCGCCATGCGCTGAACAAAAGGATAGTCGGTTATGGCCACGGTGCCCAGGATCACCCGGCTCACCCCGGCCTGAAGATAGGCCTGGATCCGCGCCTCGTCCCGGATTCCGCCGCCCACCTCGATAAACAGCCCTTCCAATTGGGCCAATTCCCGTATCACTTTATCGTTGACCAACATGCCGTCCTTGGCGCCGTCCAAATCCACCACATGCAGGCAACCGGCGCCCTGGGCTTTAAAGGCGCGCGCCATGGAAACCGGATCGTCGGAATACACCTCCATCCGGTCGTAGTCGCCCTGGGTCAGCCGAACCACCTTGCCGTCCCTTAAATCAATGGCGGGAAAAATCCGCATGAAACCCCTCCTTACAACTCCGAAAACGCTTTCAGCAGATTCAACCCCACCTGGCCGCTTTTTTCCGGATGAAACTGCATGCCGTACACCTTGCCCCGGCGCACCACGCCGGTCACATCCACCCCATAGCGCGAGGTGGCCAAGGTGCTCTCTTCGCATCGCTTGGCATAAAACGAATGCACATAGTAGACATAGTCGCCGCTTTGGATGTATTTGAAGATCGGATCATCCCGTACAATATCCAGGCTGTTCCATCCGATATGGGGCACCTTTAAGGGCGGGGTCAGATCATCCTGAAGCGGGCACACCTCGCCCTGAATCAGCCCCAGCCCTTTGTGCTCGCCATATTCAAAGCTCTTATCGAACAGAAGCTGCATGCCCAGACAGATGCCCAGCATGGGCGCGCCCTGCTCGACCTTTTTTTGCACCGCCTCCACCAACCCGGCGGCGCGCAGCTTTTCCGCCGCGTCCCCAAAGGCGCCTACCCCGGGCAAAATGAGCCGGTCGGCCCGGGCAAGATCCTCCGCGCTTCCGGTGACCTGGTTTTCAAGGCCCAGATAACTCAGCGAGCTGGAAAGGGAGAACAGATTGCCCACCCCGTAATCAATAATCGCGATCAAAAGCCCTTCCTCCCTTACAAAACGCCCTTGGTGGACGGTATCTCGCCGGCGCTGCGCTCATCCATGGCCACGGCCTGGCTCATGGCCCGGCCAAAGGCCTTGAACATGGCCTCAATGATGTGATGGCTGTTTTCCCCATCCAGCTGGCGGATGTGCAAGGTGGCGTTGAGCGTCCGGCAAAAGGCCAGGAAAAATTCCTTGGCCAGCTCGGTATCAAAATCCCCCACCTTTTGCGATGGAATCTGGGCCTGATACTGAAGATGAGCCCGGCCGCTGATATCCACCGCGCACAGGACCAGCGCTTCGTCCATGGGCAGGAGCATGCTGCCGTACCGGGTAATGCCGCGCATATCCCCCAGAGCCTGCTTAAAGGCCATACCCAGCACAATGCCCACGTCCTCCACGGTGTGGTGGGCGTCCACCTGCATATCCCCCTGGCAGCGAACGGTCAGGTCAAAGCGCCCGTGCCGGGCGAACAGGTCCAGCATATGATTTAAAAAGCCGCATCCAGTGTCGTTTTGATAGCGCCCGGAACCATCCAGGTTCAGCGCCATTTGAATGCGCGTTTCGTTGGTGCTGCGCTCAATTTCCGCCCTGCGCATGCGCTATCCCTCCTGATGTAGAATTTCCCGGGTTTTCTGAAGCAAGATTTCCATCTGCTCCGGGGTGCCGATGGTGATGCGCACAAAATTCGCGATGCTCTCCGGTTGGGCGAAATGCCGCACCAGCACGCCCCTTTGCTTGAGCGCCCGGTAATAGGCCTCGCCCTTCAGAGCCGGGTGGCGGGCAAACAGGAAATTGGCCTTGGAGGGCAACACCTCAAAGCCCATCTCCATAAGATGCAACGCGCTCTCCTCCCGGGTTTTGATGATTTTCTTCAGGCAATCTTCAAAGTAGGTCCGGTCTTTTACGGCCTCCACCCCGGCCAGCATGGTGAGCCGGTTGATGTTATAGGGGTTAAAGGAGAACTTCATGCGGTTCAAGTCCTCGATCAAGCCCTCCGCCCCCATGGCAAAGCCCAACCGCGCCCCGGCCAACGAGCGGGACTTGGAAAAGGTGCGGACGATCAAAAGGTTATCATACTTTTCAATCAGCTCCAGGCAGCTCTTGCCCCCGAAGTCCACATACGCCTCGTCCACGATCACCACATAGCCGGGATTGGTCTTCACGATGCGCTCGATTTGCTGAACCGAAAGGCTGAGCCCGGTGGGCGCGTTGGGGTTGGCAATGACCACATTCCGGCCGCAGTTTACATAATCCTCGGGATCAATGGAGAAATCCGCCTTCAGCGGTATGGCCCGGGCGTCGTCCAGGTTAAACAGCCGGGCGAACACCTTATAAAATCCGTATGAAATCTCGGGAAAGCACACCTTGCGCTCCCGGTCGCAGAAGGCCAGAAATGCAAAGGCCAGCACCTCGTCCGAGCCGTTGCCCGCAAAAATCTGGCCGGGCCTCAGCTTGTAAAACCGGGCCAACTCCTGAATCAGCGGCTCCACTGTGGGATCGGAATACAGATTGAGCCGGCTGGTTTGGGCCTCATTGATGAGCCGAATTACGCCCGGCGCCGGCGGATAGGGATTTTCATTGGTGTTCAGCTTCACATACTGCATATCCTGGGGCTGTTCGCCCGGGGTATAAGGCTCAATATCCGCAAAGCGCGAAGAGAGAAAGCGGCTCACGGCTCATTCCTCCTCTCGAAAGCGGATGGCCACCGAATTGGCATGCCCCTGCAGGCCTTCGCGCATGGCGAAATCCACCACCCGGTCCTGCACCTTGCCCAGCGCCTCTTTGGTGTAATAGATAAAGCTGGACTTTTTCACGAAGTCGTCCACCGAAAGCGGGGAAGAAAAGCGGGCGGTGCCGCTGGTGGGCAAGGTATGGTTGGGCCCCGCGAAATAATCGCCCAGGGCCTCGGGCACATTCTTGCCCAGGAAAACCGAGCCCGCGTTGGTTATGGCGTTTAAACAGGCGAAGGGATCGTCCACACAGACTTCCAAATGTTCGGGGGCGATGAGGTTGCTGATGGAAATCGCCTGGCTCATGCTGTCCGATACGATGATCTTGCCGTTGTTTTCAATGGAGGTGCGGGCGATTTCGGCGCGGGCCAGCTTGGGAATTTGAATTTCCAACTGGGCCTGCACCGCCTGGGCCAGCTCCATGCTGTCGGTGACCAGCACCGCGGAGGCCAGTTTGTCATGCTCGGCCTGGGACAGCATATCCGCGGCCACATAGGCCGGATTGCAGCTTCCGTCGGCCAACACCAGAATTTCACTGGGCCCGGCGATCATGTCGATATCCACCACTCCGAACACCCGCCGCTTGGCCGTGGCCACAAAAATATTGCCCGGGCCCACGATCTTGTCCACCTTGGGCACGCTCTGGGTGCCGTAGGCCAGCGCGGCCACCGCCTGGGCGCCGCCCACCTTGAAGATCCGGTTGACCCCGGCCACCTTGGCCGCGGCCAGTATGGGATCGGCAATTTTCCCTTCCTTGTCGGGCGGGGAGACCATGATGATCTGCTTCACCCCGGCCAACTGGGCCGGTATGGCGTCCATGAGCACGGTGGAGGGATAGCTGGCCGTGCCGCCCGGCACATACAGGCCCACCTTTTCAATGGGCATTACCCTTTGGCCCAACACCACGCCCTCTTGGTCGTTGATCATGAAATTTTTGCGGATCTGGCGGCTGTGAAAGGCGCGGATATTCTGGGCGGCCATTTCCAAGGTCTTGATAAATTCCTTGTCCGTGCGCTCAAAGGCGGCCTGAATCTCCTCGTCGCTGACTTCCAGGGCATCCAGGCGGCAATGATCGAACTGCCAGGCGTAATCCGTCAGCGCCGCGTCGCCCTCTTTGCGCACCCGGTCGATGATCCCGGCCACAATGGCCTCCACCTCGTCGTTCTGTTCCACCTTGCGGTTAAAGATCTCCTCCGGGTTCATATCCGCATACTGATAAATCTTAATCATGGGAAACAGCCTCCTTCAGCCGGCTCAGCATTTGTTCAATGATCTCGCTTTTAAATTTAAAGCTGGATTTGTTGGCGATAAACCGCGCGCTGATGTTCAAAAACTCGGTCACCACCTTGAGGTTGTTCTCCCGCAAGGTGCTTCCGGTCTCCACAATATCCACAATCACATCGCTGAGCCCCAATATGGGGGCCAGCTCAATGGAACCGTTGAGCTTGATGATGTCGATTTCGCGGTTGAGCGAGCGGTAATAGTTCTTGGCGATGTTCGGGTATTTGGTGGCCACCCGCAAGATTCCGTTGGGATCGTCCACATAATCGTTGGGCGCGGCCACGGCCATGCGGCATTTGCCCAAATGCAAATCCATCAGTTCGTAGACATCGTTTCCGCCTTCCAGCAGCACATCCTTGCCCACAACCCCCACGTCCGCCGCGCCATGCTCCACATAGATGGCCACGTCCGAGGGCTTGACCAACAGGTAGCTCACCCCGTTGCGCTCGTTGGTGAAGACCAGCTTGCGGTTGTCCTCGTTTATCGAGGGGCAATCATAGCCCATCTCCGAGAACAGCCTGTACACCTTGTCGCCCAGTCTGCCCTTGGGCAGCGCGATGTTAAGCATCCTCGTTCACCTCCCTGAGCGCGCCATCCTGATAGCGCATCAGCTTTTTATAGCGAATCTCCCCGCAAAACTCATTTTCGGCCCGTACGCTCAGGCCGCTTTGACAGAGCGCCCAAACCGCGGCCGCAAACCCGGCCTCGTCCCCGTTTTCCCGAAGCGCCAGCACATCCACATCCAGATCACGCTGGGTGGGATAACAGCGGTTCAGCTCGTCCAGATACAGCGCAAAGCCCAGGGCCTGGGCCTGCTTGCCCATTTTTCGGAGCAGCAGATCGTACCGGCCGCCCGACAGCACCGCCTGGGGCACCTTTTCCACATAGCCCTGAAAGATCATGCCGTTGTAATAGTCGATATCATTGATCAAAGAGAAGTCCAGCCTGAGCGTGGAAGCGTCCGCGAGCCGGCTCAGGGCGGCGTACAGCTTTTGCAGCTCGTCCAAGGCTTGGGCCATGGTATCGTTGACCGCGATTTCCCGGGCGCTTTTGAGCACCGGTTCAAAACCGCCGTACAGTCCGGGCAAGCGCTCTATGCGCCCGGCATAAAAGCTGGAAACCCCGCTTTGAGCCAGGATTCGCTTGAGCTCATGGGCGTTTTTGCTGCGGATGCAATCAATAACCTGCCCCCGCGTCTCGGAGTCCAGATTGATGTTGTCCAGCAATCCGGAAATAAAGCCCATATGGCTGAACTCCAGCACAAAGCGCTGATCAATGGCTTTCAGGCTCTCCATGGCCAGATGCGCCACTTCCAGGGCCGCATATTCATCCACCCGGCCAATGTACTCCAGGCCCATCTGACTGATCTCCCGGTATTCGTGGTTATGCCGGCTCAGGCGGTACACGTTTTCGATATAATAGAGCTTTTCGGAATGCTCCAGATCCGCCTTGGTATTTTTAACGATGGACAGCGTGACGTCGGGCTTTAAGGCCATCAGCCGGCCATCCAAATCGTGGAAGGTGATCACATTTTCGCTCTTTAAAAAGTTTTTGTTATCCGCGTACAGCTGATATTCCTCAAACTTGCGCATCCGGAATTTCCGGTAATTCAACCGCTCATACAACTGCCTGAGACGCAGCGTGATGCGCTCTTCCTTGCGCAGGCTATCGATAAACTGCTCCAAATTTTCGGCACGCTCCTTTCCGCTTATGGCAATAGTATAAAACACTTTACCACTTTAGTCAAGTGATGTGTTAAAATATTTCGATTTTTAACACATTGCAGAAAAACAGACCGGAGTTCAAATAAAACTCCGGTCTGTTCTGCGCCTTATTCCGCGAACATGGGGGTGGAAAGATAGCGCTCGCCGGTATCGGGCAGCAGCGCCACGATCAGCTTGCCCTCATTTTCCGGCCTCTGGGCCAACACCTTCGCCGCGTAAACCGCCGCGCCTGAAGTGATGCCCACCAATACGCCCTCGCCCTGGGCGATTTCCCGGCCCGCGGCATAGGCCTGTTCATCGGTAACGGTGATGATTTCATCATAGATCGAACGATCCAGGTTATCCGGGATGAAATTCGCACCGATGCCCTGCAGGCCGTGGGGGCCAAACTTGCCCTGGCTGATGAGGGGCGAGCGCGCGGGTTCCACGCCCACAATCCGGATGTTGGGATTCATCTGTTTTAAATAGCGCCCGGTGCCGCTGATGGTGCCGCCGGTGCCGATACCGGCCACAAAAATCGCCACTTCGCCCTGGGTATCCCGCCAAATTTCAGGGCCGGTGGTCTCGTAATGGGCCTGGGGGTTGGCCGGGTTTTCAAATTGTCCCGGGATGATGGAGCCCGGCGTCTCCCGATGCAGCCGCTCGGCCTCTTCAATGGCCCCGGCCATGCCCTTGGCCCCCGGGGTGAGCACCAACTGGGCGCCATAGGCCTGAAGCAGCTTGCGCCGTTCCATGCTCATGGTTTCGGGCATGGTCAGGATGACCTTGTATCCCCGGGCCGCGGCCATGGCCGCCAGTCCGATGCCGGTGTTTCCGCTGGTGGGTTCAATGATGGTGGCGCCCGGCTTTAAAAGCCCTTTTTCCTCGGCGTCCAGGATCATGGCCCGGGCCACCCGGTCCTTGGCGCTGCCCGCCGGGTTCATGCATTCCAGTTTTGCGGCCAGCCGGGCCTTGAGCCCATGGCGCCGCTCATAGCCGGTCAACTCCATGAGTGGGGTATTGCCCACCAGCTCCGAAACATCTTTATAAATCCGCTGCATATTTGTGTTCTCCTTTCCATTCAAAGCAAATCAGAGCGAGGGTTCCTGTTCCATATAGCCGCCCCGCATGGGCGAAACCGCGCTCCGGGTAAACGAGGCCAGCACGCCCCGCTCCACCTTGGAGGCCTTGGGCCTCCAATGGGCGCGCCTGACTTCCAGAATTTTTTCCATTTCCTCAGGAGACTTTTCTTCCCCCGCCACCCCGATCAGGCTCAGGCTGCGGTTGGGGATGTCGATCTTCACCAAATCCCCCTCCTCCACCAGGGCAATGGGCCCGCCCTGGGCAGCCTCCGGGGAGATATGACCGATGGCCGGGCCCTTGGACGCCCCGGAGAACCGTCCGTCGGTGAGCAAGGCGATGGACGCGGCCAGCTCGGGATCCGAAGAAATGGCCTCGGTGGTATAAAACATTTCGGGCATGCCGCTTCCACGAGGTCCTTCATAGCGAATGAACACCGCGTCCCCGGGCTGAATGCGCTTCTTTAAAATCGCGTCAATGGCCTCCTCCTCGCTGTCAAAGGGGCGCGCCCGCAGAATTGCCTGATGCATGGCCTTGGGCGCGGCGGTATGTTTGACGACCGCGCCCTCCGGGGCCAAATTGCCCTTCAGAACCGCAATCGCCCCGTCGCTGCCCAGCGGGTGGTCAAATTCCCGAATGATGTCGGTGCGCTTGAGCCCGGTGGGCTTTAGCAGCTGGTTGCACCGCTCATAATAGCCGTTGTGCTCCAGTTCTTCCAAATTTTCGCCCAAGCTCTTTCCGGTGACCGTCATGACCTCCAGATGCAGCATGGACCGGATCTCCCGCATGATGGCCGGCACGCCGCCCGCGTAATAGAAGAATTCGGCCGGCCATTTGCCGGTGGGCCGGATATCCAGCAGGTAATGCGCCCCCCGATGGAGCCGGTCAAAGGTATCCCCGCTGAGCTCAACGCCAAATTCGTGGGCAATGGCGGGCAGATGCAGCAGCGCGTTGGTGCTGCCCGAAACCGCAGCATGCACCATAATGGCATTTTCAAAGGACTTCTGCGTCACAATATCCCGGGCGCACAGTCCGCTCCGGGCCAGGGCCATGGCCTGCTCACCGGCGCGGCGGGCGGCCGCCGGCAAATCCTCGCAGGTGGCGGGCATGAGCGCGCTGCCCGGCAGCATGAGGCCCAGCGCCTCGGCCATGATCTGCATGGTGGAGGCCGTGCCCATGAAGGAACAGGCGCCACAGGAGGGACAGGCCTGATGTTTATAGGTCTCTAATTGTTCAAAACTGATCTCGCCCCGCTCATACATGGCGCTGTACATGCCGATTTGCTCCAAAGTCAAGAGATTGGGGCCCGCGGCCATCACCCCGCCGGTCATGACGATGGACGGTATATTCAGCCGGCCAATGGCCATCAAATGGGCGGGCACCGCCTTGTCGCAGCTGGAGATAAATACCCCGGCGTCGAAGGGCGTGGCCTTTTCGTGAATTTCAATCAAATTGGCTATGGCATCCCGGGATGCCAGGGAATAGTTGATGCCGTCGTGCCCCTGGGCCATGCCGTCGCAAATGTCGGTGGCAAAATAGCGCGCCGCCCGGCCGCCCGCCTGATATACTCCGGCCGCCGCCTCATCCGCCAGCCGCAGCAGATGCGCGCTGCCCGGATGACTGTCTCCAAAGGTGCTTTCAATCATGATCTGAGGCCTGGAAAGTTCCTCCACCTTCCAGCCCATGCCCACCCTAAGCGGGTCCATTTCCGGCGCAATGGCGCGCACCTGTTGACTTCGCAACATTTTTTATTCCTCCATCACTCAATTTCTATGCCCGCGTCCCGAAAGATTTGTTTGGCCCTTTGAACCTGCTCTTCCGTGGGCTCAGGGGTGTCGTACAGCTCATAGGCCGCGGCGCAATTGGCCCATTTTTGCTCGCCCAATTTGTGAAAGGGCAAGAGTTCCACCTTTTCCACGCATTGGAAATGCGCGATATGCCGGGCCAAGGCGCTCAACAATTCGTCCTTTAGGGTGATCCCGGGCACCAGCACATGCCGGATCCAGACCGGCTTATGGTTTTCCTCGCACCAGTTTAACAGCGCCAAGGCGTTTTGATTATCCTGCCCGGTGAGGGAACGGCAAACCTCCGCGTCCATGGCCTTGATATCCAGCAGCAGCAGATCCGCCTCCCGCACGGCCTCTTCAACCTTATCCAACGGCAGCGCGCCCGAGGTATCCACCGCCACATGCAGGCCCTCTTGATGGGCCAATCGCGCGAACTCCAAACAAAACGCGCTCTGCAAGAGCGGCTCGCCCCCGGAAAGGGTCACGCCGCCCGTCTTTTGAATATAGGGCTTATAGCGGATAACGCGCCGGATGGCCTGCTCAGGGGTCATGCTCTGACCGCCCTGGGCGGGCCAGGTGTCCGGGTTGTGGCAAAATTTGCACCGAAGCGGGCAGCCCTGCAAAAACAATACGCACCGTATGCCCGGCCCGTCCACCGCGCCAAAGCTCTCCATGGAATGAATATGCCCCAGAATTTCCTCCGCCATATATTGCCTCGCCTCCGCGCTCAATGCGCCCGTTACTATGATATCTTGGTGGATTGACCCAATTGCAGAAACGGCCGGCGCCGCGCGAACACGGCCCCGGCACTTTGGCCTTATTACTCAAAAGCAATTCGAACGTTATGTCCCGAAGCGCCCGCCTCAACGGCCTCGCTGCATACACCCAACAGCCATTTGAGCTGATCCAGCAGCCCGCCGCCATAATAGCTGTCGCTGCCCGGGGTGCAGTCGGTAAACTCGCACATATACAGCCCGTCCATGGCCAACATGGCGTCTTGGGTGGCCTGATAATCCGCAATTTTGTCGATTAAACCCGCGTTCAGCGCCTGCTTGGCGCTCAGGATCCGGCCGTCGGCCAGGGGACGAATCTCCTCCACCGGCTTATTCCGGCCCTGGGACACCACATCCAGGAAGATTTCATAGCTTTCATCAGTGATCTGCTGATACAGGGCCAACTGTTCGCCGGTCACCGGCTGAGTGCCGCCCACCGCCTTATTGGGCCCGCTGACCACCAAATGGCTCTTGATGCCCAACTTCCCCATGAGCTCAGAATAATCCTCAATCTCCATGATGATGCCGATGGAGCCGGTGATGCTCATCCGGTGGGCATAGATCTGATCCGCCGCACAGGCCACATAGTAGGCGCCCGAGGTGGCGGTCTGGGCCAAATAGGCCACCACCGGCCGGTCGGTGCGCTGTTTGTAGCTCAAAACCGCGTTGTAAAGCTCGTCGCTCTCGTAAATCGCGCCGCCCGGGCTGTTTAAATACAGCAAGAGCGCCTTGTTGTCCTCGTCATCCACCAGCTTCTCAATGGCTTCCAGGGTACCTGAATGATCGTACTCATAGTTGGAGGTGCTGTCCTCAATGGTCCCCTCAATGTGAATCACCCCGATATAGGGCGACTTGGCCGCCTGGGCGGGAATTGAACAGAAAACCAGCAGCACCACAAGCACCCAGCATATCCCGCGCCCAGCCCTCAGTCGAAACCGTTTCATTCCAAACTCCCCCTTTTTTATAGGCGGCCCGCCGGTTGACAAGTTAGAAGCCGCCGATTAATCCCTTTTCCAACAGATGCTCCACCGCACATTCCACCCCGGTGCGGCCGTGGGCATAGGTCAGGCCCCCCTGCAAATAGGCCACATAGGGCGGCCGGATGGGCGCGTCCGCGCTGAGCTCGATGGAAGCGCCGGCCACAAAGGTGCCCGCGGCCATGATCACCTGATCCTGATAGCCCGGCATGGCCCAGGGCTCGGGCAGGGCTTCGCTGTCCACCGGAGAGGCCATTTGGATGGCCTGAATGCAGGCGATGAGTTTATCCGCATCCTCAAAGCGTATGGCCTGAATGATGTCGTTTCTCGGCTCGTCATAGGCGGGATTCACCGGGAATCCCAGCTTTTCAAACACCCGCGAGGCCAGAACCGCGGTCTTGATGGCCTGGGCCACCACATGAGGGGCCATGAACAGACCCTGATAATAGGGCTGATAGCCGGCCGCGTTGCTGCCCACCTCGGCGCCAATGCCGGGCGAGGTAAGCCGGTAGCTGATTTTCTCGATTAAATCCGCCCGGCCCGCGATATAGCCGCCGGTGGGCGCAAGTCCGCCGCCCAGATTTTTAATCAGCGATCCGGCCATCAGGTCCGCGCCCAACTGGGTGGGCTCCTTTTCGTCGGTAAATTCCCCGTAGCAGTTATCCACCATCACGCAGGCGTCGGGATAGGCCGCATGAATGGCCCCGGCCGCCTGCTCGATCTGATGAATGGACAGCGAAGGCCGCCAGTCATAGCCCCGGGAACGCTGAATCAGCACCAACCGGGTGTGCTCGTCCATGGCCGCAAGGATGGCCTCGATATCCATTTCTCCCTGCGGGGTGAGCTCCACCTGGCGGTAGCCGATTCCGTAGTCCTTCAGAGAGCCCGCGCCCGGCGTGCCGGCCAGACCGATCACCTCTTCCAAGGTATCATAGGGCTTTCCGGCGGCCGAAAGCATATTGTCTCCGGGCCTGAGCACCCCATACAGGCACAGGGCCAGCGCATGGGTGCCAGACACAATCTGGGGCCGCACCAAAGCGGCCTCGCAGCCCAGCACTTCGGCAAAAATGTTGGACAAAGTGTCCCGGCCAATGTCATCATAGCCATAGCCGGTGGTTCCGGCGAAATGCCGGGCGGAAACCCGGTATTTTTGAAAGGCGGAAAGCACCTTTCGGGTATTGATGCGTTCCATCCGGTCTATCTTCTGAAATACCGCCTGACAATCCGCCTCGGCCTGATCCACCAAGCAGGTCACTTCCTGGGAAATATTTCTCATGGGAATACCCATGGTTCATTCCATCTCCTTAGATTGAAATCGTCTTATACTCGTTTGGCCCGGCCGGTCTTAATCTTCCAGCACCCCGGCCTGCCGGGCGCGCCGGGCCATTTCTTCGGCCACATCCCGGGCGGAACGTCCATTTGCCCCGATCCACTGGACCCGCGCGTCCCTGCGAAACCAGGTGAGCTGGCGCTTGGCATAATTTCGCGAGCCCTGCTTGATGAGCTCCACCGCGCGCTCCATGCTGATCTCCCCCCGGATGGCCCAGACCATTTCCTTATAGCCCAGCGCCTGCATGGCCGTGCAATTTTCCGAAAGCCCACCCTTTAAGAGGGTGCGCACCTCGTCCTCCAAGCCGCGCCGCACCATCTCGTCCACCCGGCGGTCGATGCGCTCATACAGAACCTCCCTGGGAAAATCCAGGGCAAAAAACGCGGCTTTGTACAGGTCGGGACGCCGCTGATCCTCCTCGGCCAATTCGCTCATGGTCTTGCCGGTCAGCTGATAAACCTCCAGCGCCCGAATCACCCTTCTTATATCGTTGGGATGTAGGCGCCCGGCGGTTTTGGGATCGATGGCTCTGAGCTCCTCATGCAGCGCCCGCCGTCCTTCCTCATCCGCCGCCCGGGCTTCCAATTGACTTCGCAGCGCCTCGTCCCCCTGGTTTTGCGCAAAGCCCATGGGCCGGGTGACCGCGTTGATGTACAGCCCGGTTCCCCCGCACAGCACCGGCATTTTGCCGCGCGCGCGAATCTCTCCCATGGCTTTGTGGGCCAACTGGGCAAAGGCCGCGGCGGAAAAGCGCTGGGTGGGCGGGGCTATGGACAGCAGATGATGGGGAATGCCGCCCATTTCGGCCGGATCCGGCTTGGCGGTGCCGATATCCATGCCCTGATAGAGCTGCATGGAGTCGGCGGACACCACTTCCCCCTGAATTATGCGGCAGAGTTCCACCGCGCAGGCGCTCTTTCCCGAGGCGGTGGGCCCGCCGATAACGATCAAAGGCGGTCTATCCATGGGCCGCTCCCCTCTTTCCTACTGAATCCGTTTAAATTGCTTTTCCAAATCATACCGTCTCAAGACCCACATCACCGGGCGGCCATGGGGACAGGTGGGCGGCGAACCGGTGGAAAGCATCTGCTCAACCAATCCGGAAATTTCCAAATCGCTGAGCACATCCCCGCCCTTGACCGCGTGTTTGCACGAGGCCTGGATGACCTCATCCCGCCGCCGGTCCAAGGTGGCGCTCTTCAGCTGGTCCAGCCGGTCCACCAGGCCTGCGAACAGGGGCTTGAGCTCGGCTTGACCCAGCACATGGGGCACGCTGCGCACCTGGATATCCCGCTCGCCGAAGGGCTCCACGTCGTAGCCCACCTCCATTAAAAGCGCCCGGTTGTCCATCAAAAGCGCCCGCTCCCTGGGGGACATGGCCACGATCATGGGGGCCAGCAGCTGTTGGCTGGCCGTGCCGCTTTCCAGCTGTTTGCGGTATTTTTCATAGAGAATGCGCTCGTGGGCCGCGTGCTGGTCGATCATAAACAGCCTGTCCCCGCATTCCACAATAATATAGGTTTGAAACGCCACGCCGATGATGCGCAGATTGGGCGCAGGCGCCTTTGGGGGTTCCACCGGCTCCACCGATTCCAGGGGACGGCTGTCTGCCTCAGGCTCAGCCACACGCATGGGCACCGTGCGGGCTCCGGGCTCCCGGAGCGACTGCCCGCCCCGGGCGGATTCCATAACCCGGCCGTAGGCCAGCTGAACGGCGTCTGTACGCCCGGCCTGGGGCGCGCGCCTTTCCCTGAGGGGAAAATCCGGCGCGGGCGGCGGATCCATGCGCACGCTTTCCACCGGCAACACCACGGGCGCGGGTTTTTCCGGGTTTTCCCGGGAAATCTCGGTCACCTCGGGGGCCACGGCCAGCTGCACGCTGGCCTTTTCCATGGGCTCCGTGTCATCCTGCATGGCCCGCGCCACGTCCAACAGCCGCTCGCCCTCAAAGGCCTTTTGTATCAGCGCCTCGGCGCCCTGGCGCATGCTCATCTCGTCGCGGAAGCGCACTTCCAGCTTGTTGGGATGCACGTTGACGTCCACCGAATGGGGCGGCAAGGTTACATGCAGCGCGCACATGGGAAATTGCCCGATGGTCACCCGGGATTTGCATACCTGTTCCAACGCCTGGGTCAACAGCGCGCACCGCACCACCCGGCCGTTGACAAAGAACGACTGCTGTCCCCGATTGGAGCGGCCGCATTCGCCCACCCCGATGAGCCCGGAAATCCTGAGCCCCCCGGAGGACGCGTCCAGTTCGATGAGTTTCTTGGCAGTCTCCCGGCCATACACGGCCAGCGCGGCGTGGCGCAGATTGCCGTCCCCAAAGCTGTGATACACCGTGCGCTCGTTGTTGATCAGGCGGATGGAAACCCCGGGGTTGCCCAGGATCATGCGCGACACCATATCCGAAACCGCGCCGAACTCGGCGGCCGGTTTTTTCAGGAAACCGCGCCGCACCGGGGTATTGTAAAAGAGATCGCGCACGATAAAGGTGGTGCCCTCCGGGCAGCCGTGTTCCTTTATATCCTTGAATTCGCCGCCCTCCACAATGAGCCGGACCCCGCTTTCCGCGTTTCGGGCCCGGGTGGTCAGGGTGACCTTGGCCACCGAGGCAATGGAGGGCAATGCCTCGCCCCGGAAGCCCAAAGTGCGGATATCGTTTAAGTCCTCCTCACTCTGAATCTTTGAGGTGGCATGATTTTGAAAGGCCAATTTTACCTGATCCGCGGGGATTCCGCATCCGTTGTCCGTTACCCTGAGGTAGCCGATCCCTCCGTCCTTGACCTCCACGGTAATGGAGGTGGCGCCCGCGTCCAGCGCGTTTTCAATGAGCTCCTTGGCCACCGATGAAGGGCGCTCCACCACCTCGCCCGCGGCGATGCGTCCCACCGTCGCGGCGTCCAGAACCCGAATGGGCATGGGCTTTCCTCCTTTTTATATCTGTTGCCGGCTTTAGATTTTTCTGGCCTTTTCGCTCAAATGAAACAGGGCGTTCAGCGCGTCGATGGGCGACATGCTGAGCACGTCCATGGCGCGAATCTCCTCCACCAGCTCCATGGGCTCGAAATCGGTAAGCGCCACTTGGCGGTCCCCCGCGTTCTTTTTGCTGTCCAGAATGTTTTGACCGATGGAGTTTTTACCCTCGTCGGCCACTTCCAACCTGGCCATAATCTGGCGCGCCCGGGCCAGTAGCGAACCCGGCAGCCCGGCCAGCCCGGCCACCGCGATGCCATAGGAGCGATCTTCGCCGCCCTTGACGATCTTGCGCAGGAAGATAATCTCGTTTCCCCTTTCCATGGCCGTTATCCGGTAGTTTACCACCCCATCCAACCGCCCTTCCAGCTCGGAAAGCTCGTGATAATGAGTGGCGAACAGGGTGCGCGCTCCGCACTTTTTCAAATCCGCGATATGCTCCACCGCGGCCCAGGCGATGGACAGCCCGTCAAAGGTGCTGGTACCCCGCCCCACCTCATCCAGAATCAACAGGCTCTTGGGGGTGGCGTACTTGAGAATCGTGGCCATCTCGCTCATCTCCACCATAAAGGTGGACTGGCCGGAGTACAAGTCGTCCGAGGCTCCGATTCGGGTGAAGATGCGGTCGGTAATGGAGATATTGGCCGAATCCGCGGGCACAAAGCTGCCCATATGGGCCATGAGCACAATCAGCGCCACCTGGCGCATGTAGGTGCTCTTGCCCGCCATGTTGGGGCCGGTGATGATCATCAGGCGGCCTTCCTGATTGAGCAGGGTGTCATTGGGCACAAATTCCCCGCTGCCCAGGGATTTTTCCACCACCGGATGCCGTCCACCCTGGATATCGTACACCCCGTCCTCATTGAGAGAGGGCCTTACATAGTTGTTCTCCGAGGCCACCTGGGCCAGGGATTGCAGGGCGTCCAAAGTCTTGATGCCCTGAGAAGTGCGCTGAAGCCGGCTGAGCGCAGCCTTGAGCTGCTCCCGAATTTCCAGGAACAGCTCATACTCCAACCGGGTGGCGTTCTCCTCGGCGCCCAGCACGGTCTTTTCGATTTCCTTTAGTTCCTCGGTGATATAGCGTTCGCAGTTGGCCAAGGTCTGCTTCCGGGTGTAGCGATAGGGCACCAGGTCGTAAAAGGACTTGGTGACCTCGATATAAAAGCCGAATACCCGGTTAAAGCCCACCTTCAGGTTCTTAATGCCGGTGGCCTCCCGCTCCTTTTGCTCCAATTCGGCGATCCAGGTCTTGCCGTCCGTGGCCGCGCTGCGCAGTTTGTCCAACTCGGCGTTGTATCCCTCCCGGATCAGCCCGCCCTCGCGCACCGAAATGGGCGCGTCCGGGGAAATGGCGCTTTCCAACAGCGTTTCCACATCCCGGAGGGGATCCATCTGGCGCAGGATCTCGCCCAACAGCCCGACTTCTTTTTTCCCCATCACCAGATTGACCAGGGCGGGCACCGCCTTGAGCGAGCGCAACAGGGCCAGACAATCCCGGGCGTTGATGGTGTCGTAGGCGATCTTGCTGAGCAAACGCTCGATGTCATACACCGGATCCAGCGCTTCCCGAATTTCCTGAAGGGTCATCAGGTCTTCCTTGAGCGCCTCCACCGCGTCCAGGCGGGATTCGATTTCCGAGCGAATTTGCAGCGGCTGTTCGATCCAACGCCTGAGCATGCGGCTGCCCATGCTGGTTACGGTGTTGTCCAAGGTCCACAAAAGCGAACCGCGCCGGCTGCGGCCCCTCAGGGATTCGGTGAGCTCCAGATTGGCCGCGGCCACCCGGTCCAGCGTCAAATAGCGCTCAGCCTGATACAGCCTGACCGACAGGATGTGGATCAGGGCGTTTTTCTGGGTTTCGTTCAGATAGCTCATCAGCGCGCCCGCAGCCGAAACCGCCATCTTTTGCTTGCCCAGCCCCAGCTCTTCCAGGCCCTTGACCTGAAAATGCTGAAGCAATTGATCCCCTGCCCGGGAAAAATCAAAGGCCTCCCCGTCATACGCCGTCACCTTCACCGGTATGGCGGGCGCCAAGGTCATGGCCAGCGCCGGGTCGTTGCAGAGGATCTCCCGGGGCGCGATGCGGCTCAACTCGTCGCTCAGACGTCCTCGCGCGCCGGAAAACTGATAGGCGTAAAATTCACCGGTGGACACATCCGAAAAGGCGATGCCCGCTTTGTCCTTGACCAGGTACAGGGAAAGAATATAGCTGGACTTGTGCTCGTCCAGCATATTGCTCTCAATGACCGTGCCCGGGGTAACCACCCGGATGACCGCGCGCTCCACCAGGCCCTTGGCCAGGGCTGGATCCTCCATCTGTTCGCAGATGGCCACCTTATAGCCCTTTTCAATCAGCCGGGCCACATACACATCGGCCGAATGAAAGGGCACGCCGCACATGGGCGCCCGTTCGCTGAGCCCGCAGTCCTTTCCGGTCAGCGTGAGCTCCAATTCCCGGGAGACCAGCTCGGCGTCGTCGAAAAACATCTCGTAAAAATCGCCCAGCCTGTAAAACAGTATGGCGTCCTTATACTGCTCCTTGATGGCCAGGTATTGCTGCATCATGGGGGTTATGGCCATGAATTTTCCTCCGTAAGATACGCGCCCCGCTCCCAGGGCCCGCCTATGCCTTGGGTTTTAGTGCTGAACGTTGCATCCGCCGCCGCAGCTGGCGCAGGAACCGCTGCATCCACCCTCCGCCTCTTCGGTATCCATCTCGCCGGTCACGATAAAGCGCAGCACGCTGTTGACCTGATTGATTAAGTTGGTAAAGCCCTCCCGCGCCTGGTTGAGCTGAATGATATCGTCGATCATCTGAAGGCGCTGTTGCATTTCCTCCATCTGGTTGGAGAGCTCGGCCATTCTGGCGGCGTCCGGATGCTCGGTCTGCAAAATCTGCTCCAGCTCGCCCTTGGCCTCCAGATATTTGCCCATGGTCAGCGCGGCGTCCTCATTTTTCAGGGCCCGGGCCTCGATCTCCTTCATGTGGGTGTATTCCTCGCTGGCCTTGATGGCCTCGCCCAGTTCGCGGGTCTTTTCAAAAATCACATTCATGTTCATAACGCTTTCTCCTTTTGTATTGAAATTTTCTTATCAAACCATTTCGCCGCGCAGGGTATTGCGCCCGGCAGAAATCAACCGCACCGGATAAATGCCCCCGATCAGCTCCGCTCCGCCCGGGAAATTGACCATATGGCCGCGCCCGGTCTTGCCGCAAACCTGGCCCTCATTGCGGCTGGAAAGATCTTCCACCAAAACCTGCTCCACCTTGCCCAGCTGATCTTCAAGAATTTCGCCGGTGATGCTCTGCTGCCGGTCGATCAAAAACTGAATG
Organism: Candidatus Faecaligallichristensenella faecipullorum; assembly: GCA_018716505.1. GTDB lineage: Bacteria > Bacillota > Clostridia > Christensenellales > Aristaeellaceae > Faecaligallichristensenella > Faecaligallichristensenella faecipullorum. The sequence goes on along the minus strand of DVJW01000087.1, from coordinate 450 downwards.
CGCCGGCTCTTTTCCTCCGCCGGAACCGGGTCATCCATCCGGGCCGCCCGGGTGCCCGGACGCGGGGAATAGATAAAGGTATAGGCCGAATCGTACCGCACCCGCTCGATCAGGGACACCGTATCCATGAACTGGGCCTCGGTTTCCCCGGGGAAGCCCACGATGATGTCGGTGGTGAGCCCAATATCCGGCCGCACCGCGCGCAGCTTGTCCACCAGATTCAGATAGCGCTCCCGGGTATATTTGCGGTTCATGGCCTCAAGCACCTGATCGTTACCGGCCTGAACCGGAAGATGCAGCTGGCCGCACAAATGCTTCAGTTCGGCGTAACAGCCAATGAGCTCGTCCGAAAGATCCTTGGGATGGGAGGTCATAAAGCGGATGCGCGGAATGTCCAATTGATCCAGACTGTACAGCAGTTCGGCAAAGGCCGAACCGCCCCCGCCATAG
>DVJW01000086.1 GCA_018716505.1 Candidatus Faecaligallichristensenella faecipullorum | reverse complement strand
CCGACGGATTCAGGATTTAGCTGTCGCTGGCCGCGTCGTAGCGGATCGGCACCATAAAGGCCACATCCTCCTGAACGCCGCCGGCGTTGGAGCCGGGGATCTGGGGCAGGGCCTGGAGCGCGTTAAAGCTGGCCGCGGCAAATCGCTGCATCAGCGAGGCGGGCACCACGAGTTCCTCCGAGGTCTGGGTGATCTCGCCGTACCAATCCGCCCAGTTCATGCCCATCAGATACAGCTGGGTCCAGACAAAGTCCGGGCGCTGGATGTCATAGGTATATTCCCCTTCGATGCCCATGGTATTGGCAAAGCTGTCCAGCACCGGAATCATCTGCTCCAGCTTTTCTTCGGTGGTAAGCGCCTGAGCCTGAAAGGGCGCGGGCGTGGCTTCTTCCGCCAGGGAAGATAGAGGAAGCGCCATCATCAGCGCGGACAACAGGATACACAATAGCTTCTTCATGTTTTTTTCCCTCCCAACTCGATCAGGTTTTCCTGATTTATCTATTAGACTGGTGCGCCGGAAAAAGGTTCACCTTTCCAGCCACAAATTTGCCATAAATTTTTTGAGGAAAGCAACCCTTTTTGCCCGGAGCCTGCGGCCCGGGCCGGTATATTCCGCCGGGATCCGAAACAGAACCCGGGCAGGAAGCGCCCAGTGCGGGCTGAGCGCGCAAATCGGGGCTTTGCTTTGTAAACAAAAAAATCCCCCCGCATTGGGTTCAATGCGGGGGAAGGGCCTACGGTTTAATAATTGTGCTTCAATGGGGTGCAACTGGTGCGCTCCACCAACTGCACCGGAAGCCGCAGGTTTTTGACCTCCGGGCTCTGGCCCGAAATCTGCTTAAACAGCATATCCGCCGCCATCCGCCCGATTTGCTCGCGGTTTTGCGCGATGGTGGTCAGCGGCCAAAGGCTCATCATATTGCTGTCCAGATTGTCGAAGCCCACGATGGAAATCTGTTCGGGCACCAGAATGCCCCGCTGCCTGAGCACGTCCATGGCCCCGAAGGCCAGGCTGTCGCTGCCCGCGAACACCGCGCTGAAGGCCCCGCTGCGCCGAAGCAGCGCGCTCATGGCCGTGCGCCCGTCGTTTACCCGGTAGCCCGGGGCCTCGATGGTGAGTTCGGGCTCGAATTTCAGCCCCACCCGGGTCAGGCCCTCGCGGTAGCCGGCCATGCGCTCGTCCCCGGCCAGGGTTTTGAGCGGCGCGGCCAAATGGGCGATGCGCCGGTGGCCCATGGCATACAGGTATTCCACCGCCTGAATCCCGCCCTGCACGTTGTCGGAAAGCACCGAGCATTGGCCGGGACATTCGGCGTCCACCAGCACCTTGGGCACTTCCCCGGCAATCAGCTGCTGCACGTCCGGATCGTTTTGTTCGGCCACCATAATCAACATGCCCTCAAAGTTTCGATAGCGGCATTGCTCCACAAAGCTGCGCCGCCTGCGCCCGGTATTTTGGTTCATCAGCATCAGCTCATAGCCGTGCTCCTCCACGGACCTCCTGAAGAATTCCAGAATCGTGCCGAAATGGGGATGCATCAGCCCTCCACCCTGGATGTCCTGATGCAGAACGCCGATTAGCCGGGAGCGCTTGGTCTTCAGAGCCTGGGCGTTGCTGTTGGGTTGAAAACCCATTTCCCGAGCGGCCTCCAAAACCCGCTGCCGCGTTTTTTCGCTCACATCGCTGTACCCGTTCAGCGCCTTGGAAATGGTCGATACGCCCAGTCCCAACTGCCTGCTCAGATCGTAAATGGTAGGCATCTCCGCCCCTCCTCTCTCCCGTAACATAATCATAACGAAACATTTCTTCCATAACCTCACAATTATTGTAGGCGATATTGTGGAGACTGTCAACGATCTTGTGTTAAAACTGTAGGATATGAACATATAAGGATTATAAATGTACAAATTTATTTTCGTGGTGAAACTGGGCGCTTTGGGCCGAAAATTCATATGGCAATTGTACAAAAAAGCGCGGAGAAAATACCGAAACCGGTTTTCTCCGCGCGGGGTGAAAGTTTTAAATTCTGGTTACCGGTTGAAGAGGAAGGTCTTGATTTCGTAAGGTTTGAGCTCCATGGCGACCTCCTGTCCCGAAATTTCCGCCGGGCCGGTGATCCGCTCCATCAAATCGCACTCCGCGGCGTCCCTGACCTCAAAGCCCAGCTTTAACCTGGCCCGGGTGCGCCGGCCGTAGCATTCGTACAGCCGGATGACGAGCCCTTTGCCGTCCAGCTGGCGCTTGACCGCCTCGATGATGACCCCGTCCTCGTCCACCCGGGCCAAAGAGGCGGGCGCGCCCTGGCCCTTGCCCGCGGGCATGGTGGAGACCGGGATATTGAGCTGATAGGCCATGGGCACGGTGCCGCCCTCGCGCCAATCGCCCACATGGGGCATCAGCGAATAGGTGAACACATGCATTTCCTGATCGGCCTCGGGGTTGGGATGGGTGGAGCTCTTGAGCAAGGTCAGGGCCATGCCGTCCTCGTCGATGGAATGGCCGTATTTGCAGTCGTTGAGCAGCGACACCCCGTAGCCGGGCTCGGACACGTCGGCCCACTTGTGGGCGCAGACCTCGAACCGGGCCACATCCCAGGAGGTGTTCTTGTGGGTGGGCCGCTTGACGTTGCCGTATTGGATGTCATAGGTGGCCTCGTTGTAGAACACGTCCACCGGGAAATGGGCCTTGAGCAGATACTGCTTTTCCCTGAAATCCACCTGGGTCGCGTAGTCGATGCGGTCCAGATCCCGATACACATAGATATCCTGGGTGATTTCCGAGTGCATGTAGCGATAGCGCACCCGCCACATGGACAGCACCGGCCCGGTGGAGACCAGCTCCGAGGAGATCAGGCCGTCCACCTCAAAATGGCGCTGGTTGTAGTAGATGTTGATATCCCAGGCGTCGTAGTTGTGGGGCTTGTTCTCATAGCACACCATGCGGCCCAGCACCTGGCCGGGCTTGTTCACCATGCGGCCCGCGCGCTTGTCGTAGAGGGACTCGATGCGCATGGCCGGATCGAACCTGCCCTTGAAGATCGGGGTCTCAAAGCCCTGGCCGTCTGCCCACATGCCCGAATCTTCCGCCGGCGTCTCGGCAAAATACAGGGGCGTCATGCCCATGGGGCGCAGGTTGCACACAAAGGCGCAGCATTTGCCCTCCACCCGCTGGACGGGGAACACCTCGCCCAGGTCGTTTTTCAGGGCGGTCACGCCCTGGGGCGCGTCGAACCAGATCAGGTCGTCCCGTTCGGTGCTCAGCGAGTTAAAGGCGGCCAGATCCCCGGGGCAAAGGGCGGAGAGCGCGGACTTGGCCTGATTCAGGATGGCCTCCAGCTCGCCCTTGCGCCGCTCGTAGATCTCCTTGGCGTCGTCGTACACCTTTTTGATGGACGAGCCGGGCAGGATATCGTGGAACTGCAAGGTCAGCACGTCTTCCCAGATGTCGTGCAGCGCCTGGGCCGGATATTCCATGCCGGTGAGGTTGGCGGCATAGCTGCACCACAGCTCGGCCTCCCGAAGGCCCAGCTCCATCTTGCGGTTGTAGCGCTTGTTGCGCGCCATGGCGGTGTAGGTGCCGCGATGGTATTCCAGATACAGCTCGCCGGCCCACTTGGGCAGGAGCGGGTCGCCCTTGACCCGGCCTTCCAGGTTTTCAAAGAATTCCCGGGCGTGCATCTGGCGCACCGCCGGGGTGCCGGGCAGCGGATATTTCATGCGCCGGGCGTTCTCCAACATCCAGCCGGTGGGGCCGCCGCCCCCGTCGCCGTAGCCGTAGGATACCAAAAACTCGTTGTCCAGCGCCTTTTGCTGGAAGCGCTTCCATCCGCCGGCCATCTGCGAGGGCTTGAGCATGGCGTTGTAGGTGGTGAAATGAGAAAGCCCCTCGTGGTTTCCGTTTTCCAGCTCCCGGGCCGGGGTGAAGTGGGTGAGCACCTCGCTGCCGTCGATGCCCTTCCATTGGAAGGTGTCATAGGGCGAGAGGTTGAACTCGGACCAGCTGAGCTTGCTGGTCATGAAGTAGTCGATGCCGGATTTCTTTAAAATCTGGGGCAGGGCCGCGCTGTAGCCGAACACGTCGGGCAGCCAGAGCACCTTGCTCTCCTTCCCGAATTCCTTCAGGAAGAACTCGTGGCCGTGCAGCAGCTGGCGCACCATGGATTCGCCCGAGGTCAGGTTGCAGTCGGCCTCCAGCCACATGCCGCCCTCCACCTCCCAGCGGCCCTCCTTGACCCGCTGTTTGATGCGCTCGTACAGCTCGGGCGCGTCCTGCTTGACGAATTTATACAGCACCGGCTGGCTGGACATGAACTTGTACTCCGGGTACATCTCCATGAGCTTGAGCACCGTGGCGAAGCTGCGCACCGCCTTGTGGCGGGTCTGATGAAGGTCCCACAGCCAGGCCACGTCGATATGGGTATGGCCCACGCAATCGGCATAGCTCTCCGGCTCGATGCGCGCTCTCTCCTGATAGTAGTGATCCATGAAGCTCCGGGCCCGGCTCACCCCCTGGTCGTAGGCCTCGCTGTGGGGTTCGCGCAGATCCAACAGGTTCAGGGCCTGGGACAGGATCTGCAGGGTGTGCTCCCGGTCGCGCACCCCCTCGGGCAAAAGGCAGGCCGCCTCCCAGGGCATGGCCAAATCGTAATAGAGCTGCATGGTGTTGTCATCCAGGTCCGCCAAGGTCAAAAGCAGCCTGGGGGGCCGGGCCTTTTTGTCGCCCTTGGCCGCGTAACCCTGGAGGAAAATCTGGTAGGTTGCCCCGGGCTTGGCGCCGGGCAACACCAAAGCGGTGTGCTTGGTGTCAAAGGCCTGCTCGATGCGGCCGTTTACCCAGGCCACGAACTGGGGGTTGACCGCCTCCCATTCGGCCTCCAATCCGGTGCGCACCAGCAAGGTGGGCTGGCCCTTAAAGCCATCGGGCACGGTCAGGGTGAACCTGAAATCCACCCATTCGGTGTCCTGGGCCCATTCGCCGCCGTTTTCAAAGGGCTTAAAGTCCTGGCTGTCCCGGGGCGCGCATTCGATCCCGTCCACGGGCAGGCTCGATATGACGGCCAAGGTCTGAAGCTCGCTCAGCATCCGGCCCAGCCGCTTGTCCAGTTGATGCATTTCCATGGTTTGTCCCTCCCGAAACGCACTTTGGGTTTTGGTTTGTTTCCCGCTCTATTATGGCAGAAATTGGGGGGAATGGGAAGGGGGATTTTTATCCGAAGGGCCTGAAAATGAGCCCGGACCGTCCTTGCGGGGGATGGGGGAAGTGAATTCTGAAGGGGAGGCTGGGCTCCCTTTTTCAAAGGGAAGCGAAATTCCCCTGGCGGGGAGCAATTTTATGGAGGGGCCAGGGGGAACCTTCCGTAATGGTTCCCCCTAAGCCCCTCCAAGCCACCCCTACCCCCTCCAGCGGTTTTGGAGTTGACGTTCGCTCCGCTTTGGCTATCGGAATT